>JBJOHF010000024.1:0-13332 GCA_046047855.1 Pseudomonadota bacterium | reverse complement strand
GGCGAGCGGCCTCACGTGCCGGCTTTAGATAATCACGCGGATCGAACTTCGAAGGCTGCTCGGCAAGATAACGCCGAATGGCTGCGGTCATCGCCAAACGGATATCCGTGTCGATGTTGATCTTGCGCACGCCATGCTGAATCGCCTCTTGAATCTCTCGCACCGGTACGCCATAGGTCTCCTTCATATCGCCACCGAACGCGCGAATTTCCGCTAGCAGCTCTTGGGGAACCGATGATGACCCGTGCATCACCAAATGGGTATTGGGAATGCGACGGTGAATTTCCTTGATGCGTGCAATGGCAAGAATGTCTCCCGTGGGCTCGCGGGTGAACTTGTACGCACCATGACTGGTTCCAATGGCAATGGCGAGGGCATCGAGCTGGGTCTGGCGCACAAAGTCCGCAGCCTGCTCGGGGTCCGTGAGCAGCTGGTCGTGGGTCATCGTGGCTTCGGTTCCGTGGCCGTCTTCCTTGTCGCCGCGCATGGTCTCTAGGCTTCCCAGGCAACCCAACTCCCCCTCCACCGATATCCCGCGCGCATGGGCCATCTTCACCACCTCTTGGGTGACTGCGACGTTGTATGCATAGCTGGCAATCGTTTTTCCATCGGCCTCGAGCGAGCCGTCCATCATGACACTCGAGAAACCCAGGTTCATCGCACCTTCACACACCGCGGGGCTCTGTCCGTGGTCTTGATGCATGACAACAGGCACGTGGGGGTATGACTCAACGGCAGCCTCAATGAGATGCCTCAGAAACTGCTCACCTGCGTATTTGCGGGCACCTGCGCTCGCCTGCATGATGACGGGCGCATCGATCTCGGCAGCTGCGGACATGATGGCCTGCACCTGCTCGAGGTTGTTGACGTTGAATGCTGGAATGCCATAGCCATGCTCCGCCGCATGATCGAGCATTTGGCGCAAAGAGACCAGAGCCATTGGGTACCCCCCTTAATTCGAGCGAAACGCGTATTTTCGCGCGTCTAGGCGCCCGACGCAAAACCCTGCCCTGCAACGGCCGTGACCCTGACAATTTTCATCGTATTTGTGCCCCCTGGCTGACCCACGGGCTCACCCACGGTCAACACGATAAGGTCACCCTTATTCACCGCGCCTGCATCAACGAGGCTCTGCTCCGCCATGGCCAGCAGCACGTCGCGATCCTCATGCACGCGCTCCATAGCCAAAGGCAGCACATCTCGATACAAGGCCATTCGGCGACGGCTGCGCTCGCTGGGGGTTAGCGCATAGACCGGCACCCCCGCATTCAAGCGAGAAATCCAGAGCGCTGTGGCACCCGACTCTGTGAGTGCGGCAATGCAGTTGACCTCAAGGTGGCGTGCAGTGAAGAGCGCTGCCATGGCAACGGATTGATCGATGCGCGTAAAGGTACGATTCAGAAAATCGGCCTCGAGCGTGGGTTTGTGGAATTTTTCCGCCTCGACGCAGATTCGGACCATGGTCTGAACGGTACGCACCGGGAATTGTCCCGCGGCAGTCTCTGCACTGAGCATGACTGCGTCCGTTCCATCGAGGACCGCGTTAGCCACATCACTGACCTCAGCTCTCGTGGGGACGGGGGACTGGATCATGGACTCCATCATCTGTGTCGCGGTGATGGTCAGGCGATTGGCCTCCCGCGCCATGCGGATCATGCGCTTTTGCAAGGCCGGAACCGCTGCATCACCCACCTCAACGGCCAAATCGCCCCGCGCAACCATAAGTCCGTTCGAGGCCTCGATGATTTCGGCAAGATTCTCAATGGCCTCGACCCGCTCGATCTTGGCAATTAACCAGGCGTGGCCTCCGGCCGCCTTGAGCAGCGCGCGCGCCTCGTGCATATCGCTTGCGCTCTTTGGAAACGAGACGGCGAGGTAGTCGGCTTCGATCTCAGCCGCAACAACGATATCTGCCTTGTCTTTATCGGTGAGTGCTGGCGCCGACAGCCCACCGCCCAAACGATTGATGCCTTTGCGGTCGGAGAGAATGCCGCCCTCGATCACCACGCAGTCGATGTGTGCCTTTCCAACGGCCTCCACGGCCATCGAAATCAGGCCATCGTTGAGCAGGAGTGTGTCTCCAGGCCCAACATCCTGAATGAGCTCGGGGTAATCAAGACCGACACGGGATGTATCCCCCGGGATATCGTGGGTATCGAAGCGAAACGGGGCACCAGACGCGAGGGAGACCTTGCCGTCGGCGAACTTACCCACCCGAATCTTTGGGCCCTGTAAATCCACCAGCACGGCTACGGATCGGCCTTGAGCGAGCGCCTCCGCCCGAATCAGTCGGGCGCGCTCGCGGTGCTCGTCCGCACTCCCATGCGAGAAGTTGAGCCGAAAGACATCGACGCCTGCTGCGACGAGCTCTTTTATGCGCTCCGGACTGCTGGAGGCGGGCCCAATGGTGGCCACAATTTTGGTGGCACGACTCACAGCAGTCATTCGATACTCCTCAGGGAGATTGCGTTAGCGCGATGCGCGGGACTCCAGAATAGCCACAGCAGGGAGGGTTTTGCCCTCGAGAAACTCGAGAAAAGCACCACCGCCTGTAGAGATATAGCCAACGTTGTCGGTCACCTCATACTTCGCGATTGCGGCAAGGGTATCGCCACCGCCAGCAATCGAGAAGGCTGAGGAGGACGCAATGGCGCGCGCGAGTCGCTCGGTTCCGCCCGAAAACGCATTGAACTCGAAGACCCCAACAGGACCGTTCCAGACCACTGTTCCCGCCTGGGAGATCATGTTGGCAAGCTGCTCTGCCGTCTCTGGTCCAATGTCGAGAATCATGTCGTCGGTCGCCACGTCTGCAGCGGACTTGGTCTGCGCCTCTGCATCGGCTGAAAATGTTTTGGCTGTAACCACATCGACGGGAATGGGCACAGCAGCACCCCGCGCCTGCATGGCATCAATGATCGCCTTCGCCTCCCCGAGCAGATCGGGCTCTGAGAGCGATTTCCCAATGGGAAGCCCTACGGCTGCCATGAACGTATTGGCAATGCCGCCGCCCACAATCAGCTGATCAACCTTTGTTGAGAGTGACTTGAGGATGGTGAGCTTGGTAGAGACTTTGGAGCCAGCAACAATCGCAACCAAGGGGCGCTTGGGTGCAGACAACGCCTTTCCGAGCGCATCGAGTTCAGCCGCCATGAGCGGCCCCGCACACGCCTCCTTCGCGAAGCGCGCGATGCCGTGAGTGGTGGCCTCGGCCCGATGGGCTGTACCAAATGCGTCGTTCACATAGACGTCGCAGAGCTGCGCCATTTTCTGGGCCAGCACCTCGTCGTCCTTCTTCTCGCCCTTATTGACGCGGCAGTTCTCGAGCAGCACCACCTCTCCGACGTTGACATCGAAGCCACCATCGACCCAATGCGTCACCAGGCGCACGGGACGCCCTAGCAGAGCCTCCATGCGCTCGGCGACGGGCGCAAGTGAATCTTCAGCCTTGAGTTCGCCCTCCGTGGGCCGACCCAGGTGCGAGGTGACCATGACGGCCGCACCGGCCTCGAGGGCCGCCTGAATAGCAGGCATAGAGGCGCGAATGCGGGTGTCATCGGTGATGGCGCCCGCATCATCCTGGGGCACGTTGAGGTCTGCGCGAATGAAAACACGCTTCCCTGCCAGATCGAGGTCTGACATGCGTTTGAACTTCATTGGCGCCTCACTTTGCTGACATCAAAGCCACGGTCGTATCGAGCATGCGGTTGGAGAAGCCCCACTCGTTGTCGTACCAAGACAGAATCTTCACCAGTTTGCCGTCAGGCGAGACACGGGTCTGAGTCGCGTCGAACACGCTGGAATGCGCGTCGTGGTTGAAGTCAATCGATACCAAGGGCAGCGTGTTGTATCCCAACACACCCTTGAGATCACCCTCACTGGCGGCCTTCAAAAGGGCGTTTACCTCGTCCGCAGTCGTGGCCTTCTTCGCTGCGAAGGTCAGGTCCACCACGGAGACGTTGATGGTGGGCACACGCATGGCAAACCCATCGAGCTTTCCGTTAAGGCTTGGCAACACGAGGCCTACAGCGGCGGCAGCTCCGGTCTTGGTGGGGATCATGGACATGGTGGCAGAACGGGCACGGCGAAGGTCCTCGTGATACACGTCCGTGAGAACCTGATCGTTGGTGTATGCATGAATCGTGGTCATGAGGCCCGACTCGATGCCAATGGCGGTGTCGAGTACCTTGGCGACAGGAGCAAGGCAGTTGGTGGTGCAAGAGGCATTGGAGATGACGGTGTCGGTGGCCTTCAACACGCCATGATTCACACCGAAGACGACTGTGGCATCGACATCTTTGCCACCGGGCGCGGAGATCACGACCTTCTTCGCGCCACCGGCCAAGTGTGCAGATGCCTTCTCTTTTGACGTGAAAAAGCCCGTGCACTCGAGCACCACATCCACGCCGAGCTCGCCCCAGGGCAACTCGGCAGGATTGCGATTGGCAAGCACACGAATGCGGTCACCGTTGACGACCATATAGTCGCCGTCGACGGAGACTTGCCCCGGAAAGCGTCCGTGCGCGGTGTCGTACTGGGTGAGGTGCGCATTGGTCTCTGGCTTACCCAAATCATTGATCGCCACAATCTCAATGTCGTGACGCTTTCCGCCTTCATAGTGGGCGCGCAGCACGTTGCGGCCGATTCGGCCGTAGCCGTTAATAGCAACTCGAATGGTCATGGTTAATCTCCTCTGATTTATTTCTTAAGAATGATGCGAGCGGTCTTTTCAACCGCCTCAGGCGTGAGTTCAAAGAGCTTGAAGAGCTCGCCAGCCGGGGCAGACTCGCCAAAACGGTCCAGGCCAAGCACCGCAGCAGGCTGATATTTCCACCAGCCATCGGTCACGCCGGCCTCAATCACGATTCTGGGAATGCCCGCAGGAAGCACCTCGGCCTTATAAGCGACCGACTGCCGGTCAAAAACGGTGGTGGACGGCAGCGAGACCACGCGGACCCGAATCTTTGAAGCCCTCAGTGCGGCTGCGGCTTTGGTGGCGATCTCCACTTCAGAGCCTGTGGCCATGAGGACCACTTGGGGACGTGGATCAGACTGCAGCACATAGCCGCCTCGCTTCGCAAGCGCAGCAACTGAGGGTGAACAAATCTGAGGCGCAAGACCCTGACGAGAGAGCAGCAACGCGCTTGGGCGGTCGTTGGACTCTATCGCAACCTGCCAGGCCACGGCTGTCTCAACTGCATCGGCTGGGCGCCATACATCCAAGAAGGGAATCAATCGAAGCGCTGCAGGGTGCTCAACGGGCTGGTGGGTCGGACCATCCTCGCCCAAGCCAATGGAGTCGTGCGTGAAGACGTGAATGACCCGCTGACGCATGAGCGCTGCCATGCGAATGGCATTGCGGCTGTAGTCCGAGAATGTGAGGAAGGTGCCGCAATAGGGGATGAATCCACCATGCAGGGCAATGCCATTGCATATCGCTGCCATGCCGAACTCACGCACGCCATAGCTGATGTGACGCCCTGGCGTGAGCACGCCCTTGGCGTCAACACTGAGACTTTGTACTCCCTTCCAATTCGTGAGGTTGCTGCCGGTGAGGTCCGCGGAGCCGCCTAAAAGGCCGGGCACACGGGGACCGAGATCATCGAGCGCAATCTGCGAGGCCTTGCGACTCGCCACGTTCTGCCCCTCGGCGCAGAGGCGATCGATGAGCGCCTGATGATCCTTTGCAAACCCCTCGGGAAGCTCGCCGCGCATGCGTCGCTTGAATTCGGCAGCCTTCTGAGGAAATGCGGACGCGTAGGCCTCAAAGCGGGCATTCCAGTCGGCCTCAGCGGCAGCGCCCTCAGCCCTACAGTCCCATGCGTCATAGACCGACTGGGGAATCACGAATGGCTCGTGCGACCAGCCAATCGCTTTGCGGGTGAGCGCAATTTCATCTGCTCCCAAGGCCTCACCATGCGCCTTTGCAGTGCCGGCGCGGTTTGGGGAGCCTTGGCCAATCTGGGTGCGACAAATAATCAGTGTGGGGGCAAGGCGTCCCGCTTTGCCATTTTTCGCCCACCCTTTGGCGGTATTCAGGGCCGCCTGAACCGCTGGCAGGTCATGACCATCAATAGGCCCAATGACATTCCAGCCATAAGCCTCAAATCGCTTGGCGGTGTCATCACGGAACCAGCCATCGACCTTACCGTCAATCGAGATGCCATTGTCGTCATAGAGCGCGATGAGCTTGGAGAGCCCCCAGACGCCCGCAAGAGCGCAGGCCTCATGACTGATGCCCTCCATGAGACATCCGTCGCCCAGAAATGCGTATGTGTTGTGATCGACCACGGTGTGGCCAGGCTCATTGAAATCTGCTGCCAACAGTCGCTCAGCGAGTGCCATACCCACGGCATTGGTAATGCCCTGACCCAATGGGCCAGTCGTTGTCTCAACGCCTGGGGTCATGCCCACTTCGGGGTGCCCTGGGGTTTTCGAGTGCAACTGACGGAACTGCTTGAGCTCTTGCATGGGCAAGTCGTAGCCGGTCAGATGCAAGAGGGCGTAAATCAGCATGGAGCCGTGGCCGTTCGAGAGCACGAATCGATCACGATCGGCCCATTGCGGATTGGCTGGGTTGTGTTTGAGCGTCTGGCGCCAGAGGGCCACCGACATTTCGGCCATGCCCATCGGCATACCGGGGTGCCCGGAATGGGCCTGCTGCACTGCATCCATTGCAAGGGCTCGAATGGCGTTTGCCATATCACGAGCAATGGGGGCGGAAAGCGTCTGCATGGAGTCTCCCTTTTTGTAATTTGGCTCACCGTGACAGCACACGGAAGCGTAGCTTGGCAGAATAGGGATTCTACCGACTTCGCTTTGACGAAGCGCCGAGCTTTTCTTACGAATTGAGGTTCGAAACGCTGATGATTCCCCGCGTCCACTGGCCATTGGCCACTGCAGGCCTGAATGTTTTAGGGCCCGAAGCGTCTCACCACCTCATTCGCGTCCTGCGGCTGTCGGCAGGGGACGCCGTTGCGCTCTTCAATGGCCACGGGCTTGAGGCGCAAGGCCGAATTCTGACTGCCCACGCCCAGGCCTGCCAGGTCGTACTCGAACCCCTCGTGGCCGTGCAGAGGGAATCACCCATCAGGACCGTGGTCATTCAAAGCCTCTGCCTCGCAGACAAGATGGACTGGGTCGTTCAGAAAGCAACTGAGCTTGGTGCCGCTGAGATCTGGCCCGTACAGGCTGCACGCAGTCAACTCCAGCTCTCGGGAGAACGGGCAACCAAGCGGCAAGCCCACTGGCAACGGGTCGTGGAGTCCGCTGCAGCGCAATGCGGCCGCAACCACACCCCCGTTGTGCATCCTGTCACGGACCTGAATGCGGCCCTCAACGCCTTTACAGATGCGGGTGGCGAGAAGACTGGCTGGCTCCTAGACCCCTTTGGTCCGGCGTCGGTCTCTCAGGCCGCACTGAAATCGCAGGTCTGGGTCGCCATCGGTCCGGAGGCTGGATGGACTGACCAGGAGGAACGGGAGGCCAGGGCATCCGGATTTCAGGGGCTTCGGCTCGGGCCCCGCGTGCTCCGCACTGAGACCGTTGCAAGCGCCATCTTGAGCGTGATTGCAGTACGCGCCCAGGAGTTTTAGCCCTGGGCAGTCTCCGCCCTGCGGTTGGCATCGAGCACAGCCACCGCAGTCATATTAACCAAGCGACGCACGGTTGCCGAGGGTGTCACGATGTGCACGGGCGCCGCGCATCCCAAGAGGACCGGGCCAACGGCCACATTGTTGCCTGCAGCCGTCTTCAATAGGTTGTAGGAGATGTTCGCAGACTCGAGGTTGGAGAACACCAACAAGTTCGCGGGCCCCTGCAGCGTGGAGTTGGGCATATAGGCCTTTCTCGCAGCGGGGTCGAGCGCAAGATCGCCGTGCATCTCTCCGTCGACATTCAAATCGGGGCGACGTGATCGAATCATGCCCAGTGCTGAACGCAGCTTCGTTGCAGAGTCGGCATTTGAGCTTCCAAAGCTGCTGTGTGAGAGGAGTGCAACCCGAGGCTCTAAACCCATGCGCTTCATTTGATCTGCAGCCATGAGGGTGATCTCAGCGATCTCCTCCGCTGAAGGCGACTCGTTAACATGGGTATCGACCAGCGCGACGGTGTGGCCCGGCAGCATGAGAATATTCATCGCGCCAAAAACACGGGCATCGGGACTCAATCCCAGGACCTGGTTCACATAGTTCAGGTGAAGCGCATGATTTCCAAAGGTGCCGCAGACCATTGCATCTGCATCTCCTTTATGAATCATCATGGCACCGATGAGCGTCTGCCGGCGACGCATCTCAATCTTCGCGTACTGAGCGGTTACACCCTTACGCTCTGTCATGCGGTGATAGGTCTCCCAATAGTCTCGGTAACGCTCATCCTGCTCGGGATTCACCAGCGTGATGTCCACGCCGTCCTGAACCCTGAGTCCGTATCGTTGAATGCGCTCCTGGATCACAGCAGGACGACCGATCAAGATCGGATGAGCAATGTGCTCATCGACAATGACCTGCACGGCTCGCAAGACCCGCTCTTCTTCACCCTCTGCAAAGACCACGCGGCGACGCTCTGCCTGTTTGGCCGCAGTGAGAAGCGGCTTCATGAAGTTACCGGAGTGGTAGACGAACTCCTGGAGTTGTTCTCTATACCCGTCCATATCAAGAATGGGGCGGGTGGCCACTCCATCCTCCATCGCAGCCTGAGCAACGGCTTCGGCAATCTTGACAATCAGGCGGGGATCAAATGGCTTGGGGATGAGGTACTCCCGCCCAAACTGCACGCCTTCGGTTCCGTAGGCGGCTGCAACGACGTCAGACTGCTCCGCGCGGGCGAGTTCGGCCACGGCATGAACAGCTGCGAGTTCCATACCCCGCGTGATGGTCGTTGCACCCACATCGAGTGCCCCTCGAAAAATGAACGGAAAGCACAGCACGTTGTTCACTTGGTTCGGATAGTCGGTCCGACCCGTTGCCATGATGATGTCCGATCGGACCGCATGGGCTTCCTCGGGCATGATTTCTGGCGTGGGATTTGCCAGCGCGAAAATGATGGGGTTTGCTGCCATCTTGGCAACCATCTCGGGCTTGAGTACGCCTGCTGCAGACAGGCCAAGAAATACATCAGCATCTGCAATGACCTCTGAGAGTGTTCTCGCATCGGTAGGCTGTGCGAACCTGGCCTTCTCAGGATCCATCAAGCTGGTGCGTCCCTCGTAGACCACACCCTCAATGTCTGTCACCCAAATATGCTCACGCGGCAGGCCAAGGTCGAGCAGCAGGTCTAGGCATGCGAGTGCAGCCGCTCCGGCACCTGAGACCACCAGCTTGATCGCATCGATCTTCTTACCCACCACCCGCAAGCCGTTGACGAGCGCAGCACCCACCACAATGGCAGTGCCGTGCTGATCGTCGTGAAAGACGGGGATGCGCAAGCGCTCGCGCAGTTTGCGTTCAACCAAAAAGCAGTCGGGCGCCTTGATGTCCTCGAGATTGATGCCGCCAAAAGTAGGCTCGAGTGCAGCAATGACCTCAACCAGCCGATCAGGATCCGACTCATTGAGCTCAATATCGAATACGTCGATGCCTGCAAATTTCTTAAAGAGAACAGCCTTCCCCTCCATGACAGGCTTTGCCGCCAGGGGCCCAATGTTTCCCAAACCGAGGACAGCAGTCCCGTTGGTGACAACACCAACGAGGTTCCCTCGCGCGGTGTATCGAAAGGCATGAATCGGATCCTTCACAATCTCCTCGCACGCCGCAGCAACGCCAGGGGAATAGGCCAAAGCAAGATCACGTTGATTGGTGAGCTGCTTGGTGGGCACGATGGCCAATTTTCCAGGCGTGGGCAGCGCGTGATATTCGAGGGCTTGCTTGCGGAAGGTTGGATCCATGAGTTTTCAGTCCAGTCGAGAAGGTCTAGTTTTACGCATTATCCAGAGATTCTCCCAACGCCAATGCCAAGGCCTCCACGGCATGTAGCGCCTCTCTGGGGGTGAGATCAGAAATCTGATGCTGGCAGGACAATCCATCGGCAACGACCAGGGTGTCTGGCGGGAGAGCCCGAATCGCTGGGGCAAGACTCAGTTCTGCCATGGCCTTTGAAATATCCTGGTTCTCCGGTCGAAGCCCAAAGGCACCGGCCATGCCACAGCAACTGCTGGTGATAGGCGTCACGACGTATCCAACAGACTCGAGAGCGCGCGTGATCGCAGGAACGGCGCCAGCAGCCTTCTGGTGACAGTGTCCGTGCAAGGCGACAGGCGTGGGCTGCGAAATGGGCATGAATTGAATCTGCTTGCGATCCCAGGCCTCGACCCACCACTCCTCAAAGAGCTTAACCCCCTCACCAAACCCCATCGCCTTCCATTCATCACGCAGACTCAGTAGGCATGAAGGCTCCAATCCTACAATCGGAATACCTCGCTCAATCGCTGGGGCGAGCGCTTGTCGTAGCTCAGCCGCGCGACGCTTGGCTTCATCGATCGCCCCGACGGAGAGTGCCGTGCGGCCGCAGCACAGGTTCTGACCCCTCAAGGCACCCACGAGGCCCACACGAAGACCCTGCCTGGTCATGAGCCGATGCGCCAGTGCGATACGGTCAGGGTGATAGGCCTCCGTGAGGCTATCCACCCAGAGCACCAGATCGGCTTGGGTCAGGGGTACTGACGTCAAGGTATTGAGCGATAGTCGAGCGCGACGCGGTGCCCACTGCTGCATGGGACGTGTCCGCGCAATACCGATCAAAGGCTCCAATAAACCCGCCAGCCCAGGGATACGATCTCGCAAGATCGGAAGCAATCGAAGCCCCGGCCATGTCCGCATCCATGCAGAGAGCTTCGGAAGCGCCACCAGGAGTCGATCTCGCAGCGGCCAACCGTAAGCGAGCCCCCGCGCATATTGCGCCTCCAGCTTCATGCGGGACATATCAACACCTGTGGGACATTCTCTCTGACAGCCCTTGCAGGAGACACACAGCGAGAGCGCCTCTTGAACGGCATCTGAAACGAGCCCACCCGGGATCTGGCCTGAGAGTGCGAGCCGAAGGGTATTGGCACGGCCCCGCACGACATGCTGCTCTTGGCGGGTGACGCGGTAACTGGGGCACATCGTGCCCGCATCAAATTTCCTACAGTGGCCGTTGTTATTGCACATCTCCACAGCCTTCGCCAGACCATGCGCCGGGTCTTGACCCGAACCGGGCGGACCCACGTAAACGCCAAGCCCCCCTGGTGCGCTCGGCCGAGAGGGGTCGTTATCCACATTCCACTCCGACCAATCAAGCGCAGGACGAATGGGCAGAACCCGATAAGCGGGCGAGAACCGAAAGAGGTGCCGGTCGTCCATACGCGTGGAGCGAACGATCTTGCCTGGGTTGAGCCGATTCTGAGGATCAAAGGCATCCTTAACGTCCTCAAACGCGCGGGTCAGTCTGGGACCAAACTGCCAGGACACCCACTCACTGCGCACCAAGCCATCGCCATGCTCTCCAGAGAAGGCGCCCTTGAATCTTCGCACCAGTTCGGAGGCCTCCTGCGCAATTGCCCGCATCTTCTGCGCGCCATCGCGCCTGAGATCCAAGATAGGCCGCACATGCAGGGTGCCCACGGAGGCATGTGCATACCAGGTGCCCTGCGTGCCATGTCCGGCAAACACCTCTGTCAATGCAGCGGTGTACTCCGCGAGGTGGGCCAGTGGAACCGCACAGTCCTCAATAAATGAGATGGGCTTTCCGTCGCCGCGCAGTGACATCATGATGTTGAGGCCCGCCTTTCTGACCTCCCACAACGCGGCCTGCTCAGCTGGTTGCACGAGTGGCACGACCCACCCCGGCAGCCCGTGATCGGCGACCAGGGTATCGAGTGCCCGAAGCCTCTCGTCCAAGATCGAGGCCTCATCGCCAGCAAATTCAACCAGCAATAACGCTTCAGTCGCCCGACCGTCTGGGCTGACAAGCGCGCGCGAAATGACCGGTGCAAATACAGGGTTGAATCGACAGAGCTCAATCATGGTTCGATCAACCAATTCGACAGCCACAGGCTTGAGTGCAACGATGGCCTCTGTCATTTCCATGGCCCGCTGGAAACTTGGGAAATTCACCACTCCCAATCGCTTATGGCGGGGAATGGGGGCAAGCGCCAACTCAAGGCCCTCGAAACTGGCCAGGGTCCCCTCCGACCCGACCAGCAGGTGAGCAAGATTGACAGATCCGTCCTTCGTATACGGACGCTCACTCTGCGGGTGAAAAATATCGAGGTTGTAGCCGCCCACACGCCGCATAACCTTCGGCCAGAGTGCGCCCATATCCGAGCGCACTTGGTCTGCAATCTGGTGTAACCGCGAGACAAGGTCAGACAGACGCCGACTGCCAAGTGTCATCGGCTGGCCATCACCAAAACCCTCAAACCGTGCACAGGTGCCATCGTCCAGAATGGCGTCAATGGCACGCACGTTGTGCACCATGTTCCCGTAAGCGAGACTGCGTGACCCACAGGAGTTGTTTCCCGCCATACCCCCAATCGTGCACTGCGCAGCGGTTGACACGTCCACTGGGAACCACAGCCCATGGGGCTTGAGTGCCTGATTGAGATGATCGAGCACCATGCCAGGCTCTACCCAGACCGTCTGTCGGTCCAGATCGGGCGCCCGCATGCCGCGCAAGTGCACGCTCTGATCAATGACCAAGGCCTCGCCGACCGTCTGGCCACACTGTGAGGTTCCCGCCCCTCTCATCAATACAGGCACTCCTGCATCACGGGCCACATCGAGCGCGACACGCAGGTCGACCGTGGTCCTGGGCACAGCCACCGCAAGGGGCGTGATCTGGTAGATGGACGCATCTGTGGCATACCGTCCGCGGGCGGGGAGGTCGCTGTAGACCTCTCCTTGCATTTCTCGGCGCAGGCGCGCGATCCAATCGCTTCCTAGGGAAGACCCTTGAAAGCCTTGAAAAAGTGCGCGTCGGCTGGGATTGTGTGGAGATCGAGCATTCATAGTGTTCCCCCCATACTCCCTGATCTTGGCCAACTATGCATCGTGATTCTCCCCAACCCATCAATCCACGCAGTGCACTGAACCGGACCGGCCTGGGTCGGCACTTCCTTCAAATTCCAGGGCCGAGCAACGTGCCGGATCGTGTGCTGCGTGCCATGGACTTCCCCACCATCGATCATCGAGGGCCTGAATTCGCAGCCCTTGCCACGCGCATCCTGTCGGCTATTCGCCCCGTTTTTGGAACCCAACAACCCGTCATCATCTACGCTGGATCTGGAACAGGTGCCTGGGAGGCTGCGTTGGTCAACACGCTCAGCCCCGGCGATAAAGTCCTCATGGTGGACTCGGGTCA
>JBJOHF010000023.1:0-28187 GCA_046047855.1 Pseudomonadota bacterium | reverse complement strand
AACAGTTCCCAGATCGGTTCATGCTGGGCAGTGACACGCATGCACCGGATGAGTATCGATACGACGACGTGATGCAAGAGTTTCGAACCGCGTTGCTGCCCTACCTGAAGCCAACGACCTTAAAGATGGTCGCTCATGAGAACGCTGTGAGGGTATACGGGCTGATCGCCCCAAATTGATATGTGCACCCATTACATCAGTACCAGGAACCATCAATGGGTGAAGTCCGAATTGGGTGTCGAGCTCCCTGAGGCGCCATTTCGAGACGAGGTGTTCCCTGGCTACGATGCGCCAATCGTGTACCGAAATGAAGGCTCTATGCTCAAGTGTGACTTGGCGCGATTTGGGCTTGTGCCTCATTGGGCCAGGGATCTCAAGATTGGGCGGCACACTTACAACGCAAGATGCGAGACTGTTGCCGATAAGCCCAGTTTTCGCGATGCATGGAAAAGGCGTCAGTTCTGCCTTGTGCTTGCCGATGTCATCTTCGAGCCAAACTATGAATCAGGTCGAGCGGTCCGTTGGGGTATTCGCAGGCAGGACCACACACCCATGGCGATTGCCGGCTTATGGGATGAGTGGTCTGACCCGAAAACCTCCGAGCGGGTGCTGTCATTCACCATGATCACCACCAATGCAGATGACCATTCACTGATGCGGCGCTTTCATCGCCCAGATGATGAGAAACGAACCGTGGTGATACTCAACGAGCCAAATGGGTGGCTGTGTGACGATCTCTTAGATCCGATGGCCCTGCTGACACCACCGACGATAACCCTTGAGGCTCAAGCAGCTGGACCTAAGACGGCACAGCTCGGTCTTCTCGATATATAGCGACGAGATAGGTGGCGCCATCAGGCCCGTAGCGCTCGGCGTGTGGGCGGCCGAAAGACAGTTCGAAGAAATCACCCGGCTGCAGGGTTCGCTCAAGGCCGTCAACACTCAGCTTCATCAGCCCCCGTGTGACCAGCGCCTTAAGCGCAAAAGGGTGATCGTGCAGGGGGATTTCGTGGTGAGGGGGCCAGTCTCGAGTGGCGAGTTCATCTCGGTCCTCTGTCAGCGAAAGGAATTCTGATTCTGTCATTTGGCGCTATGCGTCTGCACCTGTTGGTAGAGCAGAGTCTCAAGTGCTTCAGGTGCGGTATTACAAGGGTCATTGAGGTACTCTTCATAACAGATGCCGACAGGCTGCATGCCAAGTGCGCGTATCGCGTCAAACCCGCTCTTCCATGCCTGGGGCAGCCCCGCGTATGGCCCACGATGGACCCAACGCGCGAAGTGACCAGGCGGCAGGGTCATCTCCGTTAGTCTTGCCTCTTCACTGGATGGCGGCTCGCTGAGCTCACATGCTGCGTCCGAGCGAAGTTCATCTGCGGGTGTGACGTGTGGGTCATCGTGGAAGACGGCCAGCATGGCCATCGGTTTGGCACCGAGCTGCTCCAAAAGCTGCTCGAGTCGCCCGAAGGCCTGACCGATCTGAGGGTATGGCCCAACATGACGAACACAGTAGAGCCTGCGGCTGGGCATGTCCAAGGTTTCGATTTGCATGGCGCTATTGTTTTGAGCTCCCAATCGAGAAAGAGCGTAACACCTCCATGCGCTTTGGGTGGCATACCGAAGTGATGCCTGAACGCGTGTGCGTGGGACGCACTTGACGACTCATGTAATTTCAGAGTACTCTGAATTTAAGAGTAAATAAGGAATAGAGCCCATGCAAACAACTGACGATCTTGCTTTCATACGGCAGCTGATGGAGCGCAGCCGCCGCATCACCGTGCTTGGCGGGCACTATTTGGTTGTCTGGGGACTCTTGGTTTCCCTTGGTCTTGCAGCGATGTGGTCTCTCATCGAGTCCTCCCTCGTTACGCAGCTCAATGCGTCTGTTATTTGGTTTGTCGTCCTCATGATTGGCTGGATCTACACCTTTTGGGCGAAATCGCGCGACCGACTCATTGAGGGCGCTGAGAGTCGCGATGGATTCTTGATAGGGGCGGTCTGGGCAGCCTTTGGCATTTGCGGGCTACTCTTTGCGATCGGTAGTCTTGCACTGGGTGCAATACCTGGTCGCTCTCTCTCGGGAATCTACGCAACGATCACTGGTATGGCTTTCTTCCTGCACGGCACACTCTCCGGCATTCGCTGGCTCAAGTTCGTGGGGGCACTCTGGTGGCTTGCCGCGATTCCACTATTTATGCTCTCGGGATCTATTACTCTGGTGGCGTATGCTGCGACTCTCATGTTGTTGCAAGTCATCCCAGGCATCTTGTTGACTGTTGAGCGAAGGCGGTTGCTATCCGTGGGCGAGAGGGACGCAGTCTGAGCGCCTTTGACCATACCGGGATCGACGACCTCATTCATTCACGATTGAGGCTTGCAATCATGGCTTGTCTTGCTGGTGCTGATCGTGTCGATTTCACTGCCCTCAAGCGCTTGGTGAATGCGACTGATGGCAATCTCGGAACGCACCTTCAGAAGCTCGAAGTTGCAGGCTACATCCACGCAGAGAAGCAGTTTCGTGATCGGAAGCCCGTGACAACTTATTCACTCACGCAAAGGGGCCGAGCAGCCTTTCAGGCCTATTTGAATCAGCTTGCGGCGATGTTGCCTGGTGCTGAACCTTTGTATTCAGGTGCTGATGGCGCTGGTGAAAGTGAGGCGGTGTAATGACCCAGCGGTTTCTGCACAGGTCAGGGTAGTTCTTTTTTAAGCCTTTGTACTAGCAGCCTGAGCGGGAGACAAAATCAAGCTGCTGATTGACCAATGAATCAACCAGGTCATCTGTTCAACAACCGTTTCTCAAGAATCGTCGGGTAGTCCTGCCTATGCCCGGCAATCAGATACACATAGGTATTGTTGTCGATCTGTCGGTAGACCAATTTGTGGTGCGAGGTATAAACATGCTGGTAGTCAAAGATGCCGACTGACGCCAGATCTTGTACTGGCGTTCCATTGAAAATGCCAGAGTCAACTTTCTCCAGCTTTTCAAAAATCTCGTCCTCAGCTTTTAGCCATGCCGCTTCGCCCCATTTATCGAGCATGTAGTCCTGAAGCGAAAGCAAATCCGCCTGGGCATCGGGAAGAATAATGACCGCCATTATTTGCGGCTTTGGCGAGCGGCCAACAATTGTGCCCGTGACTCCGCAACTGAAATGCCTTTTCCTTGGATGCGATCCTTCTCGCCCAGGGCAATGATTTTCAGGGCGGCAATGAGCGCCTCTTTTTCCTGAAATTGCTTGACGCCCTCAATCACCATGCTTGCTTCACCATTCTGGGTGATTACAAACGGATTCCCGTTCATTTCCAGATCTTCGGAAATCTGGGCCGCATGGCTCTTCAGGTATGAAATGGATTTGATGTTGGTGATGGACTGCATCTCAGCCTCCCTAGGTTTAGTCTATCTAAATTTAGTACCAAATTTAGTTGGCGTCAATGATTGGCGTGTTTTTATCGGAACAATGCGAGGTGTCACATTCGGGGGGGGCCGCGAACGCCATCGAGGATATAGCCTCGCAGGGCATAGTGCTGGTCCTTGCCAAAACAAAAGGGGCTACGTTTTCACGTAACCCCTTGATTTACTTCAGTAATGTGGCTCCTCGACCTGGGCTCGAACCAGGGACCTACGGATTAACAGTCCGGCGCTCTACCGACTGAGCTATCGAGGAACGAAGGCGAAATTATATCTCACCAGTGAGCGACTGCAAAACTTCACCAGTAGCCAAGCTTTTTGGCGTGTTGCAGTGCCTTGAGTTTCTCGTCGTGATTGGACTCGTGCTCGATGCGAGTCCATGCACCTTGGGTGCGATCAACCATCGCAACCTCCCCACCGCCCATGTTCTCGGTGCAGGCTACCTTCTCGAGAACACGCCGACCATTCTGTGAGGGGCTGTACTCTGCTGTGATGCGTAGAGACCGAAAGTGCTTCCCTGAGGCTGATGAATGGTCCTCCGTGAAGTCTTGTATTTCCTCTACCTTCAGCGTGCCGTGGTCCGTGGCTTCAATGGACTCAAAATCCAAGTACTCGGTAAACGACTCTCCCTGGAAGGTCTTGAAAATCATGGCAAAGTCCGGGGCTTCACGCCTACGTAGCCGAGCAGCGCAGACTTCCCGTGGTGGCCGGTGCCTTCGTGTATCTCATCCTCATACTCCTGAAGCAGCTCCGTGCTAAGAGACGGAAAAGCCCGCTCAATGAGCGCAGGCGTGTAGAGGTGATCTAAATGAGGCGGGCCTCCGGTCTTGTATTCCAATTGCTTGGGGGTGTATCCCTGCAGCAACAGTCGGCCACCGGGCTTTAGGCTCTGTTCCATGTGAGCAAACAGCCGGGTGCGCTCAGTAGGGTCTGCAAATTGAATGAAAATGGCGACGATATTGTCAAATCCTTCGGCAGGCCAGGGGTAGTCCTCCCAGCCACAAGTCAGATAGGTCACTTGAACGCCGTGATCCTGGGCGAGTTGCTCAGCCTTTTGCACGCCCAGGTCTGCCAAGTCAAAGGCCTCAACCTGGTGTCCAAGGCGCGAGAGGTAGACGCTGTTTCTCCCCTCGCCGTCAGCGACACAAAGGGTGCGGCCGACATTAAGCCGCTTAGCCTCGCGCCGGAGGAACGCGTTTGGCTCCTTGCCGAAGAGATAATCATCGCGATCAAAGCGCGCGTTCCAAGTGTCTTTGGGTTGTGAGAAGCCCATTGCTATATTTTGGCACGCTAAACTCAGTTCCATGCGATTTCTGATCTGGAAGGCCTTCAAGTGGGGCGTGGTGGCCTTTGTAGGGATGGCGTTTGTCATGGCCGTCTTGGTGGCCAGTCTGAACTGGCGAAATCCAAGTACTACAGCCTTTATGGACGCAGAGCGCGAGCGCCTGGCACTCGTCAAGCCACCGAAGGGCATCACCCACATCTGGGTTCCCTATAACCGAATCAGTCTCGCAGCCAAGCGCGCTGTGGTGGCAGCGGAGGATTCGGCCTTTACTCAACACGATGGGGTCGACTGGAACGCGATCGAGCAGGCCATTAAGGCCAACGCAGCGAAGGGCAAGATCAAGCGAGGAGGGTCGACCATAACCATGCAGCTTGCCAAGAACCTGTACCTCTCAGCAGATCGCAGCTACCTGAGGAAGGGCGCTGAGCTGGGCATTACCGGCCTGATTGAGCTCACACTCGAGAAGCGCCGAATACTGGAGATCTATTTGAATGTGGCCGAGTGGGGCGTTGGCATCTTCGGAATTGAGGCCGCCGCGCGTCACTACTACGGAGTAAGCGCTGCTGCTCTCAACGAGGAGCAGGCCGCCTGGCTCGCCTCCATTCTCCCCGCGCCAAAGCGCGCTGACCGCCGAAGAGATGCGCCCTGGATTGCGCAGAAGGCCCAGGTGATTCAGCGCAGGATGCAGCAGGTCAGCGTGCCTCGATGAATGATTATCGAATGCTTGCCCAGGCGTTTGCGCCGCCATATCGCGAGATTGCAGCCTCATCGAAGCCGAAGCCCAGCCCTGGTGATTGGCGTAGCTGCACCATCCCCTTCTTGAATTCCAGTTGCTGGCCAACCAGTCTTCGGAAATTCAAGACCTGATCGTCAAGGAAAAACTCGACGAATCGCGCATTGGGGGTGGCCGCAACCAAAGGAGTGTGCAGGTCGTGAAACCAGTGCGGGCTCACAGTGACGCCTTTGCAATCTGCATAGGCTGCGATCTTGCGCCATTCAGAAATCCCACCACAGACGGCTGCGTCGGACTGAAGGATCTCGGCTCCGCCGCTATCGATCAGCTCACGAAAGCGCCAACGCCCCGTTTCAATCTCACCCGTTGCGACGGTGATGGTGGTGCGTTCGGCAAGTCGGGCATGGAGATCAATGGCATCTGGAGAAAATGGCTCTTCGATCCAGTAGGGATCGTAGGGCTCGAACCGCCGCATGTAGTCTAGCGCCGTGGGCAGGTCAGACCATGCATTGTTGGCGTCCAGCATGAGCAACACATCAGGGCCAATCGCTTCACGGGCAGCACGAATGCGCAACTCTTCATCGGCTGGGCTGAGGCGCCCCGTCTTCATCTTTACAGCGGTGAATCCCTGGGCCACATAGCCTGCGAGCTCCTCGCCAAGCAGCTCTGGGCCCTTGCCTTCGAGGTAATAGCCGCCGCTCGCGTAGGCAGGAACTTCGGTATCGACCACGCAGCCAAGGTAGCGGTGCAAGGGGAGCCCCACGGATCGCGCGTTGAGGTCCCATAGAGCCGTATCGAGAATGGAGATCGCCCGCATCACGGAGCCCGCGCGTCCCTGAAGCACTGCCTCCTGATACATGCTTTGCCACAAGCCCTCAGTGCAATGGCTTTCTTGGCCAATCAGAAGGGGGGCGAGCAAATGCTCCACGGCAGTCTTTACCAGTACGCCCGCGCGACTGCCCACGTAGCAAAAGCCAATGCCTTCAATTCCATCACGGCTGATGACTTTCACCAGGCCGTAGTGACGCGCATGCACCGTCCGCGTAGAGAAGGAGGTGACACGGTCGAGGGGGACTTCGACTGCGGCTACTTCGATGCGATCAATGATGGGCATAGCGTCTCAACCGTTTTGTTCCAGGTAGCCGAGAAGGCGAGCGAGCTTTTCGGCACCTTCCTTCTTTCGAGCCTGTCCGTCTCGCACAGACCAGTCGTAAAAGCCCTTGCCGGTCTTGACACCGAGGTGACCCGCCTCGAATAAATCTTGAAGGCAGCGCGCAGGCTCTCTGGATAGTCCAAGCCGGGGCACAAGCGTGCGCTGTGCGAGGGCATGTACATCCAGTCCGCTCAGGTCCTTTTGCTCAATGAGGCCAGTAATGCACATCCTTGGGCCGAGCATCTCGCGTGCAATCAGGTCTACATCTTCAACGCTCACGACACCCTCATCGATCATCTGATAGGCCTCATGCAGGATTGCGTGCTGCAGACGGTTAATCAGGAGCCCAGTTACTGCCTTCTTTAAGACGATCGGCTTCTTTCCTGCGGCTTTGAGCGCGCCAACGGCGGCATCAATGGCGTCCGGCCTGGTTTTTGAGATTGAGGCCACTTCCACAATCGGCGTGACGTCTGCCGGCATGAAATAGTGCACACCCAGAAACCACTCTGGCTGCCTCAAGGTCTGGCTCAGCGTCTCAAGGTCGAGAGCAGAGGTGTTGCTGGCAAGGGGAACGCCCTCTGGATACGCCTGCTCAATACGTGCATACCAGGAGGCCTTGATTTCAGCCTCTTCTGGAACGCTCTCAATAATCAGGCTGGGCCTCTGACTTGGAAGCTCAGACAACACGGAGACGCCTTCAGGCGCTTGCACGGAGGCTGCATTGCGCGAAACGATTGAACAGGCCACACCTCCCTGAACGAAAGATTTCGCAATGCCTTTGCCCATGACACCAGATCCAACGACCAATACGCTCATCCACATTCCTTAAGATTTTTCACTGCTTAATAGGGGGCTCGAATCTTCATGCGCTTGGGGAACTTGCGCACTTGAGAAACAAAAGTGAGTAGCACCAAGACACCGCCCAACGCATCGGTGGTCGGGCCGGGCTTAATTAGCAGAATGGCTGCTGCAAACAGCATGATGCGCTCAGCCCAACTGAGGTTGGCCAGCAGGAATCCGTGGAGCGAGGACGCTAGGCAGATCACACCAATCAATGCCGTGATCACGGCCACAGTCACAGTCTCCCAAGGCCCAATCATGAGCAGTGCGGGAGAGAAGGCAAACATGAACGGCACGATGTAGCCTGTTGCACCTAACTTGACTGCCGCCCAGCCGGTCTCCCAGAGAGAGGACTTCGAGATGCCAACCGCAGCATAGACCGCCATCGCTACAGGCGGGGTGATTGCTGAGAGGATGGCAAAGTAAAAGACAAACAGGTGGGCGGCCTGCTCAACAATGCCAAGTTTCACGAGGGCTGGCACCAGCAGTGCGACTTGGATGATGTAGGCCGGTGTGGTGGGAAGGCCCATGCCAAGGATGATTCCGGCGAGCATCGTCAGAAGGAGCGCATAGTAGACATTGCTTTGTGCGGCGTTGAGCACCAAGGTTGTAAAGTCAAGCCCAAGCCCTGTTTGCGCAATGACGCCAATCACAATCCCTGCGCAGGCGCACGCCATGGCAATGGCGAGTGTGCCTTTGGCTCCGTCTTCTAGGCTGCCGATGATCATCGAGAGGGAAATATCCCTGCGTGTGGTCGCGCGCAAGATGGCAATGGGCACCACACTCATGATTCCTGCCAAGGCTGCCATGGGGGCACTGAACCCCATCATCAAAACGGCCACGATGATGATGAGTGGTACGAACAGATGGCCGCGCTCTTTGATCACATCCCAAAACTTCGGCAGCTCTTCCTTCGGAACGCCCATGAGTCCGAGGCGTTTCGCCTCGAAATGCACAGCAAAAAAGACCGCGAGGTAGTAAAGCACTGCGGGGATGAGGGCGAAGGTTGCAACCTCTAGGTAGCTGGCACCGAGAAATTCCGCCATGACAAATGCCGCCGCGCCCATGATCGGAGGCATGATCTGACCGCCAGTCGAGGCGACTGCCTCGACCGCACCTGAGAATGCGGGCCTGTAGCCCAGTCGGCTCATCATGGGAATGGTGAAGGTGCCAGTGGTCATGACATTGGCGACTGCGCTTCCAGAAATTGTGCCGAAGAGCCCGCTCGTAATGACGGCGACCTTCGCCGGTCCCCCGGCCGTGTGTCCTGCCACACTCATGGAGGAATCCATGAAGAGCTTGCCGGTTCCGCTGCGTTCTACAAAGGCCCCAAACAGTATGAACAAGATGACATAGGTGGCCGAGACACTCAGTGGTATGCCAAAGATGCCCTCAGTGGTGAGGTAGTTCACTTCAATCAGCGATTCGGGGCGCACGCTGGTGAAAAGGAGGGCATACACCACGAAGCCCAGCGCCGTGAGGGGCATGGCCAGTCCAATGCTGCGACGAGTGGCCTCTAAAACCAGAAGAATGAAGATCGTTCCCAACACAAGGTCGGAGGGGCGCAAGTCATCGACGAACACGAAGCGCTCATAGAGATAGCTGTGGTTTAGCCACAAGTACCCAATCGTGACGCAGGAGAGCAAAAGAAGCCCCAGATCAAATAGACCAGGCGTGGTTCGGGATCCCTTTCGAAACCCGGGAAAGATCAGAAACGTAAGCACCATTGCAATGAGCAAATGCGTGCCTCGAAAGAAGAAGGCCTCGGGGGGGCCTAAGAATGCCACCCCGAGGTGATACAGGGACATGCCTACTGCAAGAATGCGAATGAGAGAAGCAATCACGGTCATGTCCCCTGTGTGGCTTATGACTTACAGAACCTTGGCTTCTTTGTAGTACTTCATCGCACCTTTGTGATAAGGCACACCCACATCTGTGGACATGTCCTTTGCCGTCATTCCCTTCACAGCCTTCACAATGGCGCCGAGGTTGTCCGTGTTCTCGGCCAGAGTTTTCGTGATGTCGTAGACCAGCTTTTCATCTAGGTCGCAGCGTGCAATCAGGTGAGTCCAGGTGCCAATGGTTTGCACGTCCTTGGTTTGATTGGGGTAAGTTCCAGCGGGAACCATGCGCTTGTCATAGCCACCGTTGATCTTCTGCAGGGCCTTGAGCTTGTCGTCTGTGACTTCTAAAACTTTGATGCCCCGTGAGCTCGCGAGGTCCATGACAGATGCAGCGGGGATGGTGCTGATAAGCGTGAAGATTTGAGCCTGCCCGTCTTTGAGCTGCGAGACGGAATCGTTATAAGAACCGTGGCTGATCTTCTTGAGCGCGTCGTAATTCTGACCATGAACCTCCAAGACTGCTCGGGTCATTTGCTCGCCGGTATTGCCCTTTTGCTGTGTGCTGAGCGACTTGCCCTTTGCGTCGGCGGGCGTATTGATCCCTGCATCTGCAAGCGCAATCATCTGAAAGTATTGGAAGTAGAGCGTGCCGATGTGGCAGACGTTCTTCGTGGGCGCATCAAATGGAGCCGTGCCTTTCACGCCATCTACGGTAGAGACAGCATTGCCAAAGCCAAGATCTGCCTTGCTCGCCTCGACGCCCTTCACATTCGAGATTCCTGCACCTGGCAGCACTTGAACCTTGGTGCCTGCAACCTTCGACTGAATCAGGTTCTGAATGGCACCACCCAGGGGGTACCAAGAACCACCCTGTGGGCCAGTCATCAGCTTGAGCTCGGCTGCATGGGCAGCGCCTATCCCGAGGGTGAGCGCAGCGGCCATGGCCGTATGAAGGGCTGATTTTTGGAATGTTCTTTTCATCTTTGAGTCTCCTTTGGGTTGGGTCATGCAAACAAAAATATGGTGGGCGAGTTCATTGCCTTCATGCACTTGGTGTTTTCCCGCCATCTGGGCTATCCGCCTCCATACAAGCCAACGGTGATGCCACCGCACACGTAAATCACTTGGCCAGTAATAAAGCTGCTCCGGTCATCAAGGAAGAAGGCCACCGCCTGAGCAATATCCTCAGGGGTGCCGAGGCGTTGGACTGGCACGCCCTCGATAATCCGCTGGGTCTTGGGGCTTCCCGCTGGGTTCACGCGTCGAAAGAGCTCAGTGTCGATCGGGCCTGGTGCAACTGCGTTCACCGTAATGCCATAGCCGCCAAGCTCGAGGGCCCAGGTTCGGGTCATGCCGTGAATGCCAGCCTTAGAGGCGCTGTAAGCGGTTCGCAGTTCCTTGCCCAGTGCGGCTCGACTGGAAATGCTGACAATGCGACCGTCACCCGCTTGCTTCATCGCTGGAAGTACAGCCTGCGTGCACTGGAGGGTGCAGCGAATGTTCAAACTCATCACCTGGTGCAGGTCCTCGAATCGTGTTTCCTCAATGCTGGCTGGAAATACGGTTCCGACGTTATTGACCAGCCGAGTAATAGGTCGCTCGCAGGCCTGCTTGAGAGCAGCATCCGTGGCAGCAATGTCCATGAGATCCACTTCAATGAAGGTCTCATTGGGTAAAAAAGAGCGCGGTGCAACACGGTCTAGTGTCACGGTGTGATAACCGTCCGCGGCAAGCCGCTTCGCAATTCCACGCCCAATGCCGTCGCCGCCACCACCCGTAATCAGCGCATATTTAGGATCACTCATATCGTCTCCTCTAGTCGGAACGAGCACCCCGCCTCAGCGCAGAGGCCTTTGATCATCATGGCCACCTCTCCGGGCAGTGGAATGCCAGATGCCTGCCTGCGCATGGCCTCTCGACGTTCTGGGTCGCCGGCAACCTGAACGGGCTCGGTCGTGGACACCGAGGGGGTCTTGCGCAAGGCCGAAGTGATGGCATCGAGGTCAGCCTCGAACTCCCCTTCCTCACGCAGAAAATCGGGGTCAATCGCCATAAAAAAGTGACCGACATCGGGCGGCTTTTGATCGGGCCGCATCGCAGCATGCAAGGGAGCGAAGCACGCGCCTGAGAGCACGGTGGAGAGCAGCTCAACCATCGTTGCAAGGCCATAGCCCTTGTGACTGCTGAGGTCTGGAAGTGCACCTAAAGGTGTGAGGTATCGGATATCCAGTGCGCGTACGGGATCGGTAACGGGCTTGCCCTCTTGGTCAACAGACCATCCCTCGGGAAGCGCCTTTCCGTGGAGCTTTGCAAGTTTGAGCTTTCCGACGGCGACCGTGCTGGTTGCCATATCCAGACAGAACGGCGGCTCCGTTGAACCCGGCGCAGCGAAGGCAATTGGGTTTGTGCCAAGCATAGGGACTCTCGCACCAGTCGGCACAATGCCGGGTCTGTAAACCGCGGACGTGGAGAGTCCGATGAGCCCTTGCCGTGCCGCCTGCATGGCGTAAGCGCCCGCTGCTCCATAGTGATGAGAGCCTCGCACGCTGGCCATCCCGATGCCAAAGCTGCGTGCCTTATCGATCGCCATGTTCATTGCAAGGGTGGAGGGGTAATGGCCAAGACCGGCCGCTCCATCCCAGAGGCAGGTTGCGCCTCGGTCTCGAATAAGTCTCGGCTCAGCACTGAGGTCAAGCCTGCCATCCCTTCGAAACTCGTCGTACAGCGGCAGCATGAGCACACCGTGAGAGTCGATGCCGTGGGTATCGGCATACGACATGACCTCAGATGTCACACGTGCCGCCTCGTGCGGCATACCCCATGCGCACATGAGGTCCATGACCTGATCGCGGAGAGCGTCAACTTGAACGTACACCATGCGAGCAAGCTAACGGGATCTCATACAAAAGGCACTAGTTGTTTATACTGATTTGACATGTTTACAAGTTGGGAACAACCTTTCGTCATGCTTAAGTTGCCGTTATCAAATGCTGTCTATGAGCGCGCTGTCGGCGATATTGCGGCCGGTCTTTTTCCTGTGGGGCGCAAGCTTCCATCAGAAGCTGAGCTCGCGGAGCGATACGACGTGTCGCGCCCAGTCCTGCGCGATGCGCTTGCCCGCATGCGTGCAGATGGACTGATCGTGTCCCGGCAGGGCTATGGCAGTGAGGTTGTGCGTCTCCCGGGGGCTGAGGTCTTGTCCATGGCGCCTTCTGGAACCTTGGCCGATCTGATGCGTGCGTTTGAGTTTCGCCTCGCCCTCGAGGGGGAGGCCGCAGCACTGGCAGCGGAAAGGCGGGGAGAGCGCGACCTGCGTGAGATGCGTCTCGCCCTCAAAGCCTTGGACTCTCACATTCAGGGCGGTGAGCTCGGCGCGGAGTCCGATATTCGCTTTCACAACGCAGTGGCCAACGCGACGGCCAATACCTACTTTCGTACGGCTCTGCAAAGTCTCTCCCGTGAGATGGCCAAGGGAATTGAGATCGCCCGAACCCTGAGTCTCTCAATCAGTCGAGATCGCGTCCGGCTGGTTCAGGACGAGCATCGCAAGGTGTTTGAGCACATTGTTCGTCGGGAGTCGGAGGCAGCCCGAGAGGCCATGCGTACCCATTTACAAAACACGCGCATGCGTGTTCTGACCAATTTTGTCGAGCCGCGGCGCGACTGAGAGAAAGGAGTCTATTCATGACTGTGCAATCCATGACCGGCGGAGAGCTGGTAGTTCATTCCCTCTTGACCCATGGGGTGGAGCGGGCGTTTTGTGTGCCTGGCGAGAGCTACCTTGCGGTACTCGATGCGTTATACGAGGTGAGGGATCAGCTGGAACTCATCGTATGTCGGCATGAGGCGGGCGCAGCGAACATGGCTGAGGCCTATGGAAAGCTGACCGGGCGGCCTGGCGTCTGTATGGTTACCCGCGGTCCCGGTGCAACCCATGCCTCAATTGGGGTGCACACCGCTTTTCAGGATTCCACACCCATGGTGCTGCTTATTGGGCAAGTTGGCTCTGATTTCGCCGAGCGAGAGGCCTTCCAAGAGGTGGATTACCGTCGAATGTTTGGTCAGATGGCCAAATGGGTGGCTCAAATCGACCGAGCCGATCGCATCGAGGAAATGATGAGCCATGCGTTTCACCTCGCGGTCTCGGGCCGGCCTGGGCCTGTGGTCCTGGCACTCCCAGAGGACATGCTCACCAGCCACGCAGCCCCTGGTGTGGCAAGACGCTATCAGCGCGTTGCCGCTGCCCCAAGTCCAACAACCATGCAAGCGTTTCGGAGCCTCTTGCAGAGCGGCAGCAAGCCTCTGGTCATGATGGGCGGTGGCGGCTGGAGCCGTGAGGCCTGTGAAGATATGCTGCGCTTTGCACGCACGAATCAGGTTCCGCTGTGTACTTCATTTCGTTGCCAAGATCTCGTCGATAACGACGATCCTTGCTATGCGGGCCATGTGGGCATTGGGCCTGCTAAGGCGCTGGCGGATTTGGTGCGTGAGGCAGACCCTCTCATTGTGGTCGGTCCACGATTGGGTGAAATGACCACCTCTGGCTACACGCTTGTGAGCGCGCCAGTGCCCAGGCAGCGAATGGTGCATGTCCACCCGGGTGCGGAGGAGTTAGGGCGGGTCTACCAGGCTGATCTATTGATCAACAGCGGGATCCCCGAATTTGCGGCGGCGCTTGCGGACATGGCCCCAGTTGATCCCTCCGCCTGGACCGGCCTAGTCGAGCGTGCCCATGCCGCAGATCAAGCCGAGCGGGTTCCCACGGCCACGTCAGATCGGCTCGATATGGCGCAGGTTGTATTGGAACTGCAGAAGCGCCTTGGGAAGGATGTCATCGTGACCAATGGCGCTGGAAATTATTCTGGCTGGGCGCATCGATACTGGCGATACGGAGGGTTTCGCAGTCAGTTGGGGCCAACCAGTGGTGCCATGGGTTACGGTGTGCCTGCTGCAGTAGCAGCGAAGCTACAGGAGCCGAATCGCACCGTGGTCTGCTTTGCTGGCGACGGGTGTTTTCTCATGTCGGGCCAAGAGCTGGCAACAGCAAAGCAGTACGGCGTGAAAATTCTGGTCTTGGTGGTGAACAACAGCAGCTACGGGACCATTCGCATGCACCAAGAGCGAGAGTATCCGCGCAGAGTGTGGGGTACGGCAATTGATAACCCCGACTTTGCAGCGCTTGCCCGGTCCTATGGTGGCCACGGTGAGGTGGTCGAAGATACGGATGGGTTCTTGCCGGCGCTCGAACGATGCCTTGAGGCAGAGACCTTCTCACTCATTGAGCTGAAGATTCAGACAGATCAAATTACGACTCGCACCACAATTGAAAAGATTCGTGCGCAGTCTGAACTGGGTCGCCGATCTTGAGCGCGTCAAACCCCATCATCTTTCTCTCCGCAGCGGAGCAGGCGCAGGCCATTCGTGAGGGTCGCTTCACGGCGTCTGCATTGCTCAGAGCCAGCCTGGATCAGATCGAGCGTCTCAACCCCACACTCAACGCCATCGTGACGCAAACCTTCGATGCCGCAGAGCAGCGGGCGCGAGAGGCCGATGATGCGCTCGCGAGGGGTGAGTCTTGGGGGCCCTTACATGGCCTCCCCGTGGCGCACAAGGACTTGTTCTCCACGAAGGGGGTACGCACGACTTATGGATCCAAGATCTTTGAGCACCACGTACCCGAGGTGGATGCATTACCCGTAGAGCGATTGAAGGAGGCTGGTGCCATCAGCGTTGGAAAGACCAACACGCCCGAGTTCGGCGCGGGTAGCCAGACCTTCAATGAAGTATTCGGAGCAACGTGCAACCCTTTCGATGTCACAAAAACCTGTGGGGGATCCAGTGGGGGTGCCGCCGTTGCAGTTGCAACGGGAATGATCTCCATAGCGGATGGCACAGACCTGGGAGGATCGCTTCGCAATCCGGCGAACTTTTGCAATGTGGTGGGCCTTCGGCCGTCACCAGGCCGGGTGCCGAATTGGCCAGACAACCTGCCTTGGTTTCCCTATTCTGTGGCCGGGCCCATTGCACGAACGGTTCAAGACATTGCGCTCGCCATGCAGGTTATGGCCGGCCCAGACCCGCGTTCCCCCATTGCGCTTGAAACGCCTGGTTCGCATTTTGCCCAGCCGCTGCAACGCGATTTTCGTGGGGTGAAGGTCGCGTTTAGCCCAACCCTGGGCGGGCTCCCTGTCGAACGCCCCATCCTGGATATCCTTGCGGAATCTGCCGAGAGGCTCAAACGGCTGGGGTGCGAGGTCATCCAGGAGGACCCTGACCTTCAATTCGCGGATGAGGTTTTTGAGATCTGGCGTGCCTGGCGAATGGAGCTTCGGGTGGCCACCCTCCCCGCCGATAAGCACCACCTGCTTAAAGATACGGTGATATGGAATGCGCAGCAGGGCGAGCCACTGACGGGTCCACAGCTTTCACGGATTGAGTCGCGGCACGCAGAGCTTTTTCACCGGATGCGACGCTTTATGGAGCGGTATGAATTCATTCTGGCGCCGGTCAATCAGGTGCTGCCGTTCTCGGTCGATCTGCCGTACCCGACGGAGATCGAAGGGGTGGCCATGCAGCATTACATCGACTGGCAGAAGAGCTGCTATCGCATATCCGCCTGTGGCAACCCCGCCATATCTGTTCCTGCGGGTTTCTCACCATCTGGATTGCCCGTGGGCGTTCAGCTGATCGGTCGACATCGTGATGACTTCGGCCTGTTGCAGCTTGCCCATGCCTTTGAGGCGTTGTAATGGACTTGCTTACCATCGATGCGGCATGGACGGGCTTAAGTCTCATTGGCATGCTCTCCATTTTCGTGGGGCTCTTTTTCGGGGGGCTCTGCAAAGGCGTAACCGGATTGGGTCTGCCGCTGATTGTGGTTCCCATTGCGAGTCTTTTTGTTCCCGTACCAAAGGCCCTTTCTCTGCTCTCAGTGGCTGTGGTGGTGACGAATGTTGTGCAGCTGCGATCGAGCGGGCAGGCCATTGCAGCAGTCAAGCGCTTTGGGCTGCTCACCGCTGTGCTCGTGCTGGCTATCGTGTTTGGCACAGGGCTGCTGGTGTCTTTGCACCCAGCCGTGCTCATTGTGTTGATGGGCTTGGTCATGCTGGTCTACCCGCTCACTCGCATGATCGGGCGACAAACGCCCTTCACGCCACTGCAGGAGCGCGTGCTCGGGCCACCCATTGCGGCCGTTTCAGGCGTACTCGGCGGTATGACTGGATTCTTCGGCCCCCCATTGCTGGTGTTCTTCGCCATACAGCGCCTCGAGAAGCAGTTTTACATTGGCACCGTGGCATTGATTTTTCTCTCTGGCTACTTGGCGCTTAGTGCATCTCTGGCGAGTCACGGGGCACTCAGCCAAGCGGACCTGCTGGTCTCCGCACTGGCACTGATACCCATTCTGCTTGGACTGCGGCTGGGAGAGGGGATTCGCCAACGGATCAGTCAGAAGGGGTTTGAGCGCGTGTTGTTGGGCCTCTTGACTGTGATGGGTGCGAGCTTGGTCTGGAGAGGTATACATCAATGCGGAGGGCTGGCATGTCTCGCATAGGCGTTGTTGGGGCGGGGGCCATGGGCCAGGGAATAGTGCAGGTCTTGCTTCAGGCCGGCCACGAGGTCCACTGGTTAGACAGTCGCCCTGGAGCAACCGATCAGGGCAGCGCCCAGCTGAGAAAGATCTGGCAGCGCATGGCTGAGAAGCAGCGCTGTACCGAGACTGAGGCTGAGCAGTGGCTCAGTCATTTGACTTTGGCGTCTGACCTCGCAGCGCTTGCAGTCTGCGCGTGTGTCATTGAGGCCATCATCGAATCAGAGCCCGAAAAGCGCGCACTCTTTCAGCAACTGGAGGCACACGTCGCCCCCAATGCCATTTTGGCCAGCAACACGTCCTCTCTTTCCATCACGCGGTTGGCTTCGAGCCTCCAGCATCCAGGGCGGTTTGCGGGCTTTCATTGCTTTAACCCAGTTCCTCTCATGCCCCTGGTCGAAATCATTGAGGGCCTGCGGACGCAGCCAGAGGTCATGGACAGCCTTGTTGCGTTGGCCCTCGGCATGAACATGACGGCTATTCGGGTGCGGGATACGCCTGGATTCCTTGTAAATCAGGCTGGAAGAGCCTATCCGATTGAATCTGCACACCTGGTCTCCGAGGGCGTAGCTCACCCACATGCGATCGACCTCATTCTCAAGGAACAGGCGGGCTTCAGAATGGGGCCCTTTGAGCTGATGGACCTCACAGGGCTTGATGTGACCCAGCCCGTCACGGAAATTCTATTTCGCGAGCATTTTGGTGAACCTCGCTACAGACCCTCCGTCATGATGGCCCTTCGGCGAGATGCAGGGCTCCTTGGGCGCAAGAGTGGTGAAGGGTTTTATACCTACCAGGACGGGGTTCGATCGCCCGCTCAATCTGAATCAAGCACCGACGCTGCACCTCCTGCGTGCATCTGGATTGCGGCGACAGACGATGCGGGTCGACAATGGCTCCAAGATCTCGCGGAGCGCTGTGGCGTTTATGTTGAGCGGGGCGATCGTCCCTCGGACGACGCGCTGGTTCTGGTTGCGCCACTGGGTGAGGACACCAGCGCGATGGTGAGCCGGATGGACCTCCCCGCTGAACGCACGATCGCCGTCGACACCTTTGCGTCAATAGATCGAAGGCGCGTCATGATGCCCTGCCTGACGGCTCAGGCTCATGCGATCTCACAAGCTGCAGCGCTCCTCAGCGCTGATGGGGTCCCTGTCAGCCAGATTCGTGAGAGTACGGGCTTTGTGACCCAGCGGGTGCTCAGTCTGATGGTGAATCTCGCTTGTGATCTTGCCCAGAAGGGCGTTGCCTCGCCCATAGATATTGACCGAGCGACACAACTGGCGTTGGGGTATCCCAGAGGTCCTCTGGCCTGGGGAGATACGCTCGGATCGGATCGCGTGCTGACCGTGTTGCAGGCCATTTACGCCCTCAGTGGCGACCCCCGATATCGTCCCAGTGCATGGCTGCGCAGGCGCGTGCAGCTGGGCCTCTCCCTATTGACTGAAGAACCGAGGAGGTAGCATGCCCCGCCTAAATCACGCGTGGATCTATGACGGAACCCGATCGCCTTTTGGGCGTCATGGCGGTGTACTCGCCCCGATTCGTCCAGACGATCTTATGTCGATGACGACTCAGGCGCTCTTGGCGCGCCATCCTCATGCGCGAGAGCACATCGAGGATGTCTACCTCGGGTGTGCCAACCAGGCGGGAGAGGACAGCAGGTGTGTGGCCCGACATGTGGGGCTGCTCGCGGGCCTGCCCATGGAATCCGCGGGTGTGGTGTTTCAGCGTAACTGCGGAAGCGGTCTTCAGGCGGTGACGTCCGCGGCGCATGCGCTTGAGGTGCAAGAGGCACGTGCCTTGTTGGTGGGTGGGGTAGAGAGCATGAGTCGAGCACCTATTGTGATGTCTAAGGCCGAGTCTGCGTACTCAAAAGATCAACGCATCTTTGACTCCGCTCTCGGCGCGCGCTTTCCAAATCCAAAGGTTGAGGCCCAGTTTGGTGCTCACACCATGCCTGAGACTGCGGACAATCTTGCCGCGCAGTTCGGCCTGACACGAGCACGCTGCGATGCTTTCGCGCTGCGCTCGCAAAGTCGTGCGGCACAAGCGCAGAGGGACAATCGATTTCAGCGAGAGATCTCGCCGGTGCGGATTGCACCGCGTCGTGGAGATCCAATTGACATCCTGATGGATGAGCACCCGCGTCCTGAGACCACGGCTGAGTCCCTCGCTCGGTTACGCCCACTTTTTGATGGAGGCGTCACAACGGCTGGCAACGCCTCTGGCATCAATGACGGTGCCGTTGCATTGCTGATGGGGTCGGCCTGGTTCGGTGAGGTGCTTGGAATCAAGCCAATGGGCAGAGTCATTGCCACTGCCAGCGTTGGAGTTGAGCCGCGCATCATGGGCTACGGACCTGTCCCCGCCAGTCAGAGGGCGCTGGCGCGTGCCGGACTTGAGGTGCGGGATATGGACGTTATCGAAATCAATGAGGCCTTCGCTGCTCAGGTCCTTGCTTGTGCAGAGGGTTTGGGGCTGAGCGAAACCGACGATCGTCTGAACCCAAATGGAGGGGCGATTGCGCTCGGCCACCCATTGGGCGCTTCTGGTCCTCGACTGTTGCTCACGGCATTGCACGAGCTCTCACTGCGTAACGGCCGCTACGCATTGGTGACCATGTGCATTGGCATGGGGCAGGGCATCGCAATGGTTTTGGAGCGTGCCCCGTGAGATCGCTGCGACCGCTACTCGAGCCTCAATCCGTAGCCATTATTGGGGCCTCATCGGATTTCAATAAGCTCAATGGAAGGCCGGTGCGCAATCTGCTGGAAAAGGGCTATCAGGGTGCGATTTATCCGGTGAATCCCAAATATGCTCAGGTCGGTCCATTGACCTGCTATCCCTCGATTTCAGACATTCCGGGTCCAATTGACCTCGCAGTCATCATCCTGCCTGCACCGGCTGTGGAGGGCTGCGTGCGAGAGCTCGCTGCCGTGGGGGCTAAGGCCGCCGTCGTCTTTTCGGCAGGATTTGGCGAGACGGGGGCGGCGGGGCGCGCACTTGAGGATGCGGTTGCAAAGGCGGCTCGCGAGACGGGCATTTTGCTCTGTGGGCCTAACTGTCTCGGCCTGGTCAATGCCTTCGATGGCATGCTTGCAACCTTTAGTCAGTACGCGGACGGCCCAAACCTCCCCGGGCCGGTCGGATTCGTGACCCAATCGGGTGCCTTTGGCACCGCAATCGCGGCGCTCTGCCGGCAGCGTCACCTGGGTTTGGGCTTCTTTGTGAATACGGGCAATGAGGCCGATATTGACTTCGTAGAAGCCATGTCGGCGCTCATCGAAGACCCCCGCATTCGCGTCTGCACCGGTTATCTGGAGGGTCTACGAGATGGCGAGGGTTGGATGCGATTGGGCGCCCGATCTCTTGCCCTTCGCAAGCCTGTGGTGGTGATGAAGGTCGGTCGCACAGAGGCGGGATCACGTGCGGTTGCATCACATACGGGTGCGCTTGCCGGTGAAGATGCTGTCTTCGACGCTGTGACCCGTCAGGCGGGGATTCTCCGCGCACGCAACGAGGAGCACATGCTCGACCTTGCCCAGGTGCTCGCGCTCTGCCCGCCAGCAATGGGCCGCGGCTTAGCGATTGCAACGCAATCGGGTGGCGCGGGGGTTCAAGCAGCCGACCGTGCAATTGAGCTCGGATTGTCCGTGCCGGTGCTTTGTGAGGCAACCCAAACGCGGATTGCAAAGAGTCTGCCGGGCTTCGGTGTCGCGACGAATCCGATCGATGTCACCGGTCAGTTTGTGGCCGAGCCCGCGATCTTGCGCGATAGCCTTCGCATCATGTTGGAGGACCCGCAGGTACACATGGGTATGGTCTGGATTGAGCTCATGCACAAGAATGTGGATCTACTCGCGGGGGTGTTTGAGGAAATCCATCAATCGACAGACAAGCCTTTTGTGGTGGCGTGGCTGGGTGCGCCCGACGCTGCAATCGAACGGCTTGCTGCGCTGGGTATTCCACTGTTGCGCAGCGGAGAGGCCGCGATTGAGGCACTCGCAGGATTGGCCGCTGTGAGCGAGTGGCAGCGCGCCGCCTCCTCGCAGCCGCATGCCGTGCAGCTTGCATCCATCCCACAGGTCGATGATGGGCAGGTGGCGACTATCGATGCAACAGACTGGCTTCTGGCCCATGGTGTCTCAGTGGCACCTGCGCAGCTTGCAACAGACTTGCAAGAGGCGATGCGCGCGCTCGAGGTGCTTGGCCCTCCGGTGGCACTCAAGATTGAATCGCCCGACATACTCCATAAGACCGAGGCCGGCGGTGTACAGCTTGGGATTCAAGATGGGTCTTCGCTTCGCGCGGCTTATGAGCAGATGCTCAAATCCGTCCTCGCGTATGCACCAACCGCCCGTATCCGAGGCGTTGTTGTTCAGCGCATGGCTCATCCTGGCGTCGAGTGCGTCATTGGGCTCAGCCAAGACCCGGTCTTTGGTCCGGTGGTCATGGTTGGCTTGGGCGGGGTGTGGATTGAGGTCTTAAAGGATGTCACCTTTGCGCGCTGTCCCGTGTCTGCGCAGCAGGCAATGGATCTGATTCACACGCTGCGTGGTGTTTCGCTGCTGAAGGGATTTAGGGGTGCCCCGCCGGCAGACATTCAGGCTCTGGCCGATCTGGTCAGTCAAGTGAGTGCGATTGGCGCGGCGCTTGGCGATCGGCTTGGGGAGTTAGATCTCAATCCGGTGTTTGTTCACGCTCAGGGGGTGACTGCTGTCGATGTGGTGTTTTCACTGCGGAGGCCAGGCGCGTGAGTCTTGTTCAAGTCGAGTCATTTGACTGGGGATGCACTCGCCTTTGGCTGAATAGACCGGAGGCAAGAAATGCACTGAATCAAGCGATGCGAGAGGCCCTCATTGCAGCATTACTGGAGGCAGATCAGCTTGATGAGACCCGGGTCATTCTGATTCAAGGCAGAGGCAAGCACTTCTGCGCCGGTGGCGATCTCTTGGAGTTCGCTCAGGACACACCTGAGCGGCTCCGTGCGCGAGGGGCGGATCGGATCTGGGCGGTTCTGGGTTCCCTTCGTAAGCCCGTGATTGCTGCCGTGCACGGCGTGGCAGCTGGGGCAGGCTGTGAACTTGCGTTGTCTGCAGACCTGCTGATTGCAGCGGATGATGCTGAGCTTGGCCAGCCCGAGGTCGGCTGGGGCTTGATTCCAGGTGGAGGAGCAACACAGAGGCTCGTGCACAGGATTGGCTATGCGCAGGCCGCGCGTATGGTGCTTTGCGGCCTTCGAACCCGAGCAGATGATATGGCGCATAGCGGTCTGGTCTCGGCGGTGGTTCCCTCTGAAGCGCTCGAGAAAGCCGCCCTAGATCATGCTCAGCTCCTTGCTCAGCGTTCTCCTGCCGCCTTGCAGCTCGCCAAGACAGCCCTCAGAGCAGCCGAGTCCTTGCCACTCGGGCAGGGGATGGCGTTCGAACGTCGCGCATTTGAGTCGCTGTTTGGCACACCCGATCAACGGGAGGGGGCTAGTGCTTTTCAGGATCGACGCAGCCCTCATTTTTAGTGATGCTCGATGCACCAACAAAAGGAAACCGCTTTGACCAAGCCCCGTATTGTCCAAATCAGTAAGCTCTCCGCCGCGGGTGATGCACGCCTGCGGGAACAATTCGATGTCATGGTTCCACCGGCCCATGATGCGCCCGATGTAGATGCATTCTGGTCGGGCCCAGCCGCCGATGCGCTGGCGCTTGTCACCACTGCTCCCGTTGGGGCGAGCGAAGCCCTCATGCGTCGCATGCCCCGCATAAAGGCCATTGCCTGCCGGGGTATTGGAACGGACAAGATTGACCTGGAAGCGGCTGCTCGCCTGGGTATTCAGGTCTCCACCACACCGGATGTGCTCACGGACTGTGTGGCCGATCTCGCCATGGGCCTCTTACTGGACGCGGCACGTGGTCTGTCTGCCTCAGATCGGTTTGTACGGTCTGGACAGTGGCTCAAGGGGCCATTCCCACTGGCCACGCGTGTGAGTGGGAAGCGCCTGGGTATTCTGGGTCTAGGGCAAATCGGCACGGCTATAGCCCGTCGTGCGGCGGGCTTCTCCATGGACATTCGCTATCACAACCGAAGCCCCTTGAAAGACTCCCCTTATACGTGGATGGACTCGCCTGCCAAGCTCGCAGAGTGGTCTGACTTCCTGATGGTGGCTGTGTCTGGAGGCTCACACACCCAAGGCTTGGTCTCAGATGCTGTGCTCGAGGCTTTAGGACCTAAGGGCTTTCTCATCAACATTGCGCGCGGTTCGGTCATCGATGAGCCAGCACTCATTCGTCGGCTGCAAGAAGGCCAGCTGGCGGGAGCAGGCCTTGATGTGTTCACGGATGAGCCGCGTGTCCCGTCTGAGTTGATGTCGATGGATCAGGTCGTGCTGTTGCCCCATGTTGGCAGTGGCACCGCAGAGACCCGCCGTGCAATGGAGGATCTCGTGATTGAGAACCTGCAGCAGTTTTTCACTCAGGGCACGCTCAAGACGCCCGTGCAACTCATATGAAGACACGCGCGCTAGGTCCCTTCCAGCCCTCGGCCATCGGTCTGGGGTGCATGAATTTCAGCCATGGCTATGCACCTGCTGTCTCCCAAGAGCAGGCCGCACGCGTCTTTCACCGCGCTTTTGACCTTGGGGTCACGCTCTTTGATACCGCTGCGATCTATGGGAATGGTGCGAACGAGCGTTTGCTCGGTCCTCTGGTGAGGTCGATTCGAGATCAGATCGTTCTCTGTAGCAAAGGGGGTATGGCCAGTGTTCAAACCCCTCAGGGTGTGCAGCGCAAAGTCGACAGTCGACCCGAGACCCTCCGTCAGAACTTGGACGAGAGTCTTTCGCGGCTTCAGGTTGATGTCATCGACCTCTACTATGTCCACCGATGGGACAAGCAGACCCCTATTGAGGATGTTGCTGGAACGCTCGGCGATTTGGTGCGCGAAGGAAAGATCCGGGCGGTGGGTCTCTCGGAGGTGTCGGGTGCCACCCTTCGCCGTGCAGCGGCTCAATACCCGATTGCTGCCGTCCAATCGGAGTATTCGCTCTGGACGCGCAACCCTGAAATTGGGCTTTTACCTGCTTGTCGAGACCTTGGGACAAAGCTGGTTGCCTTCAGTCCGCTTGGTCGGGGTTTTTTGACGGCTACGCCGCCTACGCTTGCTGAGCTGCATGCGGGTGACATGCGCCATAAAATGCCGCGCTTCGCGCCAGGCGCTTTTGAGCAGAACCGGGCGCTTGTTCATGCCTTATGGGAGGTCGCCCGCGAGGCAGGGTGCACGCCCGCCCAGGCAGCAATCGCATGGGGCTTGCAGCAGGGTAGCGAGATACTGACGATTCCTGGAACCACCTCCGTGGCCCACCTGGAGGACAATCTCGGCGCAGATGCTGTCACCCTCAGCGACAAGCACCTTGCTCATCTCGCCGACGTGTTCTCGCCCGATCGAATCTCTGGTGGACGCTATGACGCTGCCATGCAAAGCAGCGTAGACACAGAAGATTTTCCATTCCCTCAACGCAAAACACAGGAGTAATTCAATATGGATCTCGGACTGACCGGCAAGCGCGCATTGGTATTTGGAGCTGGGGGTGGCCTTGGCCTCGCTGCAGCACTGAGCCTTGCTGCAGAGGGCGCGGTAGTGATCTGTGCGGGCCGCACGCTTGAGAAGGTGGAGGCCACTGCAAGCAGAATTCGGGCGAGCGGTGGTCAAGCGCATGCGATGGCTTGGGATGTACGCCAGATCGATCTCATCTCTGAGCGATTGACGCAGGCCGAAGCGCTGGCAGGCGGAAGCATCCAGATTCTTTTCAATAACGGCGGCGGGCCTGCTCCAAGTCCTGCAATGGGTCAGTCGATTGGGACTTGGCAAGACCAGTTCAATAATCTGGTTGCACCGGTGATTGCCATTACGGATGCAATCCTTCCTGGTATGAAGGCTGCTGGCTGGGGGCGGGTGCTCACGAATGCATCGAGTGGCGTCATTACGCCCATTCCAAACCTCGCCATGTCCAATAGCTTGCGCGGTGCGCTTGTGGGGTGGTCCAAGACGCTTGCAAATGAGGTTGCGGCGTCGGGCATCACGGTCAATATGGTCCTGCCCGGTCGCATCGCGACCGATCGCACAGCCTTCATTGATCAGACACGCGCTCAAAAGGAAGGTATTGCCCTGGAAGAGGTTGAGAAGCGCTCGAAGGCCACAATCCCAGCCAGACGGTATGGAGAACTCCAAGAATATGGCGACGTGGTGGCATTCTTGGCAAGTACACGCGCAAGCTACATGACAGGCTCTATGGTTCGGGTCGACGGCGGTGCAATCGCTTCGGTCTAGAGCCCTCCCATCAAGCGCAACCCCTACGAAAGGAAGCCAGCCGTATGGCACAGAAGCACGCGAAGTTCATCTGGGAAGACCCATTCCTTCTGGTCGATCAGCTCACCGAGGAAGAGCGCATGACGCGCCAGGCTGCAGCAGACTACTGCCAAGAGCGGCTCGAACCCCGCATTCTTGAAGCATTCCGTCACGAGAAGGTTGAGCCGGAGATTTTTCGTGAAATGGGAGCCCTCGGCCTTCTGGGGCCAACCATTCCCGAGGCATACGGTGGCGCAGGCATGTCTGATGTGGCCTATGGGCTGATTGCGAACGAGGTTGAGCGCGTCGACAGCGCCTATCGCAGCATGTTTAGCGTACAGAGCTCCTTGGTCATGCTCCCCATTTTTGAATTTGGTTCGGAAGACCAACGCCAGAAGTACTTGCCCAAGCTTGCAACGGGCGAGTACATCGGCTGCTTCGGCCTGACGGAGCCCAACCACGGGTCGGATCCGGGAAGTATGGTCACCCGTGCGCGTGCTGTTTCCGGGGGCTACAGCCTCTCTGGTGGCAAGACCTGGATTTCCAATGCCCCCATCGCAGATGTCTTTGTCGTCTGGGCGAAGGACGATGAAGATGAGATTCGCGGATTCATTCTCGAAAAGGGCATGAAGGGACTGTCAGCGCCCGTCATTCACGGCAAGATTGGTCTGCGTGCATCGGTCACCGGTGAGATCGTGATGGATGATGTCTTTGTGCCATCAGAGAACCTCTTACCTGGGGTCAAAGGGCTCAAAGGGCCGTTTACCTGCCTAAACTCAGCACGATATGGCATTGCCTGGGGTGTGCTGGGTGCGGCGGAATTCTGCTGGCACAAGGCACGACAGTACACGCTTGATCGCCAACAGTTCGGTCGGCCCTTAGCCGCCAATCAGCTGATTCAGCGCAAACTTGCCGATATGCAGACCGAGATTGCACTCGGCTATCAGGCGGTTTTGCGCCTCGGGCGCATGAAGGAGTTGGGGACGGCCTCTGTAGAGGCAACCTCCATCGTCAAGCGCAATAACTGCGGAAAGTCGCTCGAGATTGCGCGACTGGCCAGAGATATGCTGGGTGGCAATGGCATCACTGACGAGTACGGTGTCATGCGCCATATGGTCAACCTTGAAGTGGTGAACACCTACGAGGGGACGCACGACATTCATGCGCTCATTCTCGGCCGAGCACAAACGGGCATTCAGGCATTTTTCTAATGGATCGGGTCGATGCGGTCGTGGTCGGGGCCGGCGTGATTGGTCTGGCCATCGGCCGTGCGTTGGCAATGTCTGGGTTAGAGACCATCGTGCTCGAATCCGAGTCACGGCACGGGACAGGCACCAGCGCGCGCAATAGTGGGGTGATCCATGCCGGGCTTTATTACCCGGATGGATCTCTCAAGGCTCAGTGGTGTGTTCAGGGCCGATCCATGCTTTACGAGTACGCAATGAGCCATCAGGTGCCGCACCGTCAGATCGGCAAGCTGATTGTTGGCGAGCAGTCAGATGAGGCCGCTTTGCAGAGGATTCTCCTGCGGGCTCAGGGGGCTGGGGTTCATAACCTCGAATGGCAGACGGCTCAAGCATTGCGCGACAAGGAGCCTGCGCTGCGCGCTAGCCTTGGCCTATTCTCGCCGTCTACCGGCATTATTGATGCCCACGGTCTCATGCATGCGCTCGAAGGAGACTTCACAGACGCGGGAGGGATGGTAGCGGTCATGAGCCGATTCCTTGGCGCCACACCCACCGCGTCAGGCGCTTGGGCCAGTCGGGTTGCCTCACCCGATGGGGATCTGGAGATAGAGTCGCGCGTTTTGGTGAATGCAGCCGGTCTGGATGCAGATGCTGTGGCGTGGCGCATCGAGGGGCCCTCACGCAGTCGTATTCCCCAGGTCTACTTTGCCAAGGGTAATTACGCCACGCTCACGGGCCCTGCGCCCTTTTCGCGGCTGATCTATCCCGTGCCAGTGCCCGGTGGGCTCGGGACACACCTGACCCTCGACATGGGCGGCCAGGCGCAATTCGGGCCCGATGTGGAGTGGCTTGGTCCCGTTTCACCTGCTCGAGAGCCGGGCTCAAGCCACACAAGCATCTCCTATACGGTCTCGCCAGATCGACTCGATGCCTTTGTTCGCGACGTGCGACGCTGGTGGCCAGACCTCACACGCGAGAGGGTTCAGCCAGGATACTCGGGCGTACGCCCGAAGCTTGCAGACCTCAACGCACCCGCGGCAGACTTTCGAATGGATGGTCCGGCCGAGCATGGCTTTGCCGGGCTCGTTGAACTCTTTGGAATGGAATCGCCAGGCCTCACGAGCTGCCTGGCGATTGCCCAGGCCGTTATGCAGCGGCTAGACGACGCCGACGCTTGCTGATCTGATAGGCCAGCACCAACAGGAACCCGATGAGTCCAGCGATATCCGACTGCCATCCCGGGTAGGTGAGGGCCAGCCCGGAGAGCATCATGACCCATCGTTCAATGAGGTTGGTTTTCTCTATGAACCATCCCTGAAGCCCACCAGCCAGACAGACAATACCCAGCAGTGCAGTCGCAAAGACCTGGCTAATCATGACCCAGTCGGCCTGCCCCAACGCCTCGTACGAACCCATGAGCAAGAGCCCGAGACCAGCCGGGTCAAGGATGAACATGAAGGGGACCAAGATGGCTGGCGCGACATACTTCCAGCTTTGTAGGGTGGTCTTGTAGGGGTTGCCTTTGCAAATGGCTGCTGCCGCGAAGGGAGACAGCGCCGTTGGCGGAGACACCTCTGAGAGCACCGCGTAGTAGAAGATGAACATATGTGCCGCAAAGTCTGGCACGCCCAGTTTGATGAGGGCGGGCGCGGCAATCACGGCGCAGATGATGTACGACGCTGTGACGGGTACGGCGAGGCCCACAATCCAGACAATGAGTGCGGTGTAGAGGGTTGTGAGAAAGAGGCTGCCTCCCGCTAAGTCCAGCACAATGCTGGAGAACTTGAGGCCAAGCCCGGTGAGCGTCACCA
>JBJOHF010000022.1:0-16870 GCA_046047855.1 Pseudomonadota bacterium | reverse complement strand
TGGATGTCGCCATCCGCAGACGCGGCAGTGTGTTTGAAGTGGTGGGGCCACAAGAAGCAGCAAGACTGGCGAGCGATCTGCTCAGCCAATTAGCAGAGCGGGCCCAAAAGCCCGTTAGCCTGGACGACATCCAGTTGGCAGTTGTCGAATCACAGTCAACTCCAGAAGACAGCGCAGTGGCCGTTGCCGAGACGCCTGACCTACGCGTAAGACGGCGTGATCTGCGTGGTCGCACCCTGAATCAAAGGCTTTACCTGCGGGCCATATCAGAACATGACATTAACTTTGGCGTGGGGCCCGCCGGCACGGGCAAGACCTACCTCGCCGTTGCCTGCGCAGTCGATGCGCTTGAACGCGACTTGGTCCAACGCATTGTGCTCACAAGGCCAGCGGTAGAGGCAGGAGAGCGACTGGGCTTTCTACCTGGAGACCTCAATCAGAAGGTCGACCCCTATCTGCGCCCACTCTACGATGCACTCTATGACCTCATGGGGCTGGATCGCGTCACCAAACTTTATGAGCGTCAGGCGATCGAGGTTGCACCCCTGGCTTACATGCGGGGACGCACGCTCAACCATGCCTTTGTGATCCTCGATGAAGCCCAGAACACAACGGTCGAGCAAATGAAGATGTTTCTCACGCGCATTGGATTTGGCAGCAAGGCCGTGATCACGGGAGACCCCTCTCAAGTCGATCTGCCCAAGCACCAGACCAGCGGCCTTCAGCACGCGATGGGCGTACTCGAGGACGTGCGTGGACTCTCGTTTACGCATTTCTCCAGCAAGGACGTCGTTCGGCACCCGCTGGTGGCCCGCATTGTTGATGCCTATGCCGCGTTCGAGACCGAGGCATGACGCAGCTCACACTCTCCTTGCAGGGTGAGCCCTGGCCGATCTCCCGACCCCGCATTCGGCGCCTGGTGCTTGCAAGCCTCGATGCGACCACACAGACCGCTGTACTCACCTTGCGTCTGGTCAATCAGCGCGAGGGACTTGCACTGAACCGGGAGTTTCGTGGCCAGGACCACGCCACAAATGTGCTCACCTTTCCGTACAGCACACCCCCTGCCCTGGAGGCAGACCTGGTCCTCTGCCTACCCGTCATCCAGCGCGAGGCTCGGCAGCAGAAGAAGTCACTTGAGCACCATCTCATGCACCTCATCGTGCACGGCTGTCTGCACGCCTGCGGACTCGACCACGAAGACGAGCGTGAGGCCGAGGCTATGGAGGCGCTCGAGGGGCAAATTCTCAAGCGGTTTCGAATTTCAAATCCCTATGGCAACATAGAGGCACCGTAACTTCCCATGCAACTGCATGAACGACCCAGACCCTAGGCCCTCAGGCCTGAGTCATACCCTCAAGCGCTTACTCAATCGAATCTTCGGGCGAGCGGACGAAAAAGAAGAACTCCTCGAGCAGCTTCGCGAAGCAGAGGCCCATTCTGTGATTGACGCAGACGCGGTCTCCATGATGGAGGGCGTGCTGCAGGTCGGCGACCTCTCCGTGCGTGATCTCATGGTGCCCCGCGCCCAGATGGATGTGGTCGATATCAACGACTCCCTGGAAGAAATTCTCGAGGTGGTCACCCGCACGGCCCACTCGCGCTTTCCCGTCATGGACGGAAAACGCGACAACATCATCGGCGTGCTCCTCGCGAAAGACCTGCTCCATGTGCTTGCCCTCGAGCAGCGAGACATTCGGGGGCTGCTGCGGCCTGCGGTCTTTGTGCCAGAAAGCAAACGGCTCAATGTGTTGCTTCGCGACTTTAGACGAAACCGCAACCACATCGCAATGGTCGTTGACGAGTATGGCGGTGTGGCGGGACTCATCACGATTGAAGACGTCCTCGAGCAGATCGTGGGTGACATTGAAGACGAGCACGATATCGACGACGAGGAAGACAATATTCTCGCGGTTGCCCACGAAGAGGGGAGCTTTCGCATCAAGGCCATCACCACGCTCGAGCAGTTCAATGAGGCGATGGGATCAGCCCTGAGCGATGAGGATGTAGACACCATTGGCGGCTATGTCACCGATCACCTGGGACGGGTTCCGCACAAGGGCGAGAAGATCACACTCGATGGATTCGAGTTCGAGATTCAACGCGCAGATGCCCGTACCGTCCAGATGCTGATTGTTCGCAGACTCCCCCCCGCGGCCACGGAGGATGAGTCCGATGCCCAGTTGGCTTCCTAGCCTCGCCTCACTTCTCTTTCTCGCGCTGCTGATTCGGCTCTGGCAGTGGCCGAACAAACGGGGGCCCTGGATCGCCTCGGGCCTTCTGTTCCTCGCTTGCCTATACGGTTTTCACTGGATTTTTATCAGCCTGCATACCTATGGGTTGATGCATCCGGTCATTGCGGCAATCGCTACAGGGCTGTTGGCCTTGTACGTCGCCAGCTATGGCCTGCTTGCTGGATGGCTGGTGAGACATGCTCAACTGGGCTGGGCGCGGGGGCGTTCGGCATGGTTGTGCATCCCAGCCATTGCTGGCCTCATCACATTGCTTGAATGGACACGCGGCTGGCTATTCTCAGGCTTCCCTTGGCTGGGATGGGGCTACCAGCAAATAGACAGTTGGCTCTCGGGTTTTGCCCCCTGGCTAGGCGTATACGGGGTGACATTTTTCACCGCGCTCACAGCGGCCCTGATTGCAGCAGCCCGTCCCAAGACTCTTTTCGCAGCGCTTTGGGTACCGCTTCTCGGTGGCGCTCTGGGCAGCGTCTCGTTCGACCGTCCACTGGGCGAACCACTCAAGGTTGCCCTCATTCAAGGCGCGGTCGGACAACAAATGAAGTTTGACCCAGCGTTCGTTCAAGAAACCAAGCATCGCCACCTCGAGATGGGTGCGGCATTGAGCACCCCTGGCGTACGGGTTGACCTGATCGTGTTTCCCGAGACTGCCTTCATTCAATCCTGGCAGGATGACCCGGAGGCCACATCGGGCCTGCAAAGACTGGCAAACCGAAGTGGTGCCACAGTCATGACAGGCATGCCCATGCGTGACCCATCCGGCTGGCACAACAGCCTGGTGATGTTCTTGCCGCAACCGAGTGAGACCCCACCCGAGCAGCCCGTCGGACGCTACGACAAGCACCACCTGGTGCCCTTCGGGGAATTCATTCCATGGGGCTTTAGGTGGTTCGTCAACCTGATGCAAATGCCACTGGGCGACTTTCAGCGCGGCGCGCCTGTGCAACAGGCCCTCGCCGTAAACGACCAACGGATTGGCGTGAACATCTGTTTTGAGGATCTCTTTGGTGAAGAGCTCGCACGCGCGCTCGCACCCAGCCGCAATCCTTCCGATCACCCCAGCATCTTGCTCAATCTGAGCAACCTCGCCTGGTTCGGAGACACCATTGCATTGAGCCAGCACCTTGACGTGGCCCGCATGCGATCACTTGAACTCGGCCGGCCGAGCATCCGTGCCACCAACACAGGCGCAACAGTTCACATCGACTCGCGTGGGCGAGTACAGGAGGAACTCCCAACCATGCGGGAGGGCATTCTTCTGGCGCAAGTCCAAGGCACTCAGGGACTCACACCCTTCGTCCGCCTGGGCAACCTGGGGGCCCTGCTGCTTGCGCTCTTGAGCATTGGCGGTCTTTGGCTTGGCGGGCGAATTAGAATGACGGGATGAAGAACTTTCAAGATGTCATTCTGACCCTCCAGAACTACTGGGCACAGCAGGGCTGTGCGCTGCTGCAACCCATCGACCTTGAGGTCGGAGCAGGCACCTCTCACACAGCCACCTTCCTACGTGCCCTCGGCCCCGAGCCCTGGAGGGCCGCCTATGTGCAGCCTTCCCGCCGCCCCAAAGATGGCCGCTATGGCGAGAACCCCAATCGGCTGCAGCACTACTACCAATTCCAGGTGGTGCTCAAACCCTCGCCCGAGAATATTCTCGAGCTCTACCTGGGATCACTTCAAGCACTGGGTATCGACACGCAGACCCACGATATCCGCTTTGTTGAAGATGACTGGGAAAACCCCACGCTCGGCGCATGGGGTCTGGGCTGGGAGGTGTGGCTCAATGGCATGGAAGTGACCCAGTTCACCTATTTTCAACAGGTTGGAGGACTGGACTGTAGCCCCATCACAGGGGAGATCACCTACGGGCTTGAGCGGCTGGCCATGTATCTCCAAGGGGTCGAGAATGTCTACGACCTGCAGTGGACGCAGTGGACAGAGGCCGGCCAGGTCCAGCGCATTCAGTATGGCGACGTCTACCATCAAAACGAGGTCGAGCAGTCCACCTACAACTTCGAGCTCAGCAATGTGCCGGTGCTGCTCAATCGCTTCGGCGAACACGAGGCGGAGGCCAGCAGACTGTTGGAGGCTGCAGTCCCGTTGCCGGCCTACGAGCAAGTGCTCAAGGCCGCCCATTGTTTTAATCTGCTCGATGCCCGTGGCGCCATCTCGGTCACTGAGCGCGCCCAATACATTGCCCGCATTCGCAACCTCTCTCGTCAGGTGGCGCAGGCCTACTACGATTCGCGTGAGCGACTCGGATTTCCCATGCTGCAATCCATCGCTGCCTAACGACTCACGGGTTTCTCATGTCTTCTGCACTCCTCATTGAACTCTTCACCGAAGAGCTCCCCCCGAAAGCCCTGCGTCAACTTGGACAGAGCTTTGCCCAAACCCTCTCGGGTCACCTGGTGAAGGTCGGACTCGCCCCCGCTGGCGCCCCGGTTGAATCCTTTGCAAGCCCTCGACGTCTGGCGGTGCGCATACAGGGGGTCGGGAGCAAAGCCGAAGATCGTCCCAAGCGAGAGAAGCTCCTGCCCGTCTCGGTTGCGCTCGATGCGCAGGGAGGCCCACAGCCCCCGCTCTTAAAAAAGCTCAATGCGCTCGGATTCACGCTTGGCGAGAACATCCAACTCAGCGATCTGATTCGCGAAGGGGAAGGGCCCCAAGCCACCCTCTTTATTGACACGGTCATACCGGGGGCAAGCCTGGCGATTGGTGCTCAAGAGGCACTCGAACTCGCCATTGCAAAGCTGCCCATTCCCAAGGTCATGCGTTACCAGAAGCGCACAGCATCCGGTGAAGTGACAGAGGTGAAGTTTGTGCGGCCCGCCCATCGGCTGCTTGCTTTGCATGGCGAACACGTGCTGCCGTTACATGCCCTTGGCCTTCAGGCAGATCGCCTAACCCAAGGCCATCGATTTCATTGCGAGGCACCCATCAGCATTCCCACGGCAGATGACTATGAAACGCTGCTTGAGCGACAAGGCCATGTTGTTGCGGGCTTCGATACCCGACGTGAGCGGCTTGAACAAGGGCTTCGAGCAGCCGCTGGAGACCATCAAGTCGTCATGCCTGACACACTACTCGATGAGGTGAATAGCCTTGTGGAATGGCCTGTCGTGCTGGCAGGCAGCTTCGACCCAGCCTTTCTCGAAGTGCCGCAAGCCTGCCTCATCCTGACCATGCAGCAGAACCAGAAATATTTCGCGCTCACCAATACTGAGGGCCATCTGGTCAATCGGTTTCTGCTGGCTGCAAACCTCGAGTCCAAACACCCTCAGGCTGTGGTCCACGGCAACGAGCGTGTGCTGCGCGCTCGGCTCTCCGATGCCAAGTTCTTTTTTGACCAAGATCGCAAACGCAGACTTGAAGATCGACTGCCCGCGCTGGCCCAGGTCGTTTATCACAACAAGATTGGAAGCCAGGCCGAACGCATCGCGCGGCTTGAAGCACTGGCAAGAGGTCTTGCGCCCTTGGTCGGTGCCAACCCCGATGCTGCAGGCAGGGCCGCCCGCCTTGCAAAAGCAGACCTGGTGTCCGACATGGTCGGTGAGTTTCCCGAATTGCAAGGTCTGGTCGGTCGCACACTGGCTCAACATGAGCGCGAAGCCGACGACATTGCATGGGCCATTGAAGACCACTACAGGCCGAAATTTGCTGGCGACGAACTGCCCCGCAGTGCCGTGGGGCTTGCCGTATCGCTAGCCGACAAGCTTGAGTCCCTCGTAGGCATATGGGGGATTGGGCTCGTTCCCACCGGAGACAAAGACCCCTTCGCGCTGCGCAGATCCGCCTTGGGTGTTATTCGGATGCTGATCGAGCGCACCATACCCGCCTCGTTGAGCCAGCTTGTCGAGGCCACCGTCGCAAGCTTTTCTCAGGTATCCAACGTTCAACTGCCCACGAAAGACTTACTCGGCTTCATTCACGATCGCGCCCGCGGTTATCTGCGCGACCAAGGCTTTGAGCAAGAGGCCATTGAGGCAGTGCTGGCGGAATGCCCCGATCGACTGGACCAGCTGATTCCTAGGCTGCAAGCGGTAAGGTCATTCATGGGCTCCGACCAAGCTGCTGCACTCTGCGCAGCAAACAAGCGCATTGGCAACATTCTCAAGAAGTCAGAGCCCTCTGCCCTCGGTGAAGTCAACACATCCCTGCTCCAAGAGCCTGCGGAGCAGGCCTTGTCCTCAGCGCTCTTGGCTGCTGCGCCGCAGGCCATGCAGTTTGCCCAAAAGGGCGAATATGAGGCCTCCATGCGCGCGCTCGCAAGCCTGCGCGGCCCAGTCGATGCCTTCTTTGAGTCGGTGATGGTGAATGCTGATGACCCAGCCCTTCGAAACAATCGGCTCTCTCTGCTCCATGCGCTTCACCGTGCCATGAACCAGGTTGCCGACCTGTCTCGTCTCGCCACCTAAACGCCAGATGAGTTATACGCCAACCGAGCAGCGCCCACTTGTCATTCTTGATCGAGATGGCGTCATTAATCACGACTCTGATCAGTACATCAAAACCCCAGAAGAGTGGGAGCCCATCTCCGGCAGCTTAGAGGCCATCGCGGAACTCTGTCACGAAGGGTGGCAAGTCTTCGTCGCCACCAATCAGTCGGGTCTTGCGCGCGGGCTCTTTGACCTGCCCACACTGCATGCCATTCATCGAAAAATGAATGACGCCATTGAGGAAGCGGGTGGTGAACTGGCAGGCATCTTCTTCTGTCCGCATGGGCCGGATGCGGGGTGCTTGTGCCGCAAGCCCGCGCCCGGTCTGCTTCAGGATATCTCCCGTCGCCTCGGTCGGCCCCTCACAGGCGTACCCGTCATTGGGGATAGCCTGCGTGACCTCACCGCAGCACACATGGTGGGGGCTCAACCCTGCCTCGTTCGGACAGGCAAGGGCCAGAAGACACTCGCAGCACAGGACAACAAGCCCCTCCCCCCGGGCACCCTCATCTTCGACGACCTGGCCGCAGCAGGCGAACACCTTCGACAATCTCCCCCAAAGGCATGACCCTGATTCGTTCCATCTTGTTTTTCGTCATTCAGGCCCTGACGCTCATGGTCTGGGCGAGTCTGTTTATCCTTGTATCGCCCTTTCTAAGCCTGCGTGGTCGCTATCAATTCGCGATGCGCTGGCCTGCGTTTGTGGTCTGGCTTGCGCGTGTCCAAATGGGCATTCGATGGGAGGTGTCCGGTGCCGATCATCTCTCGGCCCACACCGAGCAGATGGCGATTATCTGCAGCAAGCATCAGTCGACCTGGGAGACATTCTTTCTGCCGAGCTTTATGCCCCGGCAACTCTGCTTTGTGTTTAAAAAAGAGCTGCTGCGTGTGCCGTTTTTTGGCTGGGGCATTCGGCTGCTCAAGATGGTCCACATTGATCGCAGCAAAGGTGCAGAAGCTTATGAGCATGTGGCCGAACAGGGGCGTGCACAACAAGCGCTGGGTCGGTGGTTCGTCTTTTTTCCAGAGGGCACACGCACCCGAGTCCATGAGCAGCGTCGATATAAAACGGGCGCGGCTCGTCTCGCATTTGCCTTGAACTTGCCCATCATTCCTGTGGCCCACAATGCAGGGCACTTTTGGCCCAAAGGCAAGCTCAGACTGACGCCGGGCACGATTCAAGTTGAAATCGGTCCACCGCTCCATCCGCGTGATTACGATGGGCCAGAGAGCCTTATGATGGCGGTTCAAGCCTGGATCGAGGAGCATGTGCGTGGCGCTCGCTGATCAACTCGCGCTCTTTGCACCCAGCCTCTTTGGCGGGCTGACTGATGAAACCATCAGCACCGGGAAGGTACGTCGACTGGTGCTTGAGGGCGAGGTCTTTGAATGGACACTGACGCGGTCTCATCGAAAGACTGTCGGCATGATCGTCTCCCAAGGACGCATTGTGGTGAGAGCCCCAAAGTGGGTCACCATCGAAGAAATCGAGCGCATTTTGCAGTCGAAATCCCGTTGGCTCTGCGCCCGCATGCGCGAATGGCGGTCGCTAGAGGCGGCTCGGGTTGCGCCAGAGATCCAGTGGGCGGACGGTGGCTGCGTGGAGTTTCTGGGAGCCAGCGCGACCATTCGACTGAACCCCTCCCTGAGACAGGTGCACTGGAATGCATCGACGCGTGAACTCGGTCTTGCACTCTCACCGCAGTCCAGCCCCGAGCAGGTAAAAGACCGTGTTGAAGGGTGGTTGCAGCAGCAGGCGAAATCGATCCTCCATGAGCGCCTCGAGCGGCTCGCCACAGAGGCTGGGCTTCGATTCCGAAGCTTTGCCATCTCTCATGCCAAGACTCGCTGGGGCAGTTGCACGCAAGACGGCGTCATTCGCCTGAACTGGCGACTGGTTCGGTTCAGCCTGCCCGTCATTGACTATGTCGTGGCGCATGAGCTTGCCCACTTGCGCGCCATGGACCACAGCCCTGACTTCTGGCAGGAGGTGGCAAAAATCCTGCCGAGCTTTGAGGAAGGCCGAAATCAGATCAAAGGCGTTGCGCTGGAGCCCTAATTCGGCAAGGCCAGTTGATTGGCCAGCGTGATGTAAGACTGCACAGATATCGCCTCGGGCCGATCGGTTTCTTGAACACCAGCGGCAGCCAGGTTCAGACGTCCTTCATAGGCGGCGAGGGTGTTGCGAATCATCTTGCGTCGGGCCGAGAAGGCATCGGCAACGAGTCGCTCAAAGGTTGGCCAGTGCCTGACCTGACATTGGTCGTCGGGGATGGGCCACATAGCGACAATTGCCGAGTCAACGGCTGGGGCCGGAAAGAATGCGCCCGGTGGCACAGTGAATAACCGCTCTAACGTGTACCGAGCCTGCAGCATCACAGAAAGGCGCCCGAATACCTTCGATCCCTCGGGTGCAACCATACGATCGACGACTTCCTTTTGCAGCATAAATGTCTGATCCACCACCGCGTGCGCAACCGGCAACAGGTGAAACAGGATGGGGCTCGAGATGTTGTAGGGCAGATTGCCCACGATGCGAAGCTTCTGATCCCGTGCCTGAGCGAGCGCCACAAAATCGACCGTGAGGACATCCTGCACCACAAGGTCAAGCGCTTCTCCAAACCTGCGCCTGAGTGCATCGATCAGGTCGCGATCGATTTCGATGGCCGTTACGGATCCCGCGGCGCGGATCAGGCCCTCGGTCAGCGCGCCCCGCCCTGGGCCAATCTCGACCACAGCCTGGCCGGGTAGAGCACGCACGTGGCCCAAGATGCGCGCAATGACGCCTTTGTCATGCAGGAAGTTCTGGCCAAATCGCTTTTTGGCCCCCGAAGCGCTCAAGGCGTGGGGGTCTTCATTTCGACGAAGGCCGAGGCACGCACCTCGCGGGTCCAGTTCTCGACGGCTTCGGCCATTTTCTGCTCGCGTACTGCAAGACGCGCGCGCATTCTCAGGCGGTCTTCTGGTAGCGGCTCTTGACGACGCTCAAGGACTTGAATCAGATGGAAGCCGAACTGTGAACGCACCGGTGGACTCACCTGCCCCACCGCCAGCTTGGCCGCACCGCGCTCATATTCAGGCACCATGTCCCCGGGGTAGGCCCAGCCGAGATCGCCGCCCTTGGGTGCGGTTCCCGGGTCTTGTGAGTGGGCCATAGCAAGCGTCTCAAAGGACTCTCCCTTTTCGATGCGTGCGCGCAAAGCCTGAAGCTTGGCGATCGCCTGAGACTCGGAGGTTTCAGGGTCGACACGCATCAGGATATGCCGCGAGAGATAGGCGTCGACCAAAGGGGTTTGAAGCCGCTCACGCTTATCCTCAAGCTTGAGCACATGCAAACCCGAACCACTGCTCAGGGGGCCAACCACTGCACCCACCTTCTCTGATCTCAGCGCATTCGCGAACAGGGTGGGCAGCCGGTTGAGTGTTCTCCATCCCATAGACTCAAGGCCCTCGAGCGAGCCCGCGCGCACCCGCGAGAGCAATTGGTCAGCCTTGTCTCTTGCCTCGGCCTTCTGTGCTGCGCTCGCGGACTCTGCGACAGGAATGAGGGCCTGACGAACCAGAAACTCCTCGGCCTTCTGAAGGCTCTGGCCCTGGGCCGCGAGAAAGGCCTCGATCTCGGCCTCGGTAATGCGAAGGCGCCCATCAACCTCGCGCTCCTTGAGCCGGGTCAGGGTCATCTCATCTTGAATGTCCTTGCGAAAACGCGCGAAAGGAATGCCCTCACGCTCGAGCTGATCTCGCAACTGGTTGACGGACATGCCGTTCTGAGCAGCGATCGCCTCAATGGTGCGATCGAGCGCAGAGGGCTCCACCTGTACCCCGACAACAGCGGCTCGATGCAACAGTGCCAAGTCGTCGATCATGCGCTCGAGCACCTCCTCTCGCAGAGCGGCTTCGGATGGTGGCGTCTCGCCTGCACGTCGCATGGCCCGTAGGGCCTGACCGATACGGCGCTGAAGCTCACTCTCGAGAATGATCTCGTTGTCGACCACTGCAATCACCCGATCAACCACTCGGGTGGATGGAGTCGCTGCAAACGCGGGAGCGTGCACCAGGCCAGTCATGGCAATTGCACAGAAGCCAAAAGTCATCAGTCGCATCATGGGCGTCATTCAAAGTTCTCAAATCGGGCGGGAAGGGGGCGCTGCTGATTGGCAGGCCGATAGTTCGGAATGCTACGCGAGAGTGCGGACAAGGGGTCGGTTCCAATTCGGCCAAGCCCATTGAGTTCGATCTGCAGAAAGATCGCCGTATTCTTGCGTTCGGCGCCTGTTGCAAATCGCTGCATCACCATGCGTGCGGCCCAACATCCGCCGTCGTACTCTACCCCCAGCAAGGCCTCGATAAGGCCCGGCTTCTGGGTCGCATCCGAGACACGACGGTCTTGAATTGAAAGGTTGTACCGCCCAACGACCGACCAATGCTGCGCAATAGGCATTTGCATCGCGAAGTCCACAGAGTTCAGGGCGTCTTTCACAAAGCGGTACGAGACACTCGCCGTCGTTCCCATGCGTGGGTCGTAACGAATGCCTGCTGAAGCCGCCTGCCAGCGGGCCAACTTGCGGGTGTACTGCGTAATGACCTCATAGCGCCAAGACTGCCCAGCGCGGCCAGCCACCTCGGTCAGCAGGTCTGACTCCTGATCCTTGCGTTCGGGCTGGCCGGGCAGCACAACGCGCTGCGCGTCAAAATAAAACCGCTGGGCGACCGAGGCACGAAACACCTCCTGACCGGTTTGAGCATCGCGCACACGGCTCACCAGGCCCGCCGTGAGCTGATTCTGATCGGGTATCCGATCCTGGCCATTGAGCGAAGCATCGGAGAAGAGCTGAGAGAGGCTGAGATTGGCCACACTGGAATCGAATACGGGAAGCGTGGACTGGTCCTTATAGGGCGTGAAGGAGTACAGGAGTCGGGGCTCGAGTGTCTGCCAGGCAGGCCGCTCTCCAATGCGGGTGGGGCGCTCAAGCAGCATCTGCGCATCGAGACTGAAACTGGGCAAGGCACGGCTGTAGCCACGCGGGTCTGCACCCACATTGTTGGCATATACCCCAAGCCCAGATATGCCGTAGCGACTCAGGGTAATAGCAGACGAGCCCTCTCGCTCGGGCGTGTAACGGGTAGCATGCAGGCCCACACGCGGCGTGACCGTCAGAAGCGTGAGCTCCAAAGGAAAGGCCGCGTTCGCGACTGCGACGGATCGAACCCCACGCTCGAGGGTGGGGTGATCAAACCGGGCGGCCTCAATTTGAGCCTGCCAGTCCAGTCCGGTGCCTCTATGGGTCCTCGACAAAACCAGCTTGGGCGCCAATGCGTACGGCGCAAGAACGGGCGCGTCGGGGTCTTGCAAGAGCTGATAGCGCTGGGCCAGTGCCTGGAAGGACCAGCCCGAGATCGGCCCTGAGAGCGCGATGGTGGTCGCCAGCGTTCGCTGTGAGGCCTCGAGCAGGGAATCTCCAAAGTCTGCGAGGTAATCGTCGTCTGATGCACGACGCGCGGAGATCTGTAGCTGAAACTGTCGGGGCAGCTGCGTGCGGTGTTCCATGCTCAGAAACCCACGCGAACCACCACGGTCTCGATCTTGCGTGAGTCCTTCAACAAAGAGCTCCCCCGAATGCTGGGACTCGAGGTATCGAAACTCAGATCCGAGCTGCAGGCCGCGCCGTGCAATGATGGTTGGGTACAGCGTGAGGTCTCGGTTGGGGGCAATGTCCCAGTAATACGGGGCCGTAATCTCAAGGCCCAAGCGCGAGGTAACTGCATACCGAGGCGGCAGAAAACCGCTGCGACGCCGATCGCTCAAGGCGAAGTGAATATCCCCAAGCGGCAAAACCGGCGCACCATTCCAAGTGAGGGTGGCTGAATCGGCCTCAGCGACCTCCCGGATCTGATCAATGAGCAGGCGTCGCACCGAGATGGCCCAGGCCGGTCGATCGGCTGGACAGGTTGTGTAGGTGGCGTCCCAGAGATGCGATCGCTGCGGCTGAAGCAGCTCAGCGCGCTTGGCGGCTCCCCGGCCGTTGATCGCAGCAATCTCATAGCTCACCTCCTCCATAGAGCCTTGCAGCGTCCCAAGCTTGAGCCGCAAGGAGGGGCCGGTATAGCGCTCGCCCTCTCTGAACAACCGCACCTCGCCCTGGGCCACAATTTCATTTGCAACCTGATCCAGTTCAATGCGCTGCGCCTTGAGCGTGCTGCCCAACTGACGGAGCTCGGCATCACCTGCCGCAGTCACGGTGTCATCGATCTGTCCGGTCAGCGCTTGACCCCGCAAATAGAGCGGGCCACTGCCCTCCCGAGGTGGGGATGAGAAGGTGAGCCGAGGGTCGAGCCGCAGCCCCTGTCCACTGCTGTCCGGCACGGGGCATGAGGCTGCGAGAGCAGGCCCGGCGAGAATCGCCAGCAGGGCAGCAAGGAAGCGCATAAATTATTATAAGAAATGCCTGAAGACTCCCGACTTGAATCTGCAAAAGCATGGCTGAACACCCTCGATCTCCAGGGTCTTGAGCCTGCGTCCCTTCGCATTGCCTCCGCCGACGCTTCTTTTCGTCGCTACCTGAGAGTCAACCATCCTGCGCAGCCCAATGGGCATTTGGTGCTCATGGATGCCCCCCCAGACAAAGAGCCGCTAGAGCCCTTCTTGTTGGCTGCAGACCTCATGTCCGCGGCTGGCCTACACGCGCCCAAGCGGCTGGCATTAAACGCCGACCAGGGATTCCTTTTGCTCGAAGATCTGGGCACCCTGCACTATCAACAGGCCCTCGATCCATCCCAGCCAGCGACTGCAACACCGCTCTACCGTGATGCCTGGAAGGCCTTGGTTCAGCTGCAGCGCTGGGGCATAGACCACGCGGAGTCTGTAGGCTGGCTTACCCCGTACAGCCACGAGAAGCTGGTTTCCGAAATGTCTCTATTTAAGGACTGGTATGTCGCGCAACACCTCCATGCGCGTCTCACGGACCAGGAGACACAAGCACTCGAAGCGGTCTTCGAACGGCTCGCAGAGCGCGCCCTGCGCCAGCCGCAGGTCATTGTGCACCGAGACTATCACTGTCGAAACCTCCTGGTCTGCCCGGGCCAGAACCCCGGCGTCATCGACTTTCAGGATGCTGTCCTTGGACCCATCAGCTATGACCTTGTGTCCCTGCTGCGCGATGCCTATGTGCGCTGGGAGGAGGCAGATCAGCTGGACTGGGCAATCGGGTATTGGACAGATGCCCGTGCTGCTGGACTTCCAGTCTCTGAGGACTTTGCGGACTTCTGGATGGACTTCGAGTGGATGGGTCTGCAACGACATCTGAAAGTCCTGGGGATTTTTGCGCGGCTCGCCTATCGCGACGGTAAGCATCAATACCTGCATGACCTACCGGTGGTGCTGCATTACACGCGAGAGGTGGCGCAGCGCTATGTGGCGTTCGGGCCCCTCAAGCGTCTGCTCGACCGTCTGCACCCATGATGCAGGGCATGATCCTCGCAGCGGGTCGAGGCGAGCGCATGCGTCCCCTCACAGACCACACGCCAAAGCCTCTGCTCCAAGCGGGCCAACAGCGGCTCATTGAGTGGCAATTAATGCGCCTTGTGCAGGCTGGCGTCACGCGACTCGTTGTCAATACGGCCCACTTGGGTGAACAGATTCCCGCCTTGCTGGGTGACGGCTCTCGCTATGGCGCAGAGCTGCGCTACAGCCCCGAACCACCCGGCGCACTCGAGACGGCCGGGGGCATTGCAACGGCAGAACCCTGGCGCACAGCATCCTCTCTGGCGGCGAGTCCCCTCTTCGCCGTGGCCAATGGCGACGTCTTCATCGCGTTTGACTGGGCGCCTCTGCTGCAGGCCTGCAAAGACCAATGGCCGAAAGACGCACTTGCCGTACTGGTGATGGTTCCAAACCCGGATCATCATCCGAGGGGAGACTTTGTTGGCAATGGACAGAACGGCCAGCCTTATCTCTTGCGCCCCCCAGATTCTCATCCAGGGTCCAGCCAGACCTATGCTGGGATCGGCGTGTTTCATCGTGCGCTCTTTGCCGCTTGTGAGCCTGGCGTAAGGGCTCCGCTGGGGCCCTTGCTGCACCGCGCTGCTCAGGCCGGTCAGCTCTGGGGCTGGTCACATGCGGGTTTATGGGTAGATGTTGGCACGCCAGAAAGGCTCGCTGCGCTCAACGCGCGCTTAAAATAGGGGTATGAACGCACCCACTCCCCCCTTTGAGCTGAATCCCGACCTGATGCCATTGCCGGTGCCCGGTCCCGTGCACGGCACCAACCACCTCGAGCGCCGCCACGCCTTTGCGCGTGCAGTCGCCAAGAAGGCCGCTGGTGAGCCGGCAATCGTGCTGCTTTTTAGCGGCGAGGAAATCAGCCGTAATCGAGACAACACATACCCATTTCGCTTCTCCAGCGACTTCTTCTATCTGACGGGTTTTCCGGAGCCGGAGGCGTGGCTGGTCATGCAGGTTGAGGCTGACGGGAGTCACCACGACACCCTGTTCTGCCGCCCACGCGATGTCGAGCGCGAGATTTGGGACGGTGTGCGTGTCGGACCCGATGCAGCCCCTGAGCGTTATTTCATGGATGCAGCCCAGAGCCTTGCAGAGATCGATCAACACATTCCAAAGTGGATGCAGAGTAGCCGGGCTGTCGTTGCCGCCTGGGGCGCCTCGGCCAGCCTCGATCAACAGCTGCGCATCTGGCTCGAGCGCTCACGCGCAAGCGCGCGCGGCGGCATTCGTGCGCCCGATCGGCTCATCGACCTGAGCGAGCTGCTCTCCTACCAGCGGCTCTTCAAGGACGATCAAGAACTCGCCACCATGGCCAAGGCCGCAGACATCTCAGCCCGAGCCCATGTCCTTGCGATGCAAGGCACCCGAGCAGGTATGGCGGAATACGAGATTGAGGCCCTTCTGCTCGCCGAATTCCGCAAGTCTGGCTCGCAGTCGGTGGCATACGGCTCGATTGTGGCCAGCGGTCCGCACAGCTGCATCCTCCATCATCGTGCAGGGGCGCGCATCATGCGCGACGGAGAGCTCCTGCTCATCGACGCCGGCTGTGAGCTCGATGGTTATGCCAGTGACATCACGCGCACCTACCCAGTCAATGGCCAGTTCACAGGCGCACAACGTGCAGCCTATGAGGTGGTGCTCAAGGCCCAGCAGGCAGCTCAGGACGCCACCCAGGCGGGGGCGGCATTTACGGCCCCCCATGAAGCCGCGGTTCGCGTCATTGCTGAGGGCCTGCTCGACCTCGGTCTCCTGCCGAAGGCGCCCGTTGAAGAGGTCATTGCCAATGGCAGCTTCCGTCGCTTTTACATGCATCGAACCGGCCACTACCTCGGTATGGATGTTCATGACGTGGGCGACTACACCCTTCCCTTGGCGGAGCGCATGGTGCTCACACTCGAGCCGGGCCTCTATGTCCAGCCCGCTGCAGACGTGCCCGAGGCTTTCTGGAATGTGGGCATTCGAATCGAAGACGATGCCGTGGTCCAGGCGCAGGGCAGTCGTCTGCTCACCCGCGGTGTGCCGGTAGAGGCGGACGCCATCGAAGCCATCATGCGAGCAGGCCAGTAAGACGGCGTGCTATGGGCTGGACTGCGCCTCTGGCCCTTGGCCGTCACCTCATCGAAAACCGGGTCTTTGTAGCCCCCATGGCGGGCGTGACGGACCGCCCCTTTCGGCTCCTCGCCAAACGCCTGGGTGCGCAGTACGCCGTGGGCGAAATGGCGGCCTCCAATGCCGCACTCTGGGCCAGTCACAAGACCATGCGACGCCTCAATCACGAGGGCGAGCCGTCCCCCCGTGCGGTGCAAATCGCAGGATCGGACCCAGACATGATGGCCCAGGCCACGCGCTTCAATATCGAGCGGGGTGCAGAGGTGATCGACATCAATATGGGCTGCCCCGCAAAGAAGGTCTGTAACAAGGCTGCGGGCTCTGCCCTGATGCAAGATGAACCCCTGGTGCGCAGGATCTTGGCGTCGGTGGTGCAGGCCAGCGAGGCGCAGGTCCCCATTACGCTCAAGATGCGAACGGGCTTTGCGCGCAATAGCCGCAACGCTGTAACCCTTGCCCTCATGGCGCAAGATTTGGGTGTGTCTATGGTTACCGTGCATGGACGCACCCGCGAGGACCAATACCAAGGCGCCGCAGAGTACGACACCATTGCGGAGGTGAAATCTCGACTG
>JBJOHF010000021.1:0-5033 GCA_046047855.1 Pseudomonadota bacterium | reverse complement strand
GGTTTGCCCTGATTGGCACCTGTACCAATGGCCGCCTGGATGACATTCGCCAGGCTGCTGCAATCTTGCGGGGCCAGAGGCTTGCGCCGGGTGTTCGCATGATTGTTACGCCGGCATCGCGCGACATTTATCTCCAGGCTGCTCGCGAGGGGTTGATTGAAGACCTCACAGCTGCAGGCGCCTCTGTGGAGGCTGCAGGATGCGGGACTTGCATCAGTGTGACAGGCCACCTCTACCCTGGAGATCATGAGACGGTGATCAGTACAGCCAATCGAAATTTCAAGGGGCGGTTAGGCAATGAGCTCGCAGAGATCTGGCTGGGTTCGGCAGCGACAGTGGCGGCGTCTGCGCTGCGGGGTGAGATCACAGATCCGAGAACCGTTGCGCACGGTACCTGGAGGCGTGCGGCATGAGTCAAACACGAATGAATGGACAGGCCTTGGTTCTCGGCGATGCCGTCAACACAGATATTCACTGTTCCTCGAAGTATTTGCCCGGGAAAGACAATGCGTTTGTTGCAGCCCATGCTTTTGAGAAGCTCTCGGCCGGTTTTCCGGATCGGGTGCGGGCTGCCACGTCTCCCATCTTGGTGGCCGGGGAGCATTTCGGTATCAATTCCTCACGCGAACAGGCAGCCCATGTTCTGCGAGAGATGGGCGTGCGTGCCGTCATTGCGAAGTCTTTTGCGCGGGCCTTCTATCGCAATGGCATCAACAACGGGCTGGCCCTATTGGCCTGTTCGACCGATGACATTCAAGAGGGGGACGCGCTCTGCATTGATCTTGCATCGGGCAAGGTCGAGGTCTCGGGTCGCCCCGATCGTTTCGGTGATGGCCTGCCCCCAGTGCTGCTTGATTTGATTGCCGAAGGGGGCCTTCTGAACTACCTCGCCCGCCACGGCGGTTGGCCAGATCAGGCCAGGTCTGCCTAGCATGTCGGCTGCTCAAAAACGTCGCCAGCTCAGATCTGCCCTTCATGGGCCAGACCCCCTGTGTGCGCCAGGTGTATATGACGGATACGGGCTTCGTTTGGTGCAACAGGCAGGGTTCTCTTTCGCCTATATCTCTGGGAATGCAGTGTCCGCTTGCCTGTTGGGGCAGCCCGATCTGGGTCTGGTCGACCTGACCCTCATGGCCGACCACCTGCGCCGAATCACCCCCTCTGTAGACCTACCGGTGATCTGTGATGCCGATGCCGGTCACGGCGGTCCGCTCAACATTCGGCGCCTCGTATACGAATTCGAGCAGGCCGGGGTGGCGGGATTTCATATTGAAGATCAGGTGCAGCCCAAACAGTGCGCGCAACTGCCCGGTGCGCGATCGGTTGTCTCTCGCGCAGAGGCAGCCGCTCGCATTCGTGCTGCCTGTGCATCGCGCTCCTGCGCTTCAGAGGACGCGCTGGTGATCATTGGTCGTACAGACTGCGCAGCAGCGCTCGGTGACGCTGAGGCCATTGCACGAGGCCGGGATTACTTGGATGCGGGTGCCGATGCGGTGTTCATTGAGCTCAAGCCGAGTCCCGATCTACTCGAGCGCGTGCTGCGCGTGCGGGCAGAGGTCGGTGGTCCATGCGTTGTAAACATGAGTATCGATCCTCAGCTCATGGCCCTCAAGCCCAGCCAATGGCGGCAGTCCGGCATTGATCTCGCCCTATTCCCAGCGCTGGCCCGAGGCGTCTTTGGATTGGCTATGCAAGAGGCGCTGACCCTTCTGGGGTCGGAGCAGCACGATGCGCTCGCCCGCAAGTTGCTGACTGCCCAGGCCTATGGAGAGGTCCTGGGCCTTACTGAAGCCCAGGCTTGGTCCGCGCGTTTTCAGTGACGCGCTCTTGCAAGCTTAATAGCGACGTCGAGCGCTCGGCGCATGGCGCCCGGATGCGCCTTGCCTTGGCCCACAATGTCATAGGCCGTTCCGTGTGCAGGCGTGGTGTAGAGGGTCTTGAGGCCACCCGTCAGGGTTACGCCTTCTGAGAAGCCCAAGAGTTTGGTCGCAATCTGCCCTTGGTCGTGATACATGATGACCACGGCATCAAACAATCCCGCCTTCGCCTTGAGAAAGACAGTGTCTGATGGGAAGGGGCCCTGAGTGACCAGCCCCTGCGATCTCAGCGACTCAAGGGTAGGCCCAATGATTTCAATTTCCTCGCGTCCAAAGAGACCCCCTTCACCACCGTGTGGGTTCAGCGCTGCCACCCCAATACGCGGATGCTCCATCCCCATACCCGTAAGCACGGAGTGAGCCAGACGCACAGCACCCTCGATGCGACTTGGAATGACCAGGTCGACTGCCTGCCGGAGGCTGACATGAGAGGTGACTCGGAAGGTGCAAAAGAGGTTGATGAGATTCACCTCGCCGTAGTACCCCTGATGCTGATTCCAGTCCGCAAACATCGCGTGCTCATCAAGATACTTCCAACCGCCTCGGTTCATGGCCCCCTTGTTGAGGGGCGCAAAACACACGGCCTCAATATCGCCACGGAGCGCCATATCGGTCATGACCTTTAACGCCTCGCCACACAGGCGCCCCGACTCAGGGGATGCCTCCCCCCGGGTGAACGTGCTCGGGTCGGTATCTGCAAGATCGATCAGCGCGATGGCTTCGGAATCCCAGTTGGCCGATGACACCGCATCAATTGACTGAACCTTCATTTCACATCCGGCGTCCTGCATACCCAGGTCGAGTACACGACGATCGCCGATGACAACGATACGGGCCTCTTGGTGAATGCTGGGCTCTGACAAAACACGAGCGGCGACTTCTGGCCCAATACCGGTTACGTCACCGAGCATGAGGCCAACAAGCGGGCGATACGGTTGCATACGAACTCCTAATGGATGGGAAAGGGAATGCGCGGGCCGGCCTGGGACAGGTGAGAGTGCAGTGGGTGTCCGATCATGCGTGGGAGGTCTGCGCTCACCGACATCAGGCGCTGGAGATCAATTCCTGTCTCAACACCCTCGCATTGGAGCAGATGCACAAAATCCTCGAGACTTGCGTTGCCAGATGCACCAGGCGCGTAGGGGCATCCGCCAATGCCGCCCGTGCAGGCATCGAAGTGCTCAACGCCGAGATCAAGTGCGGCCATCATGTTTGTAATCGCCAGCCCGCGTGTGTCGTGAACATGCAGGGTGATCCGCAGCTCTGGCGCTTGCGCTTGAACGGCTTGAACAAGCGCGCGCACCTGGCTGGGGAAAGCCATGCCGGTGGTGTCACAGAGACTCACCCCCAGAATGCCTTCGTCGCGAAACGCGCGAACCCACCGCAGCACCTGCTCGATGGGCACGTCGCCCTCAAAGGGGCAGCCGAAGCTACAAGAGAGTGAAGCGTTCACGCGCACGAGGCCCTCGACTCGGCGAATCACCTGCTGGAGGGTCTTGAAGGAGTCCGTGGGGCTCATCCGCAGGTTGGACTGGCTGTGAGATTCCGTCACTGACATGACCAGGTTGAGTTCATCGGGGCGACATGCCATGGCGCGCTCTGCACCGCGCTCATTGGGGACCAGAACACAGAGCGCACACGCTTCGCTGCGCTGGATGCCCGCCATGACGGCCTCGGCGTCTGCAAGCTGAGGAATTGCCTTGGGGGAGACAAAGGAAGTGACCTCGATGCGGGGGATGCCTGCGCTGATGAGCCCGTTGACGAGCTGGATTTTGTCCTCCGTACTGACTGCCTTGGCCTCGTTCTGAAGGCCGTCTCGCGGGGAGACATCACAGAGCACAGCGTGTTTCGGTCTCATGGGGTTATTCCTTCAACCTTAGGCGATGATGGATTGCGCGCGCAGTTCAGCAATTTGATGGGGAGTGAACCCAGCCTCCTCAAGCACCTGCTGGGTGTGCTCGCCGATCCTCGGCGCTCGGCTGCGAATCTGGCCCGGTGTCTCGCTGAGCTTGGGCACGATGCCGGGCTGATGCACCGGAAGTCCATCGTAGGCCTGCGTCTCCAGGATCATGTCTCTCGCACGGTAGTGGTCATCTTCGGCAATGTCCTTCGCTGTATAGATGCGGCCCACAGGCACCCGCACAGCCTGCAGGACTTCAATGACCGAGTTCACATCTCGCGCCTGAGTCCATTCAGCAATGGCAGCGTCAATTTCTGCTGCGCGCAGATTCCGGCCCGCATTGTCCGAGAGGCTCGGGTCGTCGCGAAGGTCTAGTCGCCCCATGGCCTCCATGAGCCGTCGAAAGATGCCGTCTCCATTTCCGGCAACCAAAACCAGTCCGTCAGAGCAGGGGTAGGCATTCGATGGCGTAATGCCGGGCAGCGCCGATCCGGCGGGCTCGCGGATCACGCCAGCCTCGGTGTACTCGGGAAGCAAACTCTCCATGACGTTGAACACAGACTCATGCAGCGCGACATCAATCACCTGACCTCTGCCGGTCTTTCGCCTGGCCTCAAGGGCTGCAAAGATGCCAATGACGCCGTGCAGCGCCGCGAGTGTGTCGCCAATGGAGACACCCACGCGGACCGGCTTTCTGCCGGGCTCACCACTGAGGTGTCGAAGTCCTCCCATCGCCTCTCCAACAACGCCAAATCCGGGGCTGTCTCTTCGCGGGCCTGTCTGTCCAAATCCTGAGATGCGAACCAAGATGAGGCCGGGATTCTCAGCACTGAGTGCCTCGTAGGACATGCCCCACTTCTCAAGCGTGCCAGGGCTGAAATTCTCGATGAGCACATCTGTTTTGAGCGCAAGCGATTTGGCGAGTGCCTGCCCCTGAGGCTGGCGAAGGTCGATGGCGATCGAGCGTTTGTTGCGCGATTGCACGTGCCACCAGAGGGAAGTGTCTCCGCGCATGACACGCCAGCGCCGGAGTGGATCGCCCTCTGGCGGTTCAATTTTGGTCACCTGCGCGCCGAAATCTCCGAGCGTCTTTGCACAGAAGGGACCCGCAATGAGCTGTCCCATTTCGAGGACCTTGAGTTCAGACAGTGCCAACATGACGCGCATCGTAGGCGTAAATGTCGGGCTGATCCATGAGGGTTTCTGAGAGCAGACTGAGCGCGAGGTTACGACCCCATGCCAGGGGTCCAGACAAC
>JBJOHF010000020.1:0-3915 GCA_046047855.1 Pseudomonadota bacterium | reverse complement strand
CACTCGCGCTGACCGGCAGCACCACCATTTTCATGTTCGCTCTGCCTGGGCAGATTGTCTTCGCTGAAATGGTGGCCCTCGGCGCCTCCGCGTGGCTCGCAGGCCTTGCAGCCATGATTACCGCTGCGCGCTTTCTGCCCATGACGCTCACCGTGCTGCCCCAGATCCCTGCCGAGCATCAGAGCCGATTTCGCTACCTCACGGTGCACATGCTCGCCCTCACCAGCTGGGCCGTGGCCATGCGTGACTTTCCCAAGATAGAGCCTCAATACCGGCAGGCCTACCTGATTGGCATGTCGGCTGCCTGCTACGGCTGCGCCATTCCGGGGACCTTCATTGGATATCTGCTGGCTGGCCAGGTGCCCTTGCCCCTCACCTTGGCGCTGCTCTTTGTCAACCCACTCTTCTTTTTTCTGACCTTCTTTGAGGTCAAGCCAGTGGCCAATCGCCTCGCCCTCGTCTGCGGGGCGGCTGTGGGCTTGAGCGTCTACATGATCTTTCCTGACTACAGCATTCTCGCTGCAGGCGCCGTCGGGGGAAGTCTTGCCTATGGGCTTAACCGCTGGCGCGAGCGACACGCTCAGGCGCGCGTGGACGGACGCTCGAGATGAGCAGCGAGCAGGCCTTGCTTGGGCTGATCCTGGCCGCCTTAGGCACCTACCTCTGGCGCTTTCTGGGGGTTGCCTTCTCTGGCCGCATCAACACCGAGAGCGAGGTCTTTCGCTGGATGAGCTGCGTGGCTTATGCCATGCTGGCAGGCCTTGTCGCACGGATCATCTTGATGCCTATTGGACTCTTGGAAGAGGCATCGCTGCTGACACGTATATCCGCCGTCACACTGGCTGCCGGCGTTATGCTCTGGAAGCACCCGCGGTTCGGGGGGCTCGTGCCTGCCCTCATACTGGGCTGCGTTTTTGTTGGAGGAGTGAGCGCACTTGGCTGATGTCTTAACCCCCTTTGCGGCCGCCCTGCTGCTGGCCTACTTGTTAGAACCCATTGCGCGGCAGGTGCAGCGCTGGGGTGCACCCCGTGCTTTGGCCAGCGTGGTGGCCATTGCAATTGGCATCATGCTCTGCATCGGGCTGGTGGCCGTGGTGATCCCTGTGCTGCAGAACGAGCTGGGTCAGTTGCAACAGCGACTGCCTGGTGTCATCGCAGACGCCTATGCCCGCGTGTATCCCATTCTGGTGGACCACCCCATCTGGGCGCAGCTCGGCATTTCGCTGGATGACACCGAGACTCTTCGGGCCAAGCTCGTGGAGTGGCTCGGGGGGCAGTCCGCACAGATCTCCAAGACCGCCGTGAGCACGCTACAGACTGGACTGGGTGTGGTGGTGAGCATCATTGGCTGGCTGGTGCTGGTGCCTGTGGTGCTGTTTTTTCTGCTTAAGGACTGGGCCCGCATTCTGGGGGAGACCTTATGGCTCATCCCCAAACGTCACCGCGCGCATGCGCGTGAGATTGCAGGCGACATTCACGGCACACTGCAGGGCTACCTGCAGGGGCAGCTGCGCGTGGTCCTGGCCATGGCGGTGTTCTACAGTGTTGGGCTGCTCATCGCAGGCGTGAGCAGTTGGCTCTCGATTGGCATCCTCTCGGGCCTGGCCGTATTCATTCCCTACGTTGGCTTTGTGCTCTCCACCCTGCTCGCGCTGGTGGCCGCCATGCTCGAGCTCGGGCCCCTGACAGGCTTCATCGCCGTCACCCTCATCTACACCGCGGGTCAGTTGCTGGAGGGGTTTGTGCTCACGCCCAAACTCGTGGGCGATCGCATTGGTCTGCATCCCCTGGCGGTGATCTTCGCCCTGATGCTCTTTGGCAGTCTCTTCGGGTTTCTGGGTGTGCTCTTGGCCCTACCGATTGCCGCTGTGCTGGTGGTGCTGGGCCGCCGGGTTATTCGCTATCTGCATCAGCGCGATGACCATGCGGACCGAGCTTCTGGCCCTCCAGAGGAGCCGCCGGCACGTTAACCACGGTTCGGTGTGGAAACGGAATTTCGATGCCGTTGGCATCAAACGCGTGTTTCAAGGCCTTGAGGAACTCCCGACGCACGAGCCACTGCTCTCCGGCAACGACCTTCATGCGGCATTTGATCATCACCGACGAGTCTGCCCACTGGTCGACGCCCGCAATCTCAAGGCCATCCAGAATGCGGCCAGCCAGGTCTGACCGCGAGCGCAGCCCATCAGCGGCCTCACGCATGACCGCATAGACGCCCTCAATATCTTCTTTGTAGGCAATCCCGATATCGGCCACCGCGTAGGCAAAAACACGGCTGCGATTGGTCACGGTGGTGATGACGCCGTTGGGCACGAAGTGGACCGCGCCTTCGTAGTCGCGCAGCTGCACATAGCGCAGCGTGACATCCTCGACCGTCCCGGTGAGACCCGCGATCTGCACGACATCGCCTTGGCGGATCTGGTTTTCGATGAGCATGACGAATCCGGTGAAGTAGTCCTTCACCAGACTCTGTGCACCGAAACCCACCGCAATGCCGGCCACACCTGCAGTGGCGAGAATGGGCGCTATGGAGATGCCCACCTCAGAGAGCACCAGCATGATGGTAACCACGCCCAGCACAACCGAGAGGATGTAGCGAAAGACCCGCAGCAGGGTCTCGATGCGGCGCTTGTCCTCGTCCCGCTCGGCCTTGCTCTGCAGCTGGTCACCAAAGAGGCGCAGCAGCCTGCGCGCAAGGCGAAGGGCAATCCATGCCAGCAGCAGAATAAGCAGCACATTCGAGATGGCAATGAGTGCATCGGCCCAGGGCGGCAGCGGGCCCATACCCATCTGACGTAGCAGTTCGTGAATGGTCTGTTTCAGCATCTTTATATTTTACGAGGCATTATTTGCGCCATGACATCAAGACCCACCCCAGCCATTCAAGTCTGTGTGTTCTGCGGCTCTAAGCTCGGCAACCAGCACCAATGGGCCGCAGTCGCTGCCGACGTTGGCGCCTTCATTGCGCAGCAAGGCTGGGGCCTGGTCTTTGGGGCTGGTCGCTGGGGGCTGATGGGCACCGTGGCTCAGGCTGCGATTGAGGAAAATGGTCATGTGGTGGGCATTATTCCGCGCTACCTCATGGAGACCGAACCGGTCCTGCATGGCCTCTCTGACCTGCAGGTGGTCGAGACCATGATTGAACGCAAGATCCGCATGATGGAGCAGAGCGAGGCCTTTCTCATTCTGCCTGGCGGCATTGGCACCCTGGAAGAGTTGTTCGAAGTCTGGACGGGCGGTCAGACCCGCGCCCACAAAAAACCCATCGTGCTGGCCAACCTTGATGGCTATTACGATGGCCTGCTGGCCTTCATGCGTCAGGTCTGCGAGGCAGGCTTTCTGCACCCCGGCAGTTTGGATCGCATTCTGGTGGCCAACGACTTCAAATCGGTTTGTGATCTTCTGACGACGCACCTGCACCCGAGGGCAGAAGATGCAACAGGTGATGCACCTCAGCCCAGCTGAGTACCCGTAAGCCCGTTGCTTGCGCATGCGCAAGCTTATTGAGCCCCCCATTCGGAATGCCCCAGGCGCGCTGCTCTGACAGACCAATCTGCTGAGCCATGCGGTAGACCATATCGAGCACGCCGCCGTGGGTGAACACCACCACGGATGAGCCAGGCTTGGCCCATGCCAGCGCGGCCTGCATGGCGGCCTCGACCCGTGTGTAAAAGACATGCAGGCTCTCACCCCCCTGTGGGGTGTAGTGCGGGTCGCGACGTGCCCAGGCATGGGCTGCCTCCAGGTTGTTTTCCCGCATCGACTCAAACGACTGGCCCTGCAGCACACCAAAGTGTCGCTCCGCCAATGTCTCTAGGGCTTTCACTTGCAGGCCCAAATGGTCCGCGAGGGGCTGAGCTGTATCGCGCGCCCGTTGCAATGGACTGCTCACCACCGCATGAATGGGTGCCTGGG
>JBJOHF010000019.1:0-4962 GCA_046047855.1 Pseudomonadota bacterium | reverse complement strand
TGAGGCTGCTTGATGGACTGCTGGAGCCGCTCGAGCGCGGCAATCATCTTGCGCCGATCTGACAGGTAGGCCCCGCCTGCATCTGCCCGGTACTCACGCATCCGGCTAAACCACATGACGATGGCGCTGGCGAGAATGCCCAATACGATTTGAGCGATGATGGCGGTTACCCAATACGCGGGACCATGCCCGCTCTCGGTTTTGAACACCACGCGGTCGATGAAATGTCCCAACACACGGGACAAGAAAAATACGAAGGTGTTGACAACCCCTTGGATAAGGGCCAGCGTGATCATGTCCCCGTTGGCGACGTGGCTCACCTCATGGGCAAGCACCGCTTCAATTTCGTCGCGTGTCATGCCCCGAAGCAGCCCCGTGCTCACGGCTACGAGGGCGTCGTTCCTAAACATGCCGGTGGCAAAAGCGTTCAGGTCGGGTGATTCATAAATGGCTACTTCCGGCATGCCAATGCCGGCTTTTTCTGCTTGGCGGGCTACAGTCTCGACCAGCCAGCGCTCAAGCTCTGTGCGAGGCTGGGTGATGACCTGAGCGCCCGTGGACTGCTTGGCCATGAACTTGGACATGGCGAGCGAGATGATGGAGCCTGTCATGCCGACAACGGCAGAGAGCACCAGCAATGCGCCAAGGTCGAGGCCAACCCCGGCCGAGTCGAGCACATTGCCCAGGCCAAAGACGGAAATAATGATAGACAACACCACCATGACGGCGATGTTGGTCAAGAGGAAGAGGAATATGCGTTTCATAGGTCGATTGGACGGATGAGCGAGTGAAAAGTTTCAATCGGACTGCGCTGCAGATAATAGTCGAACTCTATGACGAATCTCTCCTTACTGGCTGCGCCCATTCTCGGCCCTGAGTCCACCCGTTGGCCCACACAGGCGAGTACGCCGGGCCCGGTCATTGAAGTACCTCACCGTATTCGTCCTGATCTGCTCAAGCTTGGGGATGCCCCAATCCTTCTCGAAGACAGCGAGTGGTCAGAGTGGGTTGAGGAAAAGCGCGCGCGCCTGGAGCGGGGCGTTCTGGTCTCGGTTCAGCCTGATCTGGAGGCCTTCGTCATTGCACAATTAGCTGCGTCCGTTCGGCATTATTTCCAGCGTGTCCTTCCGGACGGGCCGATCGATACCAATGGACGATTCCCCTGGCTGGGAGGATTTGAAGCCCCGGATGAGATCACCTTCTTCAATGCGCTGAGCCTTAGTCTGCAAGAGGATTTTGCGGTCATGCTCAATACATCTGAGCAGGGGCTAAAGTCGGTCATTCTGTCAGTCTCGTTTCCGAGCGGATGGGTTCCAGGGGAAAGGCTTGGCCAGTCCATAACGGAGCTGCACCAGCCCGTAGCAGACAATGGGTCTCTTCAAAAGGCCATGCCCGCCATCTCGCAAGCCATGACAGAGAAAGGCCCTTTTATGCGAACGGTCTGGACGCTTGCGGGCAGCGCTGCTCGTGCGAGGCCACCGGGTACAGATGACACGGCCTTGCTTACACGTGCGGATCAGCTGTGGTTTCGCCATGAGCGACAGCTGACACTTCCGCTGGGCGGTGGGGCCTGCCTGTTTCTGATACGGGTCATGCTCGCCCCTTATCGTTCGGTGATTCGTGGGGCTCAAGACTATGCTCGGCTGATGGCAGCACTGAATTCCATGAGCGATGCGGTGGTCGCCTACAAGAACCTGGCGCATGCCAGGGCGTTGGTGCGAGACTCAGGCGCTGACTTCAAGGCAGCGCAATAGCGCAGGCTCGATCTTGTCTCGCCCGTCAGCAGAACCAAACCGGGCGTTGACCCCACCACTGCGATCTACCAGGAATTTGGTGAAATTCCACTTGATGGATTCAGTGCCGAGAATGCCCGGTGCAGCCTGCTTGAGGAACTGAAACAGCGGGTGTGTATTCGCGCCGTTGACATCGCATTTCTCAAACAAAGGGAAGGTGACATCGAACCTTTGGCTGCAGAAAGTTGCAATTTCTTGGGGGCTTCCGGGCTCTTGCCCGCCAAATTGGTTGCAGGGGAAACCCATCACGACCAGGCCTTCAGCCTGATGTGCCCGGTAGAGCGCCTCGAGGTCTTTGTATTGCGGCGTAAATCCGCAAGCACTGGCCACATTCACAATGAGCAAAACCTTGCCGTCGAAGTCGGACAGGTTGCACGGGCTGCCATCTAGTCGGTTCAGTGGAATGTGAGGAAGGGGCATGGCTATCCTGGGCTAGTGGAGTTTTACGGTTGGGTTGGTCTGCTTGGTGATCATGCGTGCGAGTGTGAAGAGCGTGGTCTTTATCGCCCCATGAATCGCGAGTTCATGCAATTTGTACAACGACATATACATGAGCTTGGCGAAATACCCCTCAATCATGAGGTTCTTGCCGATGATGCCGCCCATCATATTTCCAACCGTGCTGAATTTGCCGAGTGAGACCAAGGAGCCGAAATCGCGATAGCGATATGACTTCAAGGGCTGATGACGGAGTCTGCGCTTGATCTGGCTGAGCATATGAGACGCCTGCTGATGCGCAGCCTGCGCTCTGGGGGGCACAATGCCAGCGCGCCCGCCATCCTCATCGGGGCAGGGGCAGGCCGCGCAGTCACCCAAGGCGAAGATGTTGGGGTCGCGGGTGGTCTCAAGCGTGTCGCGCACGACCAATTGATTGATGTGATTGGTCTCCAGCCCGCCGAAGTTTTTGAGAAAGTCCGGTGCCTTTACGCCGGCAGCCCAGACCACCAGTTCCGATTCAATCTCGCGCCCGTCCGCAAGCCGAATCTTGGTGGGCATCACCTCCATGACCCGAGCACCCGTAATAACCTGCACGCCGAGCCGCGAGAGGAGTGCCTCCGATGCATGTGAGAGTCGGGGGTTCAACGCGGGCAGGATGCGGTCTGCGGCCTCAATCAGACTGACCTTTAAGTCCTTGTCTGCATCAATACGGTCCAGCCCAAAGGCAACGACCTCACGGGTGGTCCGGTGCAGTTCTGCAGCAAGCTCAACGCCTGTGGCGCCCGCCCCAATGATGACGGCATGAAGCTGTCGATCGTGGATTGCGCCTGATTGACTGTGGGCGCGGATACAGGCGTTCACCATCTTCGAGTGGAAGGCCTTTGCATCACGTTGGGTCTCGAGTCGCAGGGCGTGTTCTCTCACGCCCGGTGTGCCGAAGTCATTGCTGAGGCTGCCAATACAGATGACCAGCGTGTCATAGGCAATCTTCTGCGGGGGCGTAACGGGCTGGGCGGCATCGTCGAGGTATGGGCCCAATTCGATCGTTTTGTTTTCGCGATCAAGGCCCTGGAGCTCCCCGATCCGAAACGTAAAGTGGTGCCAGTGCGCCTGGGCCATGTAATCCACGGCATGGTCGCCCAAGTCCATGCTTCCTGAGGCGATTTCATGAAGCTTAGGCTTCCAGATGTGGGTGCGATTCTTATCAACCAGCGTCACATGGACTCGGTTCCCCCGACCGTAACGGTCGCCGAGTCGGGTGGCGAGTTCTAGACCGCCGGCACCGCCGCCGACAATAACGATTTTGTGTTTGGTGCTCATGTTGGTTGCCATTGGTGCGAGGGGAGAATTGTTGCAGTGCACATAGCATAATCGAACCGTGAATACAGTTGAACTCTTCTTAATCGCCATGACCCTGATATTCAGCCTTCCATGGCTAATCTGGCGGTTGGGTCGCACCGATTACTTCGCACCACTGGTCGTGGTTCAGATTGTTGCGGGCATTGTCCTCGGTCCGGGTTTGCTGGGGCGTGCCTTCCCTGACTATTACGCGTTTGTATTCACGCCGGCTGTGGTGCAGTCGCTCAACGGTATCGCGTGGTGGGCCGTGATGCTTTTCGTATTTATCGCGGGCATGGAACTCGACCTCCGTAAGGCGTGGATCCACAGGCGAGAGACTGCGCTTACCTCAGGTCTGGCAATGGCTGGTCCACTCTTGTTGGGTAGTGCAGCAGCAGCCGTGCTTCTGATGTTTCCTGGCTGGGTGGGTCCTGATGCAGCGCCTTGGCAGTTTGTACTGGGCGTCGGAATGGCCTGTTCAGTCACGGCCCTGCCCATTCTGATACTGCTCATGGAAAAGCTCGAGATCCTTCGACAGCCCCTTGGCCAGCGCATTCTGCGCTATGCCAGTCTGGACGACCTTGCGGTTTGGGGGCTTCTTGCGCTCGTCCTCATGGACTGGCATCGCATGGGCCGTCAAGTCGCCTTTGTTCTGGTCTTTGCCTTGGCTGCCTGGGGCTTTCGTCGCCTCATGTATCGGACCCAAGAGCGCGATCGTTATCCGGTGTCTCTGATCTGGCTTGCGCTTGTCGCGCTCGGCGCAGACTGGGCAGGTCTGCACTTTATGGTGGGCGCATTTCTTGCGGGTGTTGTGATGGAGTCGGAATGGTTCAATCAGGAGAGACTTGATCTACTTCGCCATCACGTTCTTCTCGTGCTCATGCCGGTGTTCTTTCTCTCTACAGGCTTGCGCACAAACTGGGAGATCGGCGGGGCGGCTGTGTTCCTCGTTGCAACGCTGCTCTTGATGGCATCCGTTGCCGGCAAGCTTCTGGCCGTGTCCTTGGCTGGACGGATCTTGCGGTGGCAAGCCGGAGAGGCAAGCATTGTCGGATGGTTGCTTCAGACCAAGGCACTCATCATGATTATCTTTGCCAACATCCTGCTGGATAAGGCGATTATCTCTGCAGAAACCTTCACCGCTTTACTGGTGATGGCCGTCTTAAGCACGATGCTGACTGTGCCAATGGTGGCCCCTCAACTCCGAAGATCGAAGGCCGTCATTAGCCGAGTTGCTTGAGCGCAGCTCGGTAGTGCTCCTCTAATGTGTCGTGGCCCCAGCTTGGTGTGGCCTCCGCGTCGTAGGCCTGATGGGGTTCGTTCCAGACCAGCATCGACTCTGTAGCGTAGTAGTGCCCAATCCGCGCGTACTCGGCCTTCTCGGCGAGCCTCG
>JBJOHF010000018.1:0-8739 GCA_046047855.1 Pseudomonadota bacterium | reverse complement strand
AGCAAGACCGCCGACCCGGTTCAAGCCGGCGGTGAAAAACGTTAGGTTTCTGATCCCCCACTGACCTGAAGCAACCGGCTACAGACTTCATTGAGGTCTGTAGACAGATTGGGCTGTGACTGGAGTCGCTCAATGGCCAGCTGCATTGGGGCGCGAAACGCTGGTGCGTACGCCTGCCAGCGGTCGAGTGAGCGCGCGAGACGGGCTGCGAGCGAGCTGTTTCGGCTATCGAGCTCTGCAAGCGTATCCGTCCAAAGCGCGTAGCCGAGGCCATCCTCGCGATGAAATCCCACAGGGCATTGTCGAAAATAGACCCCCAAAACGGACAGCACACGATTCGGATTTCCAGGATCGAATCGTCGGTCCTTAAGCAGTCTCTGGACATGCTCCAGGGCCGTTAGGCCTGATGGATCACGGAAACCAACCGAATAGATTTGAACCGCGAACCACTTATCCATGGCGAGTGCGTTGGTCGCATATCGGTCTGCAAACTCGTTTAGCGCAAGCTCGGCCTGCTGACCCCCGATTCGGCAGAGCAGTCCGAGGAGCGCCATGCGACTGGTGATGTTGTTGGCCATGCGAAAGCGCGCAAGAAGCTGATCAGCACGTGCCTCATAGGGGAGGATTTGGGTGAGTGCTGATTGCGCGAGGTGTTGGATCGATCGCCTGGCGACTGAGAGCGGGCTTGGCTCATAAGCGGGAGCTGGCTGGTCTAAGGTTCGGTCCAGGGCTAAAAAGCGTTCAGACGAGGCCTCGGCAATTGCAGTCTGCATGCGCTCAACGGCTTGGTGGATGCGCAGTGGGTCGATGGGTTGGGCCCGAGCAGCCCAGGCCTCAGCAACGACTGTTTCGGATGGCAGGCTCAGTGCTGCAGCTTTGAAGGCATCACTCGCATGGGGGTCATTCCAGACAGCCTGAAGCGATGTCACCGCATGCGCGCGTTGCACATCGGATCCAATGTGGGAGGCATGCGGGAGCAGCGCATCGAGAATCAGTCGTTGACAGGCCTCCCAGCGGTTGAACGGATCGGTATCGAATCGGGCGAGGCATTGCAGCGCTTCGACACTCTGATTGGCTTCGAGGTGCACCGGCGAGGAGAAGCCGCGTAGCAGTGAACAGACAGGCGCAGGTTGGCCCTGATAGGTGGGTAGGTGGAATGTGTAGGTGGCACTTGCATCGCGAAGCAAGAGCGTCTTCGGAAGCTGGGGGTCGCTCCAGGGGCGACCGTCCTGGCCAATCAGACCAAAGCTCACGGGAATCATGAGAGGCTGCGTCTGGTCTCGATTGCGAGGGTCGAGTGTTTGGGCGAGCGACAATTCGAGTTCGGCTGAATCTGGGTTCCAATGGCTTGAGACGCTCACACGCGGTGTGCCCAAGGTGGAGTACCAACGCATAAATGGCTCAAACCAGTCCGAGTGGTTATTCGCGTCGAGGATGGATGAGACGAAGTCTTCACAGCTCGCAGCCTCGCCATCGTGCCGTTGGAAGTAGAGGTCCATCCCTTTTCTAAATCCGTCGACACCAAACAGCGTTTGAAGCTGACGAATGACCTCTGCGCCCTTCTCGTAAATTGTGGCTGTGTAGAAATTCCGAATCTCTTGGTATGCAGCAGGGCGAATGGGGTGCGCCATTGGACCGGCGTCCTCCGGAAACTGAAGGGCGCGAAGGGTTCGTACATCATCGATGCGTTTGACCGCTCTGGCACTTGCTGCCTGTTGCTCTGAGAGTCCAGACGAAAGCATGTCCGCGGTGAACTCCTGATCCCGAAAGACCGTCAGCCCCTCTTTGAGGGTGAGCTGAAACCAGTCTCGGCAGGTGATGCGATTCCCTGTCCAGTTGTGGAAGTACTCGTGCCCGATCACCGCCTCGATGAGCTCGTAGTCACGGTCGGTTGCGGTGTCGGCATCCGCAAGCACATAGCGCGTATTGAAGAGATTGAGCCCCTTGTTCTCCATCGCGCCAGAATTGAAGTCGGGTACAGCCACAATCATGAAGCGCTCGAGATCGAGTGGAAGACCAAAGCGACGTTCATCCCAGGCCACTGCACGCTCGAGACTGGCGAGCGCGTGAGACGCCTTTCCGATGTCTTCTGGCCGGGTGTATACCTGCAGCAGCTTTTCCTCGCCAGATCGGACATGAATCGTCTTTTCGATCTTTGTGAGATCTGCGGCGACAAGTGCAAACAAGTAGGACGGCTTGGGGAACGGATCGTGCCAGACCGCACGTCGAATACCTTGATCGACTGCCTCCTCCACGAGATTTCCGTTGGAGAGTAGGACGGGAAACTGATCGGCGGGTGCTCTGAGCGTGACGGTGTAGACAGCAAGTACGTCCGGGCGATCGAGAAAATAAGCAATGCGGCGAAATCCTTCAGACTCGCACTGGGTATAGAGACCACTGCCGCTTGCATAGAGTCCCATGAGTTGGGTGTTACGGCTTGGGTGTATGCAGGTTTGAATACGCAGACGTCCATGACTCGCGTGATGGAGTTCGAAAAAATCTGCACCGACTGAGAAGGCATCCCGCTCGAGGGGTTGATCGTCGAGCCAAGCACTGCGAAATTCCAGCTCGTCGCCAGAGAGACGAAGCGGGAGTCCCGATCCTCGAGCAGGATTTGCGCGAAAGCCGAACTCACAGGTCACCAGAGTGGTCTCGAGCCCCAGGTCAAATTCGAGGTTCACCCACTCGATCGTATGCGTTGGCGGGAGGTAGTCTTCCCGTCGCGTGAGAGGCTGGGATGGGTTTGCGTCTTTCATGATGAGGACTCTTTGTCTCGGATAGGGGTGAGGACTCGACTCCCAGCATTGCGTGCGTACTGAGATGGAGCATTGGGCGCGACGGTTCCGGACTTCATTGCAACGGGGGATGGAGCAGGTCGACCCAAAGCCATAACCGCCTCCGGGTTGAGCAGCCGTGAACGTGCCCGCGAGGGGACCTTGACGATCTGGGCCCCCATGTCTGAGCGGAGCTGATTGAGCAGCGGATGGTCTTGAAAATTAGGAAGCTTCATGGACCGTACTATTGTGTGGCAATGGCTTGCGCCATCTTGGCCAGTCGCTCTTCCGCGTTGGTCACAATTCGGAATTCAACCCTTTGGGAGGCCTGATCATCAATGCCCCCGGGAACGAGAATGGGCTTGGAAGACGACAGACCGTTTGCGGTGACACGCTCCCGAACCCAGTCAAGGTGTACCCGGGTCTGCGGGCTACGCAACAGGTACTCGAGTGTGGACCGTGTTCTCGCTTGTGAGAGCGCCATATTGCGAAGGTAGGCATCGATGGGCGAGGTTGCTGTCGTCCAGAACTGAGACGTGTGGCCCTCAATGCGTATCTCTTTGATCGCGCCCTTATAGGGCTCTTGGGTCAAGATGGCCAGGTACCGAGGCAAGAATTCATCGAGGATATTTTGAAACGCCGGTCGCAGTTTGTCTGACCCGGTGGCAAAGAGAACGTCCGGGTTTCGAAACCGAATGGTCATGTCCCCAAGGAGCTCTGCGTCCCACTCTTTGAAATTCTCTGCAAACTCGGCCTGGAGCGCGCGCTGAAGGTCGTTCTTGGTGACCTCATACTCTCGAACGACCATCGTGGTGGTCTGCTCGACGCGCAGCATGTAGAGCGCGGCAAGCAGCATAAACACCATCATGAGTCCCATCATGAGGTCACTCAGCGGAATCCAGTGACTATTGCCAGACTCCATGATTCGGTGGGCGCGCATGGATCTGACCGGTTAAGCCCGCTTGCTGATTTCAATAAGCTCTCGCAGCCGCTGGGTGAGGGGTGTGTAGTCCTCGACAAAGCGATTGGAGAGCGCAGCCAACTGGCCAGCAAGCGATTGGAGTGCCGTCTCGAGCTCCTTTTGGAGCGCAACGTCGAGCGCCAGGACGGATTGTTTAACGATCTGACTCTGAGCCTGTAACTCCTGCTTGAAGAGGGACTGGTGCTCTGAGAGTTGCTCGAGCATCTGGCGATGTGCCTGTAACTGGGTGGTCTCAAGGGACTGTGCCAGGGCGTCGGCTGTACGCGTCATGACAGACTGAACACGCGCAAGCTGTTGCTCAGTCGACTGCGCGGTTCCTGATACCAGCTGACGCATCTCTCGGTGACTCTCAAGCATGCGCTCGGCAATGTCACGCGTGACCTTAGACATGCCGGAGGAGACTTCAGTGAGCATGTCCTCTGCTTTGGCTGCAAAGGTTGGTGTTACATCTCGCAGCGTTTCGAGAAGCCTGGCAAGGGCCTCTTCTTGAGCAAAAAGACGCTCTCGGGTTTGGGTAAGTTCGCCAATCTCCGCCTCAAGCGCATGGGCAGTCTGCGCAAAATGCCCCGCGCTCTGCGCCATGCTTGCAAGAGAGTCTGTCGCCTGGGCAAGTGCCTGCTGTGATTTTTGCTGCTCCGCCTGGAGCTGCTCAAGCGTGTCCCGATACTGCTGTTGCCATATGACGAGCTTCTCAACGGCTGCGTTGAGCTGCTTGAAGTTCTCACCGAATTGCTCGGTTAACTGCTGATTAAAGTCACGCACAACCTCCTTGAGCGCCTCAACAACAGCCTTCTGGTTGTTCTCCACCATGTGCTGGGCGAAGTCTTGAAAGGCGGAGATGAGCCGGCCTTGGTCATCGGCCTGGCGTCGGTCCATGCGTTCGATGGCTCGCACGACATCAATGACCTCGGCCTCTTGCACAGAGGTCGCCTCCGGCTCTGCGATGGGGCGAAAGCGCTGGGCAAACCGAAGTGTGAGGGCACCGAAAACCCCAGCCAGGGAGGCCCAGAATGCGGTGCGTATGCCGCCCAATAGGCTCGGAACGCTCTGTTGAATGTCATTGGGGTTGAAGCTAAAGAGTGCGACGGTAATGCCCGTAAAGCACCCCAGAATGCCCATTGTGGTCAGGACCTCGGGACCATGACTGACGCTGAAGCGATCGAATCGCAGATGGAAATAAATTGTGGTGGCTGCGATGGCAGCGATAAAGCCGATCTCGAGAAGCGTCGTAACGTTCATAAATTATTTAGAGGTGCGCATTTTCTCTAGGATCGCACGGTTCCTTGCGCTTGAGTCAGTGGAGGGGCGCATGCTTGGCCTGAGCACGCCGTCTGGATCAGGCTGCGCGACCGGTTCTTGAGGCACGGTTGGTGCTGCCGCTGGCGCGGTCGCTTGCGAAGGAGTGGACTCTGTAGAGGAGGTGGGTGCTGGCGCTGTTTTGTGGCGCCCAGCGAGTCGAAACCGTGCTTCCGTCTCGGGAATCAGTCGAATCTGAGAGAGGTGGTCGACATGGATAGAGGCCTCACCGACGCCCGAGGAGAATGCAGGATGGTTGATGTATCGAACGGGCTGAACCACATCGCTCACGGTGACCCATCGACCAACCCATCCATCGTGCGGCAACAACTTGCGCTCACCGGTATGGCCCTCGATCACTTCTGGAAGCACTTTAATGCGCACAACCTTTCCCTGGGAAACCGGAAGGAAGTCGAGATAAATGTAGGGGCGCAGCGCCGGCCGTCCACCAAAACTGGTTTTCCCGCTGCGGACATCGACAATCTTGCCAATCAACTCGACCCGTTGCCCCACAAAGTGGCTCACACGGACAAATTGCGTGGCGTGCACAACAGGGTAGGAGCCCACGTATGCCTCTTCAGGGGCTTGAGTCCGTGATAGATCAACCCGGGATGGTTTGGGCTTGGGCTTGAATTCAACAGAGGGTTGAACCGCAGGCGGGGTTAGCGACGTCGGGGCTGCCGAGGGCGATTGAGCTTGCGTCGACACTTGGGGAGCTGAGAATTCCCAGGGTAGAGGCACATGCTCAAAAGCGACCGAGCAGAGCTGTGCAAAGCGTTGTACGCGATCTTCGAGGGCGGGAACTTGCGAGACCGATAGAAAGGTCTGGGATTGTTCGGGCTTGGCGAAATCATTTGCTCGAAAAACGAAACCCTCCTCGTCGCTTAAGGTTCGATCCCAGAGCGTTGGATCTGCGATGAGTGCTGCCAATGAGAGATCGAGCGCGATGAACGAGAATCGATCGAGCCGGTCATTGAAGTGGTGCTCTCGTCGCTGTGGATGCTGAAAGTTGATATGCCCAAGCTCTGAAGCCTTAAGCCCCTGGAGTGCGGGCACAAACATCCCGTCGTAATCAATCAGTTGAACGGAGCGCCCCTCTTCGCGGACCAGGATATTTCCTGGCTGAACATCGCCATGCGCGACACCGGCCTCATGCAGAGCCTTTGAGAGACGCTCTAGCGAAGAACGGAGCGCCTCCAGGTGGCGGCGGGACGCGTGATGGGCTGCGACAAACTCGCCTAAGGTCGGGTCTGTCGACCACCCCATTTTGATGAAAGGCACCCGTTCGCCCTGCACCCGAATGCCCTGAGATAGATAGGCAAAGGGCAGGAAATACGGCTTGAGTGCAGCGGCATGCGCACTGGCCTGAAGTGTCTGTGAGATTGCTCTGTACCGCTGTTCAGACTCCTGGGCCATTCGCGTAAAGCATCTGACCGCATAGGCGCGAGGACCAGCCTGCACTTTAAAGACGAGTGCGAACGCGCCGGAGCGTGTCCGCGGCATGCCCAGCGCATTGCATTCAACCTCGCCTTTCCTCAGTTCTTCATCGTCGAAGATCTGTGTCAGAGGCTGTTGAAAAGCCTGAAGATACTGCTCAAGATTGGGCAGTCGCATGGAGGCAGATGAGGGCGAAGGTGGTGTCATCCTTACGAATGTTCCTGGAAAACCGTTGCTGGCTTAACCAAAACCGAAAATGATCAGGGGTTTGAGCCAAAACGGGAAGCGCGGAGCCGAGCCCCCCTTTGAGCGATTCTCTCAGGACATAGTGCCCAATGGCGTCCGTAAGGAGTACAACATACCCCCCGTCAATGTCGCGCTTTGGAATGGTGATCCAGCCCCACCGAGCGCGTTCCCTGGAGAACACGGTCTCATCGCCTCTTGGGTCGGATGAGAGCAGCACGGGGTTATGCGCAAACTCTGCAGGGTCTTGAATGGGGAAACTCCGGGGCCGGCCCTCCGCGCTCTGCCAGATGGCAATGCTGTCGCCAATCGCAAGCACCTCGACGTAATCCTTGAACTCTCGCATACCCAGAAGGGTGGCAAAGTTTCCGCGATCATTAGCGGCCTGCTGAGACCAACTGAGTACGCGCTTGCTTAAGTCCTCAATGAATCGATCACGCGCGCGGGACAAGAGCGATTTGACATGGGCCTCTTCGAGCGGAGTGTCGCTCGTGGAGGCCCATTCTAGGTATGCCTCACAGAGCAGCCGCCCCCAGGTCTGTGAATCGAAAGACTCACTTGCGCCGTCGCTCAGAGCAAGGGCGCGCCCATCTGGGCTCGCCAGATAGACGTCCTCGTTGGCCTTGGGATAGTCCGGCTCCTTCGGACAGGAGATGGCCCTTAGGACCCGCATCTGCGTAGGGGTTTGAATTAGCGCAGCAACATCGACTGCGAGGACGCGCGGGTTCCAATATCGAAGAACTCGACCATCTCCACAGGCTCCACGTTGAAGAAGAAACCTCTTGCGCCGGTCGTCACGGGGTAGCCCCGTTCTTGTGCTGCTAGCGCAATGCTGGGCGGGAGCTCTGAGGACATCCGAAAGAGCACTTGCGCGTATGGATCCTTGATGCTGCTCTCGTTCGAAGGAAACTTGATGGACGCTCCGGATCGACCGTCAACATGGAGATTAAAGAAGAGGAGCTCGCCGTCGTCCGTCCCAAGCTGGCGCAAATGATCTGCCATCGGCTCAGGGTCGCCATCTGTGGGCTCACCATCGGTGATATGCAGCACCGTCGGGGGGAACGAATTGGGATGTGAATCGCACCAATCGACAAGGGCCTCAGCAGCTGAGCGAATGGCCTTGCGCATGGGGGTTCCACCGTCTGATTGGGGCTTGAACCACACCGGGAACTTCACGGTCTGCGTAATAAACCCACCGGCACCATCGCCAACCTTGCGTTGGCGGGACTCTACGGCCAGGGGAGTCCGCTCGAATGCTGAGATGGGATGAAAGATCTGGCTTGCGAATGAGCCAGACAGGGCGTTTCCTACGCCTTGTCCGCCGTAGCCAATAGCCCCGACATGAAAGTAGTCCCTCACCCCCTCAGACTTGGAGCTTCGTGCAATGAGGTTCATGACCACTCTATTGAGTGAGTCGCACAGAAACTCTGCCTTGGTGTAGCTCGTATCCCCAACGGGCTCGCACATGGAGCCAGACTGGTCAATCAGAAATAGGAATGCTGTTGGGTTTGAACGACTGATCTCGGCTACGTAAGACATATAACACCTCCAAGCGAAATTAGGCCCGGAAGCGCTCTACCTCCTGGCGGGTTGCATCTGCAATCTTAGACAACTCCATGACGGTTGCGGTGATTTGCTCTGCAGCGGCTGCGTTGGAGCGTGCGATCTTGTCTAGGCTGGAGAGGTTGGCGTTGATTTCTTCAACAGCCGAGCTCTGCTGCTCGAGCGCTGCGGAGATACGCTGGAGCATGGCGTCGGTCTCCTGAGAGCCGTGCTCGATCTTGGCCATATCGGCGCTGACCTCTCGCACAGCCTCGACGGCTTTGTTGGTCTCGGCCACAGCCTGTTGTACCAGCTGAGCGATCTCTTGAGAGCTCTCGGCACTATTGACGGCAAGCTTGCCGACCTCGTCGGCCACCACGGCAAAGCCTTTGCCATGCTCACCGGCGCGCGCAGCCTCAATAGCGGCATTGAGCGAGAGCAGATTGGTCTTGTTGGCGATCTTCT
>JBJOHF010000017.1:0-21082 GCA_046047855.1 Pseudomonadota bacterium | reverse complement strand
CTGAGGCGGAGGCGGTATTGAACACGGCGCTCAGCGATGATCGCCTGGTGTGCAGTGTCGGTGTTCACCCCGACTACGAGGATGAGCCGCAGGAGGCCTCTGTCACCGAACTGGTTCGGCGGGGAGCGCACCCGCGGGTGGTGGCCATCGGTGAGACTGGGCTGGATTACTACCGTCTCAAGGGGGACCTTGAGTGGCAACGCGAGCGCTTTCGCACCCACATCCGTGCGGCCCGTGAGTTGGGCAAGCCATTAATCATTCATACACGAGAGGCCGCGAGTGATACCTTGCGCATCCTCCAAGAAGAGAAAGCACATGAGGTTGGTGGCGTTATGCATTGTTTTACCGAGAGTTTTGAGGTGGCCCAGGCTGCGATCGATATGAATTTCCTGATCTCGCTGTCTGGCATTGTCACATTCAAGACTGCCGCCCAAGTCCATGACGTTGCTCGCAGGGTGCCACTGCAGCACCTCATGGTGGAGACAGATGCGCCGTTTCTCGCCCCAGTCCCTTTCCGTGGGAAGACCAATGAGCCCGGTTTTACTCGGTTTGTGGCCTATCGAATTGCCGAGCTCAAGGAGGTCAGTCTGGAGTCAGTTGCACTAGCGACCACTGCGAATTTCCTGCGCTTTGCCCGAATGACCGCCTAGCCCTTTTGTCGTATAAGGTTTATTATGTAAACTATAGTGGAAGGCAATAAGGGGGCCGAAGCCCCCCACTGCAAATCGCGCTGAAAGCGGCCCGGCCTTAGACCCGCTCAAAGACCACCGCAATACCCTGCCCGCCACCGATACACATGGTGGCAAGACCGTATCGCCCGCCTGTTCGGTGGAGCTCATGAATGCACTTGGTCGCAATGATGGCGCCGGTCGCGCCGACTGGGTGGCCCAATGCAATTGCGCCGCCATTAACGTTGACCTTGGCAGGGTCAAAACCAAGGACCTTCGTTACGGTGAGCGCCTGCGCTGCGAACGCCTCATTGGACTCAATGACATCAATCTGATCCAGCGTGATGCCTGCCTTCTGGAGCGCAATCTTCGTGGAAGGTATAGGACCTTCACCCATCACATCGTTGGGCACGCCCGCAACGGCATAGCCACGTATGACCGCCAGAGGCTTGTGGCCTGCGGCCGCAGCCGCCTTGGCCTCACCCAGCACCAGGAAGGCCGCCGCATCGTTGATGCCTGAAGCGTTTCCGGCAGTGACCGAGCCATCCTTCTTGAAGGCGGGCTTCATCTTGGCCAGCGCCTCCAGAGTGGTCGCACGGGGATGCTCATCTGTATCAAACACAATATCGCCCTTACGTGAGCTGATCGTAATGGGCACGATCTGATCCTTAAAGCGCCCCTCAGCGATGGCCCGAGCAGCCCGATTCTGGGACTCCAGCGCAAATGCGTCCTGCTCCTCACGGCTGATGTTGTGCTTGGTCGCAAGGTTCTCGGCCGTAATGCCCATGTGGCCCACGCCAAACGGGTCGGTGAGGGTCGCGACCATGGTGTCAATCATTTGGCTATCACCCATGCGCGCACCTGAGCGCATGGCGGGGCTCAAGTAACCACCGCGGCTCATGACCTCTACCCCACCGCCAACACCGAACTCGCAGTCATCCAGCAGAATGTTCTGGGCAGTGGAGACAATCGCTTGCAGCGCCGAGCCACAGAGGCGGTTGATCGTAAGCGCGACCGAGCTCATGGGCATGCCGCCCTGAATGCTGACCACACGGCCCACATAGGGTGAGCGCTTCTCGGTTGGGATGCAATTGCCCACCACTGCGTAGTTCACCTGGTTGGGGTCGACGCCCGAGCGGCCAATGGCCTCCTTGAGCACCATACCGCCGAGCTCGGATGGCTCTAGGCTCGATAGTGTCCCTGCGAAACCACCAATGGCTGAGCGCACTGCACTCAAAACGACGACTTCACGCATGTTCAGATCTCCTCTTTCAGTTTTAAGTAATACCTTCGCTGAGCTGTCCTCGTATGAACACAGCCTCTAGGTCGTAATCGTCGCTCTCAATGATTTCAACCTCACAGAACTGTCCGACCTCGGCGGTAACGGAGTGGCGGGAATTGGGGTCAGGACGCACGCGTACGATGCCATCAACGTCTGGCGCATCTCCAACCGTACGCGCAATGAGGCAGCCTTCGTCGAGATCGAGTTCATCAATGAGCACCGTGGTGCGGCGTCCAACCCAACGCGCCAGACGTTTGGCAGATATGGCGGCCTGGTGCTCCATGACTCGGTCTGCACGCGCCTGACGGACCGCATCGGGGAGTGCGCCCGCGAGCGCATTGGCCGATGCGCCATCGACAGGGCTGTAGGCGAAGCATCCCAGGCGATCGATCTGGGCCTCCGTGAGGAAGTCCAGCAGCGCCTCAAACTCGGCCTCCGTTTCACCAGGGAAGCCCGCAATAAAGGTGCTGCGAATGGTGAGGTCTGGCACCGCCTGACGCCAGGCCTGAATACGCTCAAGATTGCGCTCACCGGAGGCAGGTCGCTTCATGCGCTTGAGCACATCGGGGTGTGCGTGCTGGAACGGCACATCGAGGTAGGGCAGTACCCTGCCCTCGGCCATCAGTTCCAGCACCTCATCAACATGTGGATAGGGGTAGACATAGTGCAAACGGACCCAGACGCCGAGCTGGCCAAGCTCGCGGCAGAGCTCGGTCATGCGGGTCTTTACAGGCCGGCCGTCCACGAAATCGGTACGGTATTTGAGGTCGACCCCGTAGGCGCTGGTGTCTTGGGATATGACGAGGAGCTCACGAACCCCGTTTTTAACCAGAGCCTCGGCCTCGCGCATGACCTCGCCGATCGGCCGGGATACAAGGTCTCCTCGCATGCTGGGGATGATGCAGAAGCTGCAACGATGGTTGCAGCCCTCAGAGATTTTGAGATAGGCATAGTGAGCAGGCGTGAGTCGTATGCCCTGCTCGGGAACAAGATCTGTAAAGGGATCATGCGGCTTGGGCAGGTGGGTATGGACTGCCTGCATCACCTCTGCAGTGGCATGCGGACCCGTCACCGCCAGCACCTTAGGGTGAACCTGCGTAATGAGGGATGCACCGCCCTCACCTGCTTTGGCGCCGAGGCAACCGGTCACGATGACCTTGCCGTTTTCCTCCAGGGCCTCGCCAATGGCATCTAGGCTCTCTTGAACGGCATCATCAATAAAGCCGCAGGTGTTGACCACAACCAAGTCGGCACCCTCGTAGCTTTCGCTGATGCCATAGCCCTCCGCTTTCAGTTGCGTGAGGATTCTTTCTGAGTCAACCAGCGCCTTTGGGCAACCGAGAGAGACAAAACCGACCGTGGGCGCTTTTTGCATACCGCCAGATTATTCCTGACCAGGCGGAAAACCAAATCGTGAGAGCATGGCCTTGGTATTGCTCTGCATCTGATCTTCCATCTGCATGAAGACCTTCTTGCTCTGATCGATGTAATTTGTCATGAGGTTCTGCATCACCGGCGCCTGACTGGCCATGAATTGAGCCCAGGCCTCTTGTCCGGCAATGCCCTTTCCAGCCGTGAAGGCCTGGGACTGTTCCTGCATCTTGGATTGAATCTCTGAGAAAGCCTGGATATTTTTCTCTAAGTAGCTTCCCATCATGCCCTGCATGGCGTTGCCATAGAAGCGAATGACATTCGAGAGCACCTGGGCGGAAAAAATAGGGGCGCCGGAGGATTCCTCTTCAAGAATGATCTGCAGCAGGATACTGCGTGTGAGGTCTGTCCCGGACTTCGCATCCACCACCTGAAAATCCTCGTGGGACAGCACGAGTTCCTTGACATCTGCCAACGTAATGTAGGTGCTGGTTCGGGTGTCGTAGAGCCGGCGATTGGGATATTTTTTGATGAGGCGTTGTTGTTCTTTGTTTGGCATTTAGATCCCCTCGTGTTGTCAGAGGGCTGGCGGACCAGCCCTCGTGCGCATCAGCTCATATGCAAGCCACCGTTGAGCGAAAAGTCCGCCCCGGTGGCAAAACCGCTTTCCTCACCCGCTAACCAGGTCACAATCGAGCCAATTTCTTCCGGCTCTCCCAGACGACGGACAGGAATGGTGCTCACAATCTTTTCCAAGACCTCAGGCTTGATGGCGCGCACCATGTCGGTGCCAATATAGCCGGGCGAGACCGTGTTGACCGTCACGCCCTTGGCCGCAAGCTCTTGTGCCAAGGCCATCGTAAAGCCATGAATACCAGCCTTTGCGGTTGAGTAGTTGGTCTGACCAAACTGGCCCTTCTGGCCGTTTACGGACGAAATATTGATGATGCGTCCCCAGCCCTTGGCAACCATGCCCTCGACGACCTGCTTGGTCACATTGAAAAGGCTATTCAGATTGGTGTCGATCACGGCGTCCCACTGCTCACGCGTCATTTTGAGAAAAACACCGTCCTTGGTGATGCCTGCGTTATTGACCAGTACGTCTGGATTGCCATGTTCATGTTTGACCTTATCGAAGGCCTCAACCGTGGAGTTCCAGTCACCGACGTTACCCACGGAGGCGTAGAAGGTGTAACCATCGGCCTTTTGCTCAGCAATCCATTTCTCGAAGTCGCGGCTTGGCCCGCACCCTGCAATGACCTTAAATCCGCCGTCATGGAGCTTGCGGCAGATGGAGGTTCCAATTCCGCCCATTCCCCCCGTTACATATGCCAAACGTGACGCCATGTTGTCTCTCCTGTTTGAATGAATTCTGGCTGCTCTGGATCGCTTTTGCTTGCTGGATTTCCCTAGACTGACCGCTCTTTTACGTATCGGCCGGGGGCAGGCTCAATGCCCTTGAAGCGCCCTCGCGTTGTGCGCTTGGGGGCGGCCACAAGTGGGCCCTGGTGCTGCTTGATCCATTTGGCCCAGTCGTTCCACCAGCTACCGGCATGCTCCTCGGCCTTGCTAAGCCACGCTTCTGCTGAGGTGCCCGCATTCGGATTGGTCCAATAGGAGCGCTTGTTTTTTGAGGCGGGATTAATGGCGCCCGCAATATGCCCGCTTGCGCCAAGCACGTACCGACTCTTGCCGCCAAGGTGCCGCACCCCCTCCCAGGCCGATTGCCAGGGCACGATATGGTCCTCGCGCGCGCCGAAGGCATAGACTGGCTGCTTCACTTTTCGCAGGTCGAGTCTCTCGCCAGCGACCGTCAGTTTGCCCGGCTTGACGAGATTGTTCTCGAGATAGGTGTTGCGCAAATACCAGGCGTAAAAAGGCCCCGGCAGATTGGTGCTGTCGGCATTCCAATATAAGATATCGAAGGCTGGGGGCGTCTCGCCTTTGAGGTAATTCTTGACGACATAGGGCCAGACCAGGTCATTGGGGCGGAGGAAAGAAAACGTCGCTGCCAGTTCCTTGCCTGGCAGCAGGCCCCCTGCGCCAAGCTTGGCCTCCCGCATAGAGACGTGCTGCTCATCAATGAAGACGTCGAGCACGCCGGTCTCTGTGAAGTCGATGAGCGTGGTCATGAGGGTTAGGCTGTGAACCTTATCGGACTGATCACGCGCGGCAAGCACCCCCAGAGAGGTCGCGCACAGCGTACCCCCCACACAGAACCCCAGCAGGTTGATGGCCGGCTTGTCACTGGCCTCGAGGGTCATGTCGATCGCCTGGATCACGCCCTCTTGGATGTAATTGTCCCAGGTAACGTCACGCTCGGTCTCGCCAGGGTTCTTCCACGAGACAAGATAGACATCCTGACCCTGATCCAAGGCAAACTCAACCAGCGATGCGCCCGGTTGGAGGTCCATGATGTAGAACTTGTTGATGCAAGGGGGAACCATGAGGAGTGGACGGCTGCCCACCTTAGCGGTCCGCGGTGTGTAGTGAATCAGTTGAAACAAACGGCACTCGTAAACAACCTGGCCTGGGGTTATGGCGAGATTTTGGCCGACGATAAAACCGGTCTCATCGGACTGCGTGATTCGGCCCTGATTGAGGTCGTGCATCAGGTTGTCCATGCCCTGACGCAGGCTCTCACCCTTGGTCTCAATCAGCTTGCGCTGCGCGTCAGGGTTGGTCGCTAGGAAGTTGGCAGGTGAAAAGGCATCGACCACCTGCTCGACCATGAACTCGACACGCTGCTGCGTTTTGGAATCGAGTGTGAGCGAGGATGCCATGTCCTGCATGGCCTTACTGTTGAGCACATAAAGTGCCGCCAGTTGAGCGAAAGGTCCGCTCTGCGCCCAGACTTCGGAGGAGAAACGACGATCTGACTTGGCAAGCTTCGCCGCCTCTTCAGCCGAAAGAAGCACCTTGCTTAAGCCCTCGACATACGCTTTCTGGATCTCAGCGAGTCGCTCTGAGGGAACGGGCACGGGGGTCTGACTCATGATTTCTCCTCTGGGTGACTCTCTTTAAGTGGAGTCTTTCTTTTGGTCCATTCTTGACCGTGCACAAGGCAATGTCAAATGAACCGCCCGAGAAGCCCCGAATTTATTGGCTTTCTCGCCAAATGAGGCCTGCCATCCGCCCGGTGACACGCTCCCGGCGATATGAAAACCATGTCTTAGGCTCACGAATGGTGCATCCCCCAGGGGGAGCGGCCCAGCGTATCTCGCAATCATGCGCTGATATCCAACGCTCAATTGCTGACTGGGCGAGGCCTTGCAAGTCAGCCATCCAATGGCCTTGCTTGAGCGGACTGGGCTGAAAGTGCGTGGCATTGATGCCCTCTGGGCCACCAAATGCCTCGAGCACCTCGGGCCCAACCTCAAAGTCGAATGGGCCAATGCATGGGCCAAGCCAGGCCACCACGCGTCGATCGTCCTGATGACGCACAAGCGCAGCAAGGCTGGACTCGAGCACCCCCGAAGCAAGGCCTCTCCAGCCCGCATGGGCCGCAGCGACAGATACTCCCGACTCGAGCGACATGAGCACTGGCAGGCAATCTGCAACCATGACCGCGCATGCAAGGAAATGGTTGTTGGTCATACATGCGTCAGCTGCTGGTGCAGTCGTGATCTCAGTGGCGACATGGCACGTGGCCCCATGGACCTGCGAAAGCCATTGCACCTGCACGCCCAGCGCATCCTCAAGCGCCTGGCGGCGGGCCGCAACGGCTTGAGCGGGCTCTCCCGTGTGCACAGCGAGGTTGAACCCCCAGGGTGTCTCAGAGGCCCCGCGTGAGGTCATGGCCGCATGCACATTGGGGGGAAAACCTGGAATCCGTCTGACGGGATATTCGTTCATGTCTTATCCGCCTCACCCACAGAAATCTCGGGAGCGTCCATTCCAGCCTTGCTCAAAAGCGATGTCATGTCACTCGGCAGGGCGGCAGTCCATACCTGTGAAATCTGAAGCCGCGGATGCATCAGCCCCAATGAAAACGCATGCAGGGCCTGCCGCTCCAAGCCAACCGTCTTGGGACTCATGGGGGCTCGCCGTTGGTATACGGGGTCTCCCACCAAGGGATAACCGAGGTGTTGGAGGTGAACACGGATTTGATGGGTTCGGCCCGTCTCCAGCTTGCACTCGACGAGGGTCACGGTCTTTGAGCCGAAAACGCCTCGAGCGAGTGGCTTTGTATGCGTGATAGCGGGTTTGCCCCCTGAGTCTAGGACGGCCTGTCTTTGGCGATCGCGTGGATCTCTACCGATCGGCGCGTCAATCGTGGAAGCCTGACGGAGGTCTCCCCAACACACAGCCCAGTATCTGCGTGAGACTGTTCGTGCCTGAAGCTGGCGGACCAGCTCCGTCTGCGACTCCAGCGTTTTGGCAACGACCATCAAGCCAGTCGTATCACGGTCGAGCCGGTGCACGATTCCGGCGCGTGGCAGTGCGCGTAAGCTCGGCGCATGGGCGAGCAGCCCATTGAGCAAGGTGCCATTGGGGTGGCCAGCTGCAGGATGCACGACAAGCCCACTGGGCTTATTGATCACCAGCAGGTCTGCGTCTTCAAAGACAATCTCCAGTGCCATGCGCTCCGCAAGCCAATCGCCCTGCGGCTCTGGCTCAGGCGCCTGCATCCAGACCACCTGATCCAGGCGTAGCGTCTGACTTGGGCGAACAGTCCGGTCATCGAGACGGACGCAGCCTTGCTCTATCCAACGCTGTAGCCGCGCCCGAGACTGGTCCGGATAGCGAGACGCCAGCACGCGGTCCAGGCGCTGACCGACTGCGTCTCCATCGACCCGGAAGACCTGCGGCTCGCTATAATCGGCGCACTCATCCCCTAGGTTTTCTTCATGACTCGTCAACAAGGTTCAACCCCTCGCTCCTCACACCGTGCATTGTCTCTGGTTTTTGCTGGGCTTATGAGCTTGGCACTCCTGGGCTGTGCCTCAGGCCCCGAGAGCCGTGATGAGACCCTTCGATGGAGCCCAGAGCGCCTGTATCAGGAGTCTAAAGACGAGATGAGTTCGGGCAACTATGCCCAAGCCGTTGCCTTACTCAAAAAGCTGGAGTCTCGCTACCCTTTTGGCCGCTTTGCGCAGCAGGCCCAGCTCGATACGGCCTATGCGTATTGGAAGGAGGGCGACTTAGCACAAGCGCTGTCCTCGATTGAGCGTTTCATGCGCCTCAATCCCAATCATCCCAGCATCGACTACGCCCTCTATCTCAAGGGCCTCATCAACTTTAACGATCGCGCGACGCTCTTCTCCTCAGTGACCGGAGAGGACATGTCCGAGCGCGATCCTAAAGCGGCAAAGGAGGCCTTCGACGCATTCAAACAGCTCGTGACGCGCTTTCCTGAGAGCCGTTATGCAGCCGATGCTGGTGCCCGACTGCAATTCCTCATCAACACGCTGGCCCAAGGTGAGGTGCACACGGCCCGGTTCTACCTCCGCCGAGGGGCCTTCATGGCTGCCGTGAATCGCGCACAAGTCGTGATCAGGACCTATCAGGACTCACCCGCTGTTGAGGAGGCCTTGGCCCAGATGATCTATGGCTACGATCGGCTTGGACTTGATCAACTGCGCGATGACGCCAAGCGCGTGCTTGCGAGGACCGTGCCCAACAGCCCATATCTCAAGCACGGTTACAACCCCGCAGTCCTCTCCGGACTGCTCCCTGAGCACCAGCCAAACCGTTCACCGAGTCTCTGGTCCCGTCTAAAGCTCTGGTAACAAGAACGCGCGCGCCTCTTCCAGGCTGCGGGTTCTGCGAAACGGCGGGAGGCTGCGTAACATGCGTCGGCCATAGGGGGTCTCCGCCAAGCGCCGGTCACCGACCAGAAGGAGACCTCTATCGGTCTCGGTACGAATGAGACGGCCTACGCCCTGCTTGAGCATGAGCGTTGCCTCAGGAAGTTGAATCCGATTAAACGGATCTCCTCCTTCAGCCCGACATCGATTCATCCGGGACTCCAGTACTGGATCATCAGGAGGCGCAAAGGGCAATTTGTCGATGATGACAACGCTGAGCGCACGTCCAGGGACATCGACCCCCTCCCAGAAGCTAGCGCTGCCCACCAGCATGGCGCGACCGTCATCACGAAACCGCTGCAAAAGGTGATCGCGCGGCGCGCTCCCCTGAACCAGAAGCAATCGTCCGGCGGCTGGTGATCGCGGCTGCGCAAGCCACTGTGCCGCCTGATCCACGGCACGCAGGCTGGTGCACAACAGGAAAATTCCACCCTGGGCCTCTCTGATGAGCGTTGCTACGCCAGGCATCTCAAGTAGCTGGGTCACCAGCTGAGGCTGCTTCGGATCTGGCAGCTGCTCGGGGACCACCAGCAGGCTCTGAGTTGCGTAATCGAATGGACTCTCAAACCGTTCACATCTCGCATCGGCAAGACCCATGAGCTCGCAAAAATAGGCAAAGTCCCCCTGATGCGCTCCACTGGCTGCGGGCACGGTGAGTGTTGCAGAGAGAAACACCCACGCGGCACGCTCGGGGGCCTCCCACACCTCGCGCAGTCGAGGCGCAGCATCGAGGGGGGACCAGTGCAGGCTGAGGCTCTGTCTCCCCAGCTCAATCCAATGCACACCCTCCTCAGCATCGCGAGAGGGGGCCAACAGATCAAGCCGATCCTGCACCTGCTCAATTCGCTCTTGTAGCCTGATGAGTTCGGCGTGGCGCTCCGCATTCACGCAAAGTGCCATATGGAGGGGGCCCAATGCCTCTGCAATCTGTGTGAGCCCTCCTTGGAGGGCGCTTTTCCCACCTGGACTGAGCTGCTCCCACTTGTGCCTACCCGGCGCACAGGCGGCTGCGAGCTCCGCGCGAAACGACAGCACAGCGGCCTCTAGCTGACCACTCAAACCTGCCCAGTCCGCGCCATCTCGAGCGAGCTCAAGGCCCGCGACAAGGGCATCTCGCGCGAGGAGAGCCAATCCGTGGGTGGAGACCGTGAGACCAAAGAACTGGAGGGCTGTTTCGGACAGCGCATGCGCCTCATCGACAACCACCAGATCCATGCGGGGCAACAACTCACCGCCGCCTTCCCGCCTCAAGGCGAGATCTGCACAGAGAAGGTGATGGTTGACGATTACAAGCTCAGATTTCTGGGCCTGCTCGCGCGCACGAATAACAGGGCACTCAGCCACCATGGGGCACCGTTGGCCCAGGCAGTTGTCGACCGTGCTGGTAACGAGTGGCCACACCATTGAATGCTCGGAGACCGTTGTACAGGCAGAAATATCGCCCTCTGGGCTTAAGGCCGAGAACTGCACGATTTGGCGCAGGTCTTGAACCTCCTGAGCGCTCGATAAGCGCCCCTCTTGACGCGCGCGCTCGAGTCGATAGGGGCAGAGGTAGTTCGAGCGTCCCTTCAAACGTGCAACACTGACCCCGGTGAGTCCCATGGCCTTGAGCAGCCGAGGGATGTCGCGCGAAAAGAGCTGATCTTGAAGCGCACGACTGGCTGTAGAGACCAGTACCTTTTGTCCGCTCAGCAAGGCAGGAATGAGGTATGCGTATGTCTTTCCGATGCCTGTGCCTGCCTCAGCAACCAAGAGCTCTCGGTGGTCGATGGCAGAGGCAATTGCTTGGGCAAGTGCCGCCTGAGAGGGGCGCGACCGGAATCCTTCGAGTCGCTGGGATAAGAGGCCTTGAGGCTCAAACCACGCGGAGAGACTCACGCAGCAGAGCTCACTCAGGCAGGCTCGCTCGGCGTGAGTTCCCCTACCAATGCGGCAATCTGATCCTTAATCTGAAGCTTGCGCTTCTTTAGACGTCGCATGGCCAGCTCATCCACGACAGGGCCCTGATCCAGAGAAGCAATAAGCTGATCAAGCTCCCGGTGTTCGGCCTCCAGTTCGAGTAGGCGCATCTTCTGGGTTCGAACATCCTGGTTACCGGGCATTGAGATCCTCCTGTCGTGACGCACGGACCCGTTGACGAGCCGCTGCATCAATTCGACGCACAGACTCACGAAGAGTTTCACGGGCCATGAGCAAAGCGCGCTCATCGCGGGCGCGTTGCTGTCGGGCCGCTTCCAAGCAGGCAGAAGAAACCCACCGAGCGAGGCACTGCGCGCGTTGTTCCTTCGCGCGCTGAGCGATGACTTCAGACTCCCGGTCGAGCTCCGCGAGTGCCTCTAGGAAGTCAGCGCGCGCGCGTGCTTCATGCCATGTCAGCGAGGCAGCCCAGCCACTCCCCCCCGCGCAGAGCATCAGGGAGAAAAAAACAAACGAGAGGCGTGGAAAGTGGAACTCCATACCGGCATTATTGCACCCCGCTCTCTTTACCCAATGCGCGTGTGTGTCTCCCGCTGAGGTCGCATGAGGTAGGCCAGGGTCTGCATCTCAACGAGTCGGCTTGCCGTGCGCTGAAACTCATTGGCAAGCACGCCCTGAACATAGAGCTGATCGGGCTCAGCGGCCGCAGAGACTGCGAGTCGCCGACCGGCGTCGTAAAAAATATCGACCAACCAGGTAAAGCGCCTCGCCTCCGATGACTGCGCTGCGCTCATCTGAGGAACATTGGAGACCACCACGGTATGGAATCGCTCGGCGAGCCATAGGTAGTCGTTCTGAGACCGCGGCCCTCCGCAGAGGTGCTCAAAATCGAACCAGATCAGACCGCCCGCCTGCATGCGGATGTTCACTTGACGCCCATCGAGGTCGATCGTGGAATCCTGCGAGGGTGCCGAGCCATCAGAGAGCGCATGGGCAATATCTTCCAAGGCTGCCTCTGCCAGATCACCCGTGGGCGTCTGATAAAAGCCCGGGAGGCCGGCGAGCCTCTCCTTTCGGTCTTCATCTTCCATGACCGCTGCCTGCTGTGCCTTGCGCCGATGATCAGCTGGGGATGCCAGTTCAACCACCTCGAGATTCTCCTCGATGAGGGCGATTGCCGGCAGGAGACTCTCCCGGTGCAAGCCGTCGGGGTACAAACCACTGGGCGGGTAGTTAGATGTCATTACAAATCCAACCCGGGCCGCCAGGAGCGCACTCAGCAGCCGCTCGAGAATCATGGCGTCCGCAATGTCCGAGATGTGGAACTCGTCAAAGCAGATGAGTCGATATCGACGCGCGACACGCGTTGCCACCTCGTCGAGCGGGTCTTCGGTTCCACGAAGGTCATGCAGCTCCCGATGGGTCGCACGCATGAACTCATGAAAATGAATACGGACCTTTCGCTCAAGGGGGACTGCGTCGTAGAAGCAATCCATCAGAAAGCTTTTGCCGCGCCCCACGCCCCCCCACAAATACACGCCCCTGGGAAGCGGAGGATGGATGAGCATCCGGGCGAGCCGACCGCCACGCCGACTCTTGTAGTGCTGCCATTCCTCGCTGCAGCGCTCCAAAGCATGCAGGCCCGGGGTCTGACCCTCGTCGAGTGAGAACCCGCGTGAGGCCAGTCTGGCCTCAGCGAGCTCAGTAACGCGCGACATAGGACTCGCGGCCTTACATATTGAGGGCGCGCTTATCGACCGCCAAGGCCGCCTCGCGCATCACCTCCGACATTGAGGGGTGGGGGTGACAAATGCGTGCGATGTCCTCGGACGCTGCCTTGAACTCCATAGCCACGGCCGCCTCTGCAATCAGGTCGGATGCGTTTGCAGCCACGATGTGGACCCCAAGAATCTCATCGGTCTGAGCGTCGGCGAGTACCTTGACGAATCCATCGGCAGCATCCATGCCCAGAGCGCGTCCGTTCGCCATAAATGGAAACTGTCCCGCTTTAAAGGAGCGACCCGCAGCCTTGAGCTGCTGCTCGGTCTGTCCCACCCATGCAATCTCGGGTGAGGTGTAGATCACCCAAGGAATGCAGTTGTAGTCGATATGAGGCTTCTGGCCTGCAATAAGTTCGGCCACCATCACCCCTTCGTCTTCGCCCTTGTGAGCCAGCATGGGGCCACGCACCACGTCGCCAATGGCATACACGTTGGGCTTTGCCGTTCGGCAGTGGTCATCCACAGGAATGAAGCCGCGCTCGTCGGTCTTGAGTCCAATCGCCTCAAGATTGAGATTCTCGGTATTCGGAATCCGTCCTACCGAGACAATCAACCGATCACATTCGAGCACATGATCGGCACCCTGGGCGTCGGTGTAATGCACTTTGACCAGTTTGGTCGTCTGCTTGACCTCACCAATCTTCACACCCATGTGAATGCCGAGACCTTGCTGGGTGAAAAGCTTATGCGCCTCCTTGGCAACCGCCTCATCACAGGCGCCCAAGAAGGTGGGCATGGCTTCCAGAACGGTCACCTCAGCGCCAAGACGACGCCAGACCGAGCCCAGTTCGAGACCAATGACACCAGCCCCAATCACGCCGAGTCGCTTAGGAACCGAGGGAAACCGCAATGCGCCCTCGTTATCGCAGACCATCAGATTGTCGACTGGGATGCTGGGTAGATGCCTTGCCTTCGACCCGGTGGCAATAATGACGTGCTTCGCGGTGACCGCCTCTGAACCCGCCTCTGTTGTGACCTCAAGACTGATGGTGTCGCCCTGCTCTCCCGTCAGGCGGCCATGGCCCTTGAGCCAGGTGATCTTGTTCTTGCGAAAAAGAAACTCAATGCCTTTGGTCATCTTGGAGACAATGCCGTCCTTGCGGGTCAGCATCTTTGCCACGTCCATGCTGGCCCCCTTCACAGAGATGCCGTGGACCTCCGCATGGTGCTGGATTTTTTCGAATTCCTCGCTGGACGCCAAAAGCGCTTTGGAAGGAATACAGCCCACATTCAGGCAGGTGCCGCCAAGCACGGCCTGCCCTTCAGGATTAATCCATTTCTCGATGCACGCGGTTTTAAAGCCCAACTGCGCGGCGCGAATCGCCGCGATGTAGCCAGCAGGTCCTGCGCCAATGACGACCACGTCGAATGCCTGTGCCATCTGTGCGCTCCTCAGATCTCAAGCAGGAGACGGGATGGATCTTCGAGGGCCTCCTTCATGGTTACAAGCCCAAGTACCGCCTCACGACCGTCAATGATGCGGTGGTCGTAGGACATGGCGAGGTAGTTGATGGGACGAACCACCACCTGCCCGTTCTCCACGACAGCGCGATCCTTTGTGGCGTGAATACCCAGAATGGCCGACTGAGGGGGGTTGATGATGGGCGTCGAGAGCATCGATCCAAACACACCACCATTGGAGATGGAGAAGGTTCCGCCTGTGAGCTCCTCGAGGGTGATCTTGCCATCGCGGGCGCGCACACCGAAGTCTGAGATGGTCTTCTCAATCTCCGCAAACGTGAGCTGGTCCGCGTTGCGAATGATCGGCACCACCAAGCCGCGCGGAGAGCCGACCGCGACACCAATGTCGAAGTAGCCGTGATAAACAATGTCGTTACCGTCGACTGAGGCATTCAGGACGGGATACTTCTTGAGGGCAGCCACTGCGGCCTTCACAAAGAAGGACATAAAGCCCAGCTTGACGCCATGCTCCTTCTCGAAACGATCTGCATATTGCTTGCGCATGGCCATGACTGGTGCCATGTTTACTTCATTGAAGGTCGTGAGAATTGCGTTGGTCGCCTGCGACTGCAAGAGTCGTTCGGCCACACGTGCGCGCAAACGCGTCATCGGGACACGCTGCTCAGGGCGGCCATCCAGCATGGCTTCTGCCCCAATGGATACCGGGACAGGAGGCAGGCTTGACCCAGCAGAGACTGCTGGGATAGCGGCCGGTGCAGCCTTTGGCGCACTGGCTGCGGTCAGCACATCGCCCTTTGTAATCCGACCATCGCGGCCCGTTCCTGTCGTTGGGGCGGTGCCCGTTTCAGCCATCAGCTTGGCTGCTGCGGGGCTCGCAATGGCGGACGAGGCCACTGCAACTGCGGGAGCGGACGCGGGTGAAACTGGAGCAGCTGCGGGAGCAGAAGCCGGAGTGGCTGCGACCGGCGCAGCGGCGCCAGCCTTTGCCTCGGTGTCGATGATGGCAATGACCTCACCAGAGACGACAGTGCCGCCGTCCCCTTTGATGATCTCGGTCATCACGCCTGCAGCAGGTGCGGGCACTTCGAGCACGACCTTGTCGGTCTCGATTTCGATCAGGATTTCGTCAACCGCAACAGCCTCACCGGGCTTTTTCTTCCACTGCAACAGGGTCGCTTCGGCTACGGACTCAGACAACTGAGGAACTTTTACTTCGTGTTTAGACATGACTTGGACTCTCTCTGAATAGGTTCAATCGACTGTGCATTAGTTCTTCAGCTTCGCGAAGGCTGCCTCAAGCAGCTCTTTCTGACGTGCCAAGAACTTCTCGTAATAGCCAGCCGCGGGTGATGCGGATGCCGGACGCCCTGCGTAACCGAGTTTCATGGTGGAGGGCATGTGCTCGCGAAGATAGTGCTGCACCTGGAACCAGACACCTTGGTTCTGGGGCTCATCTTGAACCCAGACCACATCAGCGAGATTGGGATACTTCTTCATCTCGGCCTCGAAGGCTTTATGGGGGAACGGATAGACCTGCTCTGTGCGGATGATGGCCACATCCGCACGGCCGCGCTCCCGACGTTCCTTGACCAGCTCGTAGTAGACCTTGCCCCAGCAGACCAGGAGCCGCTTGACCTTCTTCGGATCGATCTCAGTGTCGACCTCTCCGATCACGGTTTCAAACTTACCCTTGGTAAAGGCCTCGATGGGAGATGTCGCATCTTTGTTCCGGAGCAGGGACTTCGGCGTGAAGACAATGAGCGGCTTACGGAAGGACCGAATCATCTGCCTACGCAGCAGGTGGAAGATCTGCGCCGCTGTGGTGGGCTGGCAGAGCTGCATATTGGTGTCTGCGCAGAGCTGCATGAACCGCTCAGGGCGTGCGGAGGAGTGCTCTGGCCCTTGTCCCTCATGGCCATGTGGCAGCAATAGCGTGAGCCCGCTCTGGCGACCCCACTTCACCTCACCAGAGGCAATGAACTGGTCTATAACCACCTGTGCGCCATTCGCAAAGTCACCGAACTGGGCTTCCCAGATCACCAGCGTATTGGGTTCGGCCGTTGAATAGCCGTACTCGTAGCCGAGCACCGCCTCCTCCGAGAGCACCGAATCGATCACCACAAACTTGCCCTGGTCAGGCGAGACATTCTCAAGGGGCACATAGGTGCCGACGTCATAGGCCTCACGTTTCTGATCATGCAAAACGGCGTGCCGGTGGGTGAAGGTGCCACGACCGCAGTCCTGTCCAGAGAGCCTCACACCGTATCCGCTGGCTACCAGAGAGGCGTATGCCAGGTGTTCACCCATACCCCAGTCGAGGTTCATTTCGCCACGACCCATGGCGCGGCGATCGTTTACAACCTTTTCAACCAGGTTGTGAAGCGTAAAGCCCTCAGGCACCGTCGTGATCCGCTCCGCCAATCGTTGGATTTCCGCTGCAGGCAAGGCCGTGTCTGCCTCATCGGTCCACTTCTTATCGAGGAATGGTGACCAGTCAACAGCGAATTTGCTCTTGTAGTTGGTGAGAACCGGCTCGCGGGTGTGGCGCCCCTCGTCCATCGCTGCGCGGAACGCCTTCACCAGTTCATCTCCTCCACCTACAGGCAGGACGCCCTGAGCCTCCAGCTTGTCGGCGTAGAGCTTACGCGTGCCAGGGTGCTGGCCAACGGCGCGGTACATCAGGGGCTGAGTGAGTGCGGGTGTGTCTTGCTCGTTGTGCCCGAGCTTACGGAAACAGACGATATCGACCACCACGTCCTTGCCGAACTTTGCACGGTACTCGATCGCCAACTGAGTCACGAACACAACGGCCTCTGGATCGTCACCATTCACGTGGAAGACAGGCGCTTCGATCATCTTGACCACATCCGAGCAATAGAGCGTGGAGCGCGTGTCACGTGGGTCAGAAGTGGTGAATCCAATCTGGTTGTTGATCACGACATGAACGGTGCCGCCAGTCGAATAGCCGCGTGTCTGGGCAAGGTTGAGCGTTTCCATCACGACGCCCTGGCCAGCAAAGGCTGCATCACCATGCACAAGAACCGGCAGAATCTTGTGTCCCTTCACGTCGCCTCGACGGTCAAGTCGCGCTCTTACGGAGCCCTCAACGACGGGGTTCACAATTTCAAGGTGCGATGGGTTGAAGTTCAACGAGAGGTGGACCGGGCCTCCAGGCGTCGAGACATCACTTGAGAAACCCTGGTGATACTTGACGTCACCAGCGGGAAGGTCGTCCGCGTGCTTGCCCTCGAACTCAGCGAAGAGATCTGCGGGCATCTTGCCCAAGGTATTGACCAGTACGTTGAGGCGACCGCGGTGGGCCATGCCAATCACAACCTCTTCAACGCCCTTCATGCCCGCTTGCTGAACGATTTCGTCCATGCAGGCGATGAAGGATTCTCCGCCTTCGAGTGAGAAACGCTTTTGTCCAACGTATTTGGTGTGCAGGAATCGCTCGAGACCCTCGGCGGCGGTGAGGTGCCGCAGAATGTCGACCTTCTTCTCCGCTCCGAAATTCGGATTGGTTCGCGTGCTCTCAAGCCGCTCTTGAATCCAGCGGCGCTCGACGGGGTCCATGACATACATGAACTCCGCGCCGATCTTGCCGCAATAGGTCTCCCGCAAGCCCGCGAGGATATCGCGCAGCGACATCTGCTCTACACCGAAGTAGAGATTGTCTGCACGGAAGGTGGTGTCGAGGTCTGCTTCGGTGAAGTCGTAGAAGCTCGGGTCGAGCTCGGGAAAGTGAGGCCGCTCGCGCAGCTTGAGCGGATCCAAGTCTGCGTACTGATTACCCAGGTTGCGATAGGCTGCAATCAGGGACTGCACATGAAGCTGCTTTCGCGCCACAGACAAATCGCGCTCTGCAACCCGGGGGAGGAATTGATTGTGTTTTGCGCGCAGGGCGAACGACTCGATGACTGGGGCGTGCGGAAGGTCACGCGCGTCCAAGGTTCCGTCCACCGCGGGCACATTCTGTAAGGAATCGAAGTAGCGGCGCCAATGGTCAGAGACCGCGCCAGGGTTGTCGAGATAAGCTTCGTAAAGCTCTTCAACATATGGGGCATTGCTGCCAAACAGATACGAATTGAGCTGGTAGCTCTTCATCATGATGCTTCACCTTTCACGGCCGTCGGCCTAAACGATGCAGGGGAACCCTTTCACGCAGTGACGACGTCACTTTGTGAATTGCAAAACCGCGACTCTACACCCCGCACTCCCATGCAACAAGGGGGGCATAGCCCCCCTCTCCTCTTTTATCCGCGTTGGTTCATGGGAACGAACTGGCGCTCCGTTGGCCCACAGTACAGCTGGCGGGGCCGACCAATCTTGTACTCGGGGTCGGTGATCATCTCTTTCCATTGGGCAACCCAACCGATGGTCCTGGCAAGCGCAAACGTACAGGTGAACATAGAGACCGGAATACCAAGCGCGCGCTGCACAATGCCGGAGTAGAAGTCCACATTGGGGTAGAGCTTGCGGTTCACGAAGTAGTCATCCTCAAGCGCAATCTTCTCAAGTGCCATGGCAAGCTTGAAGATGGGGTCGTTCTCGAGGCCAAGCTCCTGTAGAACCTCTTTGCAGGTCTCCTGCATGAGCTTGGCTCGGGGGTCGAAGTTCTTATAGACGCGGTGTCCAAAGCCCATCAGACGCGCACCAGAGTTCTTATCTTTCACCTTCTCCATGAACTCGCCCACTTTCGCAACGCCGCCGTTTGCGTGAAGGTGCTCGAGCATCTCTAGGCAGGCTTGGTTTGCGCCACCGTGTGCAGGGCCCCACAGACAGGCCACACCTGCGGCCACTGCAGAGAATGGACTGGTACCGGAGGACCCACAGAGTCGCACCGTAGAGGTTGAGGCATTCTGCTCATGGTCGGCGTGAAGGGTAAAGATGCGATCCATTGCACGCACCAGCACCGGATTGGGCTCGTATTTCTCACACGGCGTACCGAACATCATGTGCATGAAGTTCGCTGCATAGGAGAGGTGATTCTGGGGGTACATATAAGGCTGGCCGATGCTGTACTTATAGGCCATGGAGACCATGGTGGGCATCTTGGCAATCAGCCTGACAAATGAAATGTCCTGCTGCTCAGGTGAGTTGATATCGAGGCTGTCGGGGTAGAACGCCGCCATGCCACCGGTCAGGCCCGTCAAGACCGCCATAGGATGGGCATCCCGTCGGAAGCCCCGTACCGCGAACTGCATGGCCTCGTGCACCATGGTGTGGTGCATCACCAGGGTTTTGAATTCTTCGTACTGGGATGCCGTCGGGAGCTCGCCGTAGTAGAGCAGATAGCAGACTTCCAGAAACTCACAATTGCGCGCGAGCTGCTCGATTGGATAGCCGCGATAAATCAGTTGACCTTTGTCGCCGTCGATATAGGTGACCGTAGAGGAGCATGATGCAGTCGACATGAAGCCCGTGTCATAGGTGAACTTTCCGGTCTGGGCGTACAGCTTGCGAATGTCGATGACATCGGGACCGATGGTGCCGGTCATGATGGGAAACTCGACCGACGGGGTACCGTCGGTAAAGCTCATAGTCGCTTTGTGTTCGGACATCATGGTTGGGAATCTCCCTGGTTTAAGTTAAAAAGAATGCGTGTGCCGCGTATTCAAGCGGCTCTGAGTTTAAGGAGCACCCCATGCACCTCCGGACGATCGAGGTCGCCGGTCGGCTCTTCTCGGCCGAGTAAAAGTGTCATGAGGTCGTTGTCAGTCAGGTCGAGCAAGGCAGCCAGGCCGTCGTGATCATCCATAGACAAGGCATCACCGAACTGCAAAAAGAAACGTTCGATCAGAAGATCATTCTCGAGGAGGCCACGGCGAGCACGCCAGCGCAGCCTGCGCGCCAGATCCTCCGGCGCCAACGCGGCGTCTGAGTGCTGTTGGACGAAGGGATCTGGCTGCATGGGTGTGGAAGGTGTGGCGCCTAAACGGTCCGACGAACCATCAGCTCTTTGATCTTGCCAATCGCCTTGGTCGGATTGAGTCCCTTCGGACAGACATCCACACAGTTCATGATGGTGTGACAGCGGAACAGGCGATAGGGGTCCTCAAGGTTGTCAAGGCGCTCGCTGGTGGCTTGGTCGCGGCTATCGGCAATGAAACGATAGGCCTGGAGCAAGCCTGCTGGGCCCACAAACTTATCGGGATTCCACCAGAACGAAGGGCAGCTGGTCGAGCAGCAGGCACACAGAATGCACTCGTACAAGCCATCGAGCTCTTCACGCGCCTCTGGGGACTGGAGCCGCTCCTTTTCTGGAGGAGGTGTCTCATTAATCAGGTAAGGCTTGATCGAGTGGTACTGCTTGAAAAACTGGGTCATGTCTACGATGAGGTCACGAACCACGGGGAGACCTGGCAATGGCTTGAGCACAATCGGCTCTTTCAGGTCGCGAAGATTCGTTGTGCAGGCCAGTCCATTCTTGCCATTGATATTCATGGCATCTGAGCCACACACGCCTTCACGGCATGACCGACGGAATGAGAGCGAATCGTCAAAGTCTGCCTTGATGCGCATGAGCGCGTCGAGCAGCATTTTGTCAGTGGGCTGGAGTTCGACGGTCAAGTCTTCCATACGGGGCTTGGCGTCGCGATCAGGGTCATACCGATAGATCGAGAAACGAACAGTGCGAGTAGTCATGAAAGTCAGTCCTTTGGGAATCGCTTAGAAGGTGCGCTTCTTGGGTTGGAAGGTCTCTACCGTCATGGGCTTGAGGTTAACGGCCTTGTAGTCCAAACGGTTGCCCTCTGAGAACCAGAGCGAGTGCTTCATCCAGGTGGCGTCGTCGCGCTCAGGGAAGTCTCGGTGGGCGTGCGCCCCACG
>JBJOHF010000016.1:0-7888 GCA_046047855.1 Pseudomonadota bacterium | reverse complement strand
AATCCAAACCCGTGTCCAACCACCACTCGAAGGCCTGCAGCCTCTGCCGTCGCGAGCATGCGAGAGGCTTGCAAGAAGCCACCCTGCTTCATGACTTTGAGTTTGACCAGGTCTACGGCATGGCCTCGAATGAGTGAAAGCAGACTGGCGTAATCGGTAACCGACTCGTCTGCCATGACCGGCATGGACACGCCGCTTCGTACCTTCGCAAGACCAGCAATATCATCGGCTGCGACGGGCTGCTCCATCAGCTCGAGCCCATAGGGTTCAAGCAGGCGTCCAAGCGCAAGTCCCTCTTCCACCGAATAGCCGGCGTTGGCATCGACCCGAATAGCAAAGTCGTTGCCGACCGCTTCGCGCACCGCGCGGACACGGTCCGCATCGGCCGTTACGCCCCCGCCTACTTTGATCTTTGCAGAGCGCCAGCCCTTCTCATGCCATTTCAGCGCCTCGGCAGCTGCCTCATCTGGGCTGACGATCCCGATCCATGCGTTGAGCCGAAACTGGTCACGGACTGGACCTCCAATCAAGGTGGCAACGGATAGCCCGGATCGGCGTCCCATGAGGTCCATGCAGGCCATTTCAATTGCAGCCTTTGCATCAAGGAAGCCCGGTTGAGCTGTTGCAAGTCGGCCCATCAGGGTGTGCACGTTCTGCGGATCCTGGTGCAGGGCTGCGGGCGCGAGCGCCTGCTCCAGTGCGTCTAGCGACTGCTCGATGGTCTCGGTGGAGTAGCCTGGGGACGGGTCAATGTTGCCGAGCCCAATGTGTCCATCTGAATCTGTGATTCGGACAACAGCGCTCTTTTGCGAGCGCTTGGTGATGTATGCATTTTTAAATCCGGGGCCTGCGAGGGGAACCTCGACCCCAAAGATCTCGATCTGACGCAGAGCGGTCATGCGGCCTCCGCATAAGCGATGGGCTGGGTTCCCTTTATCTGCGCTCTGTGCATCAGGCGGCGGCTATTCGGATCGAAGCTGTCACGTCGATGTAGGGTTCCGAAGTTATCCCAGACGATGGTGTCTCCGACCTTCCAGATCTGCTCCATGGTGAACTGTGGCTGTGTTGCATGAGCCCAGAGCGCATCGAGTAGGGCTTCGCTCTCGTCAATTGGAAGACCCACAATGTAGCTGTTCCGGCGGCGTCCAAGAAAAAGAAGTGGGCGACCAGACCCTGGGTGGCGAATGACCAGCGGGTGGTGTGAGCCCGGTGCCTCGCGCACATCCGTGACCGGCTTCATGCCAATGCGCATGATCCCTGCCGAATTGTAGGTGCTGTCGTGAATCGCCTTCTTGCCTTGGATCGCATGCAACAGGTGGGAGGGCAGGCTGTCGAATGCCAGGTAGAGATTCGACCAGTAGGTATTGCCTCCCTCTGGCGGCACCTCAATGCCATGCAGCACGGCACCCTTGGGCACGCTCTGCGCGTAAGTCATGTCGCTATGCCAAATGGCCTCTCCATCCCCAAGGCCGCCAATGGCCGCTCCCCCTTGCTTGATATTTGAGATGACATTCAGCTCGGGAAACTCAGGGAGGTAGGGCTTTCCCTGGGGGTTGGGGCCAGGGGGCTCGAGCTCACCGAGTTCACGAGCGAAGGCGAGCAGTTCAGGGTCTGTGAGGGGTTGGCCTCGAAACCGAAGCACCAGGTGCTTGGCCCAAAGGGCATGAAGCTCCGCGCGTACTTCAGCACTGAGGGGCTTACGGATGTCGATGTTGAGGACGTCAACACCGATTGATTCGGCGATGGGCTGAGTTTGAACGAGCGCCATGTTGCAGTTTCTCCTTGAATTTTTTTAGATACTAAATCATTATTTCAAAAGATACGGTAATATTTAATTGTGATTATAAAAATCTAGCTTAGCCACATGGGAGGCAGAGCATGGCAGAAAAAAGCGGTTCAAAACCCCCGAAGGCCTCGCCCTTCGACATCATGATGCCGGTCGAGTTTGAAGCGCCTATTGCAGGTAAACGGGTTGGGCCTCGGCTCACGCGTAGCCATTTGGAAACGATCGTTTGGGTATCTGAGGCACGGTCCATTCATGGTGCGGCACAGCGATACGGCGATCATCAGCCTTTGCTCTCTAAACGCCTTTCCGAGGCCGAGCAGATTCTTGGCACCGAGCTCTTCATTCGATCCCGCTCGGGCTGTATTCCTCGGCCAGAGGCCAAAAACCTGATTGGGCGAGCGGCGCGTGTGCTACGCGATCTGCAGGCGCTGGAGAGCCCCGGCGACATGGGCCCCAGGCAGGTCCGGCTGGGGTGCATTCCGCGCGTACTGCACACGCTTTTCCCCGCATTTTTGAAGGTGGCCGAGCAGGATGAGAACCCCGTTGAGGTTCAGGCCATTGAGCTCTCTTCGAGCGAGCTGTTCCACGATTTGCTCAGGGGCAAACTCGATGCCGTGATTGGTCAGCTCACCGATTTTGCAAACGAAGATGGCCTCGTCAGCCTGCCGCTCTATGAGGAGGTGACGGTTTTTGTTGCCGATAGTGAGAACACGGCAATCAAAGGTGCAATGACCGTTGAGAGGCTCATTCAACACCCCATGATTCTGCCGGCGTACACAACCTCTACGCGCAGGGCTTTCGAGCGGCTGGTCCTCAATGAGCGCCTTGAGCCGCCTTCTCCAATCATTGAAACCAAGTCCTTTGCGTCGAGCTTGGCGCTCTTGAAGGGCTCTAATTGCATTGCGCTTGTGCCGGAGCCGGTTGCACAGCGTTACGAGGCCGCAAAAATGGTCAAGCGCGTGAAGCTTGATCGTCAGCTCGAGCCCGTCGGCATCTGCTTGTTCTATCGATTTGATCAAACCCTCGACCCTGTCATGCGACAGCTCGAGCTGTTGATTCGCAAAACTCTGAAGTTACCGCCAACCCCACCCCCTACTCGAAGGAGATGAAATGCTGACCGATTACGTAGCTGACTTTGTGTGCACGACCCAGGCGAAGGACATTCCCGCCGATGTAATGGAGCTGGGTAAGAAGTCCATGCTCGATGGAATTGGGCTGGCCATGTCTGGATCAGTGGCGAAGTCAGGAGAGCTCGTGCGAGAGCATCTGCAGAGTCTCGGTGTCTCTGATGGGCCTTGCACCGTCATTGGTTCGTCCATTCGCACGGCCCCCCGCTTTGCCGCCTTTGCAAATGGGGTCGGCATTCATGCGGATGACTACGACGATACGCAGCTCGCGGTCGCGACCGATCGTGTCTATGGGCTGCTAACGCACCCAACTGCACCCTGTCTGCCCTCGGCACTGGCCAAGGGCGAGCAGCTCAATGCAACGGGTCTTGATGTCTTCACCGCCTACCAGGTTGGCGTCGAGGTGGAGTGCAAAATTTCTGAGGCGATTAACCCACGTCACTACCAGACGGGTTTCCACTCGACCGCCACCTGTGGAACCTTCGCGAGTGCGGCAGCAGCTGGCCGTCTCATGGGTCTGAATAAGGAAGCCATGCTGCGCGCACTCTCGATTGCAGGCAGCCAGTCGGCGGGTCTGCGCGAGAACTTCGGAACCATGACCAAGCCCTTCCATGCGGGCCGATCATCCGAGAGTGGTGTGGTGGCTGCAGAGTTTGCGAATATTGGCTGGACAGCAGCACCGACCATTCTGGAAGCACCCCGTGGCTTCTTCAGCGCTGCTGGTGGTGGTTACGACCCCAAAGCAATCGATGGTGTCCTTGGCAAGCCCTGGACCTTCGCATCACCGGGTGTTTCCATTAAGCCTCACCCCTCGGGCTCGCTCACGCATCCCGGGATGACCGAGATGCTCAAGCTCATTAAGGAGCATGGCATTCGTGCAGAGGATGTGGTGAAAGTTACGGTTGGTACCAACCACAACATGCCCAATGCGCTCATTCACCACCGCCCCACAAACGAGCTGCAGGCCAAGTTCTCGATGGAGTTCTGCATGGCGATTCTGCTGCTCGACGGCCGCGCCGGACTGAATGAGTTCACCGACGAGGTGGTCATGCGCCCTGACGTGCAGGCCATGATTGCGAAGGTGGATTTTGGTGTGGACCCCGTTGCGGAGGCCGCGGGTTTTCACAAAATGACCACCATCATCACCATTACGCTCAAGGACGGGCGGGTGATCAAGGGCGCTGCAGACTTTGGTCGTGGAAGTCCTGCCATGCCCATGACCTACGATGAAGTGGCCGACAAGTTCCGTGAGAACTGTGAGTTCGCCAAGTTCTCAAGTGCCAAGGCCAATCAGGTGGTGGAGCTGGTTCGCCGCATTGAGACGGTGAGCTCCATTCGGGAACTCACCAGCCTCTTGTCGGTTTAAAGCCTGAAGCTGGCCTGCTCTTGCGCATCCAGTTGCGCAATCAGGCCAGTCTCCCACTCTAGGTAACGGCGGGCTGATTCGAGGTTTCCGTCGTGTCGGTCATGGACGAAGAATAGAAAGTCAATGCAGTCCGCATCGGCTGGCACCTCGGGGCTCGATGCAGTCTCGAGGCCCGCTTGCTGCCATGCCTTCAATCCTCCGTCGATGAGGCCCCTGACGGAGAGTCCTTGCGCCTTGCACTCATCGGCAATCAGTGCCGCCTGAATCGGATCCTCATGCATCATCAGAACCGATTGGCCCTTGTGGAGCATTGGGTGGCTGGCGAGCCTCGGGCGGCATGCCCAGATTGCGCCTTTGGCATGGCGCTTGCGAAACGCCTGGGAGCCTCTGAAGTCAATCAGCATGGTGTCTTCTGACTGCATGAGACGGTGAGCCTCTAGAGGCGCGATGCGCGCCAGCGGACTGGCAACGGGGAGGCTGGGCATGTAGACGCGCCAATCAGAGGGCAGGTCGGCAGCAGATGTCTTGCGAAGAATGAAGGCCTCATAGCCCAGTGTCTTGAGCCACAGTGCAGCCAGTGCAGCCCGCATGCCTGTATCGTCGGAGAGCACAATTCGGGCGCGACGAACGCCAGCGGTGAGATCGGTTGCTTGAACGATCTGGCCACTCCAGGCGTGTTGGGCGTGTGGAAGGTGGTCTCGGGCGTACTCCTCTTCGCTGCGTACATCAACCAAGAACAAGCACCGGGTTGGATCTTGTGCAAACTGAAGCAAGGTTTCTGGTGTGATCTCCTCCAGATGATGTTCGGCGATGAGTCTCTCGGCACGCGATGCGCTGAGTGCCTGGGCCTGAGGGGAGATTTCAGGCATGGCGGGTTTAGGGTTGTCTCTTTGAAGCGTGTGCCCGGCCAAGGCCCATCCCTGGGTGCCATTCTCAATGGCGTAGACCGGATTCGGTAGCTTCAATGCAGCCAGACCCGACCAACCAATCAATCCGCGGGTTCGACCTGCACAGGTAATCACAATAGGCTTATTCGGGTCCTCTACCAGGCCTCCGATTCGGTGGGCCAGCTCCCCATTGGGAACGCACTGCGCGGTGGGCAGCGTCATCTTGGTGTACTCGTTGGGTGGGCGACAGTCAAAGAGCGCGAAGGATTTTCCCTGCTCCATCCAGTCATGCAGCTGAGCGGGCGTCATCATGTTGGGGTGGTCACGGTGTTCGACCAGTTCACCCAGAGTCTTACTGGGAAGATTGACGCCCTTAAACAGCGTGAAGCCTGCGGCGGACCAGCCGGGGGCACCGCCTTGCATGCCCGACACACGTGTGTAGCCCATCTGTTGAAGAATGGATGAGGCGCGCTCCACGACGCCATCCCCGTCATCCATGAGAATGATTTCTGTATGGATGTGTGGCACCAGTCGAATGATCTCGGTCTCGAGAGACGAGAATGGGCAGTGAACGCTCAGAAAAGGATGCCCCTCGCCGTACTGGCCGTGCTCACGAATATCGAGCAGTGCAACTTCGTCTTGACTATGGATGCGTGCCTTCGCTGCTTGGGGTGTGATCATCATGCCTGGTTCCTCCAGGGCGCAAGAAACCCCCATAGCGCCTTGTAAACGAGCTCTGGGTCTTGCTCTGCGGGGTAATGTCCGGTTGGAATGTCGCAGCCTTGTAGATCGGGCGCCCAGTCCGACCAGGCTTGCAGGACTTTAAAGTGTCGACCGCAGTGGCTGTTGCTACCCCAGAGCACCATGACCGGGCAGGCAATCTTGCGCTGACCAAAGTCCGCAGTGTCCATGGCCAGGTCGACCGAGACTGTCGCGCGATAGTCCTCGCAGACTGCGTGTATCTGCTCAGGCGTGGTGCATCGAACATACTCTGCCATGGCCTGGGGCGAGAAGATCTGCAGCCCTACCCCCTTCTTATTGAGCTTGTACTGAATGTAGTAGTTCAGGTCTGCGCATAGCAGCTTTTCAGGGAATGGCGCCTTCTGAGCCATAAAGAACCAGTGATATGCCTCAAGACCCCAGCCCATCGTGACATGGGTGAGCACATGGTGGGTGGGTGCAATATCGAGGGGGACAAAGGCCTTGACCCGGTCTGGATGGTCGAGCGCCATCCGAAACCCAACTCGCCCGCCGCGGTCATGCCCGACGACCGCCATCTCTTGAATGCCAAAGTGATCTGCTACTGCGAGTAGGTCTTCTGACATGGACCGAAACGAGTAGCCGCTGTGATCCTCACCCCCCTCCGGCTTGCTGCTGTCCCCATAGCCGCGCAGGTCGGGTATGAGCAGCGTGAAGTGACGGGCAAGCGACGGAGCAATCTTGTGCCAGCTTGCGTGCGTGAGTGGATTTCCGTGAATCAGCAACAGGGCGGGGCCTGAGCCTCCCTTGACCCCATGGATGGTGGCGCCCTTTCCCGGTAGGTTGAATCGCTCGAAGCCCTCAAAGAGTGCCTCGCCCCATGGCACAAAATCTGGGGCCTGAATGGCTCTTATGTGATCAACAGAATGGATCATGGAAATCTCTCGCAGCAGGTCGATTGAAAAAAAGGGATGATCTCGGAAAGTATGGAGCCTAACGCTCTGTTCAATGTTTTCGATATAGAGGAAATCATGGGGTCAACCATTGTTGAGAAGCTCCTTGCGGCGCATGCTGGTCTGCCCGAGGTCCGGCCCGGACAGACTGTTGTGGCCTCAGTCGACTTTGCCATGCTGACCGACGCGCGAGCGCCAAATGCGCTGAAGATGCTCAACCGATTGGGTGAGCAACCCCTGCGATTCGCCACCAAGACGGCTCTGGTTCTGGATCACTATTCACCCCCGCCGAACCTGGAGGCGGCGCGCACCCATTCTGCTATGCGGAGCTTCTCGCAGAAGGAAGGGGCAGTCCTGTACGACATTGGTGATGGCATCTGTCATCAAGTGTTGCCGGAGAAAGGTCATCTCACATCTGGCGATCTGGTGGTCGGCACAGACAGCCACTCGGTGACCTATGGCGCCTTCAATGCGCTGGGCATGGGTGTTGAGGGTACCGACCTATCGGCGGTCATGGCCACGGGAAAGCTCTGGTTTCAAGTTCCACATACCATTCGTATTCACCTGAAGGGACGCCTCTCGCCCGGCGTTTGGGCTAAGGACATTACCCTCACGCTGCTCGGGCTGCTCGGTGCAGAGGGCGCAAACTACTTGGCAATCGAGTTCGTCGGCGAGGCGGTTGCCCATATGGATATTGATGACCGCATGACCCTTTGCAATCACTGCGCCGAGCTCGGTGCAAAGGCCGTCCTGCTCGAGGCTGATCAGAAAACCCTCGATTGGTTGGCAGTGCGCGGCGCGCGACCGCCAAAACCCGTAAAAGCCGATGCAGACGCAGTGTATTTGCGCAGTCTCGAGATTGATGTCTCTGCCATTGAGCCCACCGTCTCTCGCCCGCACGAGGTTGACGATGTGGTGCCAGTGAGCCAGGTCAAGGGCGTTCCCATTCGGTTTGCCCTGATTGGCACCTGTACCAATGGCCGCCTGGATGACATTCGCCAGGCTGCTGCAATCTTGCGGGGCCAGAGGCTTGCGCCGGGTGTTCGCATGATTGTTACGCCGGCATCGCG
>JBJOHF010000015.1:0-6125 GCA_046047855.1 Pseudomonadota bacterium | reverse complement strand
CGTCGGAGCCGCTTGGCTCTGAGACCGGACTGCCCTCACGCGGCAGCGAGAGCGCAAAAAGTGATGAGAGTGCGTCGTTCATAGAGAGGAATGACCTTGCCGAAAGAGTCTGTCCGTGGATCTCGTGCAACAACTGGACCAGCCATGCGGCACAGGCTTTGCATCTCCCTTGCTGTGAACGCCCTCAAAAACACTTAACTCATTGAAATCATTGAAATGGCAACTCTGAGCTTGTCGAATCTCCGTCAGCAGGTCGAAAAAATCGACGCCGTCGGTCTGGGCATTCCGTTCCTGGTCATGATGATCATGGCCATGCTCGTGTTGCCACTCCCCCCATGGCTCCTCGACATCCTGTTTACGTTCAATCTGCTCGTGGGGCTCATTGTGCTCATGGTTGCAATTGGCATCACACGACCGCTCGAGTTTTCGAGCTTTCCGGCTGTTTTGCTGCTCACGACGATGCTGCGACTCGCCTTGAACGTCGCGTCGACGCGGGTCGTCCTCGTTGACGGGCACGAGGGGCCCGACGCCGCGGGAAAAGTCATTGAGGCCTTTGGCGCCTTCGTTATTGCGGGCAACTATTTCGTCGGCATCATCGTGTTCGCGATTCTGGTCATCATCAACTTCATGGTGATCACCAAGGGCGCAGGGCGGATTTCGGAGGTGATGGCACGTTTCACCTTGGACGCCATGCCTGGCAAGCAAATGGCGATTGACGCAGACTTAAACGCTGGGATCATCGATCAAGAGACAGCCAAGAAGCGTCGCGCAGAGATCAGTCAGGAATCGGACTTCTTTGGCTCGATGGATGGTGCCTCCAAGTTTGTCAAGGGTGACGCCATGGCGGGTCTCATCATCCTGTTCATCAACATCATTGGCGGGATGGTAGTGGGCATGCTCCAGCATGACTTGAGCTTCAAAGATGCCGGCCAAACCTACGTCCTCCTCACCATTGGTGACGGACTCGTCGCCCAGATTCCCGCGCTCTTCCTCTCACTGGCTACAGCCATCATCGTGAGCCGAGTCACGACGGAAGAGAACATGACGAATCAGGCCAAGTCACAGCTCTCAAACCCAACGGCGCTCTTCATTTCCTCAGGGATCTTAGGCCTGCTGGGTGTCGTCCCAGGTATGCCGAGCCTGGTCTTCATCACGCTGAGTGCCGCAGCGGCGGGGCTCGGGTATATGGTGCTCAAGCAAAGGAACAATGACCCCGAACGCAAGGCGGCACAAGAAGCTGAACAAGCCGCAGCCGACGCACCCAAGGAACTTGATTGGGACGATGTGGATTCCGTTGATGTCATTGGCCTTGAAATTGGATACGGCCTGATTCCCTTGGTAAATGGAGAAACCGGTGGCGCTCTGATGAACCGGGTCAAGGGCGTGCGCAAAAAGCTCTCAGCAGAGCTTGGATATCTTGTTCAGCCTGTACGCATTCGAGACTCGCTCAACCTCGACCCTGATAGCTATCGCATCATTCTGAACGGCGTCACGCGCGGCAAGGGTGAAGTAAAGGCAGGTAGAGAGCTCGCCATCAGCCCTGGACAGGTCTATGGCACGCTCGAGGGGATCCCCACGAAGGATCCCGCCTTCGGTCTGGATGCGGTCTGGATTGACCCTTCCCAACGTGATTACGCGCGGACCCTAGGGTATACCGTTGTCGATGCCGCAACCGCTATTGCAACGCATCTCAACAAAGTCCTTCGCGATGGTGCAGCAGAGCTTCTCAGTCATGATGAAACACAAGCCCTGCTTGACAAGCTCGCAACCCGCTTTCCCAAGCTGGTGGAGGACCTGGTACCCGCCAAGCTTCCGCTCGGCGTCGTGACACGCGTCCTGCAGAACATGCTGGAGGAGGGGGTATCCATCCGAGACATGCGCTCCATCATGGAGGCGCTCTCTGAAGCGTGCGCCAAGACCCAAGACCCGATAGAGCTCACCACCCTGGTGCGGCCGCGACTCGGCAGAATGATCGTGCAGCCCTTACTGGACGAGAGCGACAACCTCGCAGTGATGACGCTGGATCCGTCTCTGGAGCAAATCCTCCATAACGTCGTACAACAGCACAAGGGTGATCCCTCAAATATCGTGCTCGAGCCGAGCCTTGCCGAAGGACTATTTCGCTCGCTAAGAGATGCGACACGGGCGGTTGAAGATGACGGGCAAAACGCCGTGTTGGTGGTCTCTCCCGTTCTCCGACCCTGGCTTTCCAAGTCTGCGCGGCACCGCGTTGATGGCTTAACGGTCTTGTCTTACAGCGAAATTCCCGACGATCAGAGCGTCAAGGTCATCCAGACCGTCGATGTCGCTGGTCGTGTTGAATAACCCCCGGAGTTAAATCTATGGAACTCAAGCGCATCATCGCAAAAGACCTACGTGCCGCAACAGAGATGGCGGTTGCGCAATACGGGCCAGACACACTGGTCATCAGCCATGAAATGGTGGGCGGGAAGACAGAAGTCATTGTTGCAGTCGACGTGAGCCCCGATGCTTCTACCCTGATTGAGGGACGACCGGGCCGCACTGAACCACGCGGGGGTTTCACCCAAAGCGGGCAAGCGGGTTTTGATCAAGCGCTCACCCATGAACTGCATGGCACAGAACCATCCGACACATCCGACCGAAACGCCATTCGCGCCCGCGAAATTGTGGACCTCGTAAGGCAGGAAATGGCCGCCCTCAAGCAGGAGCTGCAGCTTGCGAACCGCGCACAGCCCCTCATGGCGCCCATGACGCAAAACCCCATTGCAAGGCAACTTGATCGCGCCCTCGAGCATGACCACGCGCCGCTCGGATTAAGAATGCTGCTCTCGGAAGAACTGTCAGCCGTTGACAGCATGGCCGAGGCACTCTCGCGACTCGGAGAGATCCTTCAGGCTACGATTGGTGCGCGCGCTCCACTGAGCGGTCCACTCGCTGGGTTCCATGCAATCATGGGTCCATCTGGGTCGGGCAAGACCACAATGATTACCAAGCTCGCGAACCAGGCCGCCGAGACATACGGCGCAGATCGGGTTGCTGTCATTTCATGGGCTGACAACCGAGCAGGCGCTTGGCAGCAGATTCAGCTGGGCTGCGCACGGATTGGCATTGACTGCTTCAGAAGCCAAGATCCAGGGTTTCTGCCTACCCTTTTGGAGGAAATTGGCCACAAAGCTTGCGTGCTCATCGATACGCCCGGAACTGAATTGAGTCGATATCGACAGCTGCTTCAGGAGATCTCCCCAGAATCTGCACTGCACCTCGTGCTACCCGCAGATGTTGCCACTCATCAGGCAGAGCGTCTGCTGCGAGGGCATCCTTGGCAGAGCCTCATGCTCACCAAACTAGATGAAGCCCACCATGTCTGGGGCACCATTCAAGCCCTATCTCATGTGCCAACGGTCCTGTGGGAACGCGCTTCCATGGGTGAGTCACTTACCGCTTGGCAGGCCATGTCCGTAGCGGACCTGGTCCGGTTTGCCATTGATCGCCTTTCTTCGCTGGCAACGCTCAGCCCATCAGAGTCTGAATTTCGGCGGGCAGATAGAATGTCAATACCTGACGCAAATCCGTCCGCTAGCGCCTGGGTGATGACCCAACAAGCGGGCAGAACTATGGATCGACGCTACTCGTGAATCAGTCTCAACCCATTGTGCTGGGTATTGCCAGCGGAAAAGGCGGAGTCGGCAAGACGACCTTGTCCGTCAACCTTTCCGTGGCATTGGTGCAAGCTGGCTTTAAGACCATGCTGTTCGATGGGGATATGGGACTAGCAAACGCGCAGATTGCACTGGGTCAGCGGGTTCAGTACCACTTCGGACATGTCCTTGCAGGAGAGAAATCGCTGCAAGAAATCACGGTAAAGACACCCCAAGGCGTATGGCTCATTCCCGGTGGATCCGGCATTCAAGAATTAGCAACCCTAGGCACTCAGGCGTCGGGGGCCATTGTCCAGGCTTTTTCTGACCTAAACCAAGACCTAGATTTTCTGATAGTTGATGGTGCTGCTGGCATTTCAACGCAGGTCGTGACGTTCATGACCGCAGCCGATCGTCGCCTAATTGTCGTGAAAGACGAGCCCTCCTCCATCGCCGACGCATACGGGATGATCAAAGTCTTGGCGCAAGAGGGCGTGACAGATGAGGTGTACCTCGTCCCAAACATGGTCCCCTCGCAGGCAGCGGGTCAACTCCTTTTCCAGCGACTGGCCGATGTGGTCAAGAAATTTCTGGGCTTAACCGTCGGCTACCTGGGTAGCATCAGTGCGGACGAGTTGGTATTGACTGCGCTCAGGCAACAGAAGACCGTAGTCGAGCATTCGCCGGGTACGATTGCGACTCGAGATTATCGAAAGCTAGTAGAAATGCTCACCCAACTCCCTCGCCCTGCGCCTGACCCTGGTTGCATTGGGTTTTTCTCAGATCGCCCTTTTCAGGAGAGGTCTGCATAATGCCCCCCCGTGGCCAAAACCCCTATGCGCCAGCGGATGAACTGGAGTCCCTCGTAACCGCTCACCTGGGGCTCGTCAAGCGGGTGGCACTGCATCTGCGCGTGCGCTTGATGTCCTTTATGGACCTAGACGAACTGATACAGGTTGGCGTCGTTGGGCTGCTCGAGGCTGCAAAATCCTATGACCCGACGAAGGGTGTTCCCTTTGAACATTTCGCACACAGCCGGGTGCGAGGAGCGATCATTGATGAGGTTAGACGCATGTCGAGCCTCCCGAGGTCGGCGGTCGCCATACACAAGCAGCACAATGAAGAGGCTCGACAGCTCTCTACCTCGCTCGGGCGAGAGCCCTCTCAAGCTGAGATGGCCGCAGCATTGGGCAAAGAGGTCGAAGACTTTCAGGAGGAAAGGCGCAAGGCTGCACAGTTTCAAACGGTCTACCTGGAAGACGTCGCCGAACAGGCCTTGAGCGTTCCGGATGACAGCATGCGTCAGCCCGACATCCTGGCTGAAGAGTCAGAGTTCATGGGTGCGTTGGTTGCAGCAATTGAGCAACTCCCAGAACGTGATCAACTGGTGATGTCCCTTTACTATCAAGAAGAGCTCAATCTCAAGGAGATTGGTGCTGTTTTGGATGTGTCTGAATCAAGGGTCAGCCAGATCCTCTCGGCAAATGTGAAAAAGTTGCGTAAGATTTTGGGCGTGGCTGCCTAGGGCCATCTCCTCTCACCTGCTAAGGAACCTCCTTGTTCGGAAAACTTTTCGGAAGCGCGCAAAAAGACGAAATGCTCAAAGCCAAGCAGGCCTATGAACAGGCCGTGGAGGCGCAGGGTGATAGTCGTGAAATTCGGGCGCTTCGGATTCGAATTGCACTTCGGTGCCGAGCAGTTCTTGACAAGACCTTCATCCATGGAGCGGAGAAAACTGCTGAACACGCTGAGGCCAGTATGCTGGCCATCGCGGCTGACGAGGAGAAGCCGCCTGCGCCCAAACCTTCCTCGTTCCAAACCATCAAATCGGTAAATGGCGAGATCCTCGCCTACGTTCCTCTGCCCTTTGCCGAGGAGATGTTTACGATTGGCGCGAAATACCAGATGGAAGAGATCACCGCAGAGCAGGCGATCGAGTTTGCCCAAGGGGTTGCCGACAAGATCTCAGATGAACTCAAGCTCGACAAACCCATTGAGGCGCTGAACTTCTTGCGAGAACAACTCTCAGAGGAAAATGGCGAATCCGGGTCCGATTCAGAGGATAACAACCCCAGCTAAGGGTTTACACCATGGCGCGGATTCTGGCGCGCTCAAGATCATGTCCCGGTGACCGATACCATAGAAGCCATGGACACCTTTCTGCTCTTCTCCATTCTGGTCCTCATCTCGATCATCGTGGTTTTGATGCTCACGCTAGTCGATCAGATGCGAGAGGTTAGGAACGCAGTCACCCCAGCGGAGGCCGCGGCCGGACAAGCCGATCTTGCAGATGAGGATGCCCAAGACGCCACCCCTCAGGCCACCGACCCGGGCGCAGGCCCCGACGGTGCTTTCGGAGGCATCTCGGGTAAGAAGCTCTGGGACCTCATGACGGGCAAGCCCCTTCCGGATCTTGACCCCTCAAAGGCCACTGAGCTGCGGCCGCGTTATCAGGTCATTCTGTCCAAACATATTGAGGAACTCTTCCATGAGGGTGCAGAGCAC
>JBJOHF010000014.1:0-23136 GCA_046047855.1 Pseudomonadota bacterium | reverse complement strand
GGCAGGAACCCAACCGCCGTGATCAGCGTCCCCGTCAGCATGGGTATGGCCGTGAGTTCATAGGCGGCGGTTGCCGCCTCAAGCCGGCTGGCGCCCTCTTCGAGTTTACGCACCATCATCTCGACCACAATGATGGCGTCGTCTACGAGCAGACCGAGCGCGATGATGAGCGATCCCAGAGAAATTTTATGGATGCCCACTCCCCAGACATACATGACGAGAAAGGTGACCGCAAGTACCAGGGGAATGCTGATGGCGACAATCAGGCCCGGCCGAGGATCCAGCCGCAGCGGCTTAGCATGCAGGCCGAGCGCAATCAGGCTGACCCCCAAGACGATTGCAACAGCCTCCGCGAGAACCTTCAGAAACTCCTGGACTGAGCTTGCCACCACCTTCGGTTGGTCTTGGACGCGGTCAAGCTGCACCCCAATCGGAAGGGACTCTAGAATTTTGGGCAGCTGCGCCTCGAGTGACTCTCCGAGGGTGATGATGTTGCCGCCCTTGCGCATCGCGACACCAAGGACAAGAACCTCCTGACCATTGAATCGAACCTTAGGTGTCGCAGGGTCGACGACGCCTCTTCGGACTCGCGCAATGTCTGAGAGCCGAAGCACGGTCGCGCCGGCGCGAATGGGCATTTGCTCTAGGGCAGCGAGATCCACGAACTGCCCCTCGACCCGAATCGGAATCTCAAAGGGCTTCGTCTGCAGTCGACCTGCGTCTGCAACTGCGTTCTGCTGGCTGATCTGTCGCGCAACCTCGTCTGAACTCAGCCCGTATCGCGCCAGTTCGCGGCGCGCGAGCTCAATGAATACCCGCTCTTGCTGCTGCCCAAAGATCTCTACCTTGCCTACATCCGTGACATTGAGGAGTTGGTTGCGCACCTCGCGGGAGAAATCGGAGAGCTCCGCCTGAGAATAGCCAGGCGCAGAGAGGGCGAACATGACACCGAAGGTGTCGCCAAAATCATCATTAAAGTAGGGGCCCTGAACCCCCTGTGGGAATGAATGGGCCGCATCACCAATCTTCTTTCGCACCGCGTAAAAGCGGTCCGTCACCTCCTGTGGATTGAAGTCATCGGCGAGCTGATAAATGACCGTGGTGTGCCCGGGCTTTGAGAAGCTGACAATCTTGTCGCCGTTAGGGACATCCTGGATGATTCGCTCGAGTCGGTCTGCGACCTGCTCTGCCATCTGCGTTGCGGTCGCACCTGGCCAGTTCATCTGAACCACCATGGCCCGAAAGGTAAAGGGCGGATCCTCGTCTTGGCCAAGCGAGAAATAGCTCCCAATGCCGAGAAGGAGCAGTGAAACCATCAGGTAGCGAATAAGCGCCGGGTGCGCAATCGCCCAACGAGAGAGGTTCATTCTCGTCATGAGGCCGGAGACTCCAACAGACGAACAGCCTGACCCTCGACCAAGAGGTGAGCTCCGACTGCCACCACGCGATCTCCGGGCGAGAGGCCAGAGAGGACAGTAGCCGTGCGGTCATCGACGCTCCCGAGCCGAATGGAGCGACTCGAGACGCGGTAAGTGCCAGGTGCATCACCCGCCAAAACCACCATCACCCGCTGCCCGTCGAGCAGTGCGGTCGTCGGCAGCGTCATGCGCACGGATCGGTGGGCAGGAGCCGCCATGGCTGGCTCATGAACCGCCGGTTCGGTCACCGACTGCAGCAAGACCAGCGACATTCCCCCCGAGACCAACTGACCCACCTGCACCCTCACCTCGCTTACCCGACCCCGGCGATTCGCACGCAGCGTGTTCACACCGAGCCTATCGAGCGTCGCCTCGTACTGCGCGCGCGCGACTGCCAGAGCCGCTTGTCGCCGGCCAAACTCGGCTTCCGAGATAAAGGATTTGTCGCGCAACTCCGTGTAACGCACAAAATCAGCCTCCGCCGTGGCAAGCTCAGCGCGTGCTGCAGCAGCCTGGACGCGAGCGGCGCTGTCACTCAGCTGGGCATCGCGTGGATCCAGTCTCACGAGCGCCTGACCTGGTAGCACTTGATCCCCCGGCTTTACGAGAATCTCCATCACGGTTCCCGCAAGTTCCGCCTTCAGCGCCCGCGCAGTCTCTGGGGCGGCAGCAACAGCCGGTCGGACAATAGACCCTGCGACGGAATTTGTGAGGACGATGGTCTTGACCAAGGGAGGCTGCGTGACGGGCGGCTCAGGTTTCGAACAACCCACAAGCATCACGGCACCGACCGCCATCATCAGTTGCGCCACTCGCATCATCCCGTCTCTCCTTTTGGACGTCGGACAGCTGCCCACAACAAGGCAAGCCAGCCCACAATCATGAGGAAACCGCCAATTGGCGTTACCGCGCCCCAGGCGGGCGAGGCGGTAAAGGCAAGACCGTAGAGTCCCCCGCAGAACGCCAGCACGCCGAGAGAGAACGCGACACCCGCCACTGCAGCGCCGATCCTAAATAAGGTGAAGTTCACCAAGGCCGCACATCCAAGCAAGGCAAGCCCGTGCCAGAGCTGAAACTGAATCGCAGTATTGAGCCAACCGAGCTGACGCGCCGGCAGATCTGCAAGCAGATGCGAGCTAGCCGCTGCAAGCGCAACGGCAGTGGCGCCAAAGAATCCCGCGAGCCCAAGAAAGACCCGGGTATAGAAGACGGACATCATGCGCGTCCTATTTTTATGTATGTGCTGAGGAGGTTGATCGCTCGAGCGGGAAGGCCGCGTCCATCAGGAGCTGGGTATAGCTATGACGAGGCTGGCCAAACACATGCTCGGTGAGACCTGATTCTACAATGCTGCCCTGCCGCATGACCACCACTCGATGACTCAATGCCCTTATTAGAGGAAGGTCATGGCTGATCCAGATCAAGGTGAGGCCCATTTGCTGCTGAAGGTGAACAAGGCGCTCCGCAATGTCCGATTGGGTCTGCCAATCGAGGGCACTGGTGGGCTCATCGAGAACCATGAGCTCGGGTTCGGCCATCAATGCTCTTGCAATCGCCACGCGCTGCCGCTGCCCGCCCGACAAGGCCGCAGGTCGGCGGTCGAGAAGCTCAGGCTCAAGACCCATGCGTTCAAGTGCCTCCTCACAGAGCGCCAGGCGCTTGATGGGGGAGAGGTTTCGATGGTGCAGCAGTAACACCTCCTCAAGGCACTCGCGAACCGAGTGCCTCGGCGAGAGACTTGCTGCCGGGTCTTGCGGAACCCATTGGAATCGGCGCCGCTGGTCCCGGAGCTCACGGCTGGAGAGCCCCATCAACTCTCGCCCGGCAATCTGGATCTCCCCAGACTGCCGGCCACTGGCGAGTCTGAGCAGCGCGAGCGCGAGGCTGGTCTTTCCGCTTCCTGAGCTTCCAATAACGCCGAGCGTCTCACCCTGACTTGCAATGAAACTGGCCTGATTGACCAGGGCACGAACAGGCTTCCCAACAAGCCAAGGTCCCGGAGGGGACATGAGGGTCAGTCGGCGCACATCCAAATATCCATCGCGCGCCTTGGGTGGCGTGATCTGAGCGTCTATCCGCCTGCCCAACAGTTCACGGGTGATCGAATGACTTGGCCTCTCGAGCAATAGTTCAACAGGACCCGTCTCGATAATCGTCCCCTGGGCGAGGACAGCCATATGCCCCCCGACTGTTCGAACCGCATTGAGATCGTGGGTGAGCAATAGGAGACTGGCCCCGCGGGTGCGAACCCACTGGGTCAGGCTCTCGAGCACCAGGGCCCGCAGCGGCAAATCAAGCGCTGACGTGGGCTCGTCTGCAATGATGAGTTTGGCTCCAGAGGCGAGCGCAATGGCAATGAGCGCGCGTTGACGTTCTCCACCGGAGAGCTCATGGGGAAACTGCTGCGCCTGACGCTCAGGGTCATGAAGACCCGCAGCGAAGAGAACCTCATGCAGCGACGCGGAAGCGGAAGCACCGAAGGTAAGCGCCTCCTGAACCTGCACACCAATGGGCTGAACTGGATTGAGTGCCAGGTCCACATCTTGAGGAACCCAGGCGATCTCTCGTCCACGAAGCCTGGCACACGCAGCCTCATCTTGAATATCGATGTCCTGACCCTGCCAATTCAACACACCCGATCGTTTGGCCCCATCACGCAAACCCAGGAGCGCCCGAGCCAGGCTGGACTTACCTGCACCTGACTCCCCAACCAGACACATCACCGATCCTGCCTCGAGCGAGAGCGACAGCCCACGCAAGACGGGGTTCTCGGATTCATATTCGAGGCTAAAGTCTCGCAAGCTCAGCATCTGGGCCTCGACTGCCTCGAAAAGGGAGCGCTGAATAGGCCCGCCGCAAGGCTCAGGGCGAGCAGCAGCACAAACAAGACACCCACGACAAAGCTCGTTTGCCACCAGGTGCTCTGCGTCGTCGCAGCCTCAGCGAGAAGGCCGCCCAAAGTGGGTGCGTCTACGCCCCAGGAGACGCCGAGAAAGTCAAGACTGACCAGAGAGAGCACGGCGGCCAAGACCCTTAGGGGCAGCACAGAGAGTGCTGGCGCGAGGCTATTGGGCAGCAGGTGGCGCGTCACCAACTGGAACCCACTCAAACCCATCGCTCGCGCTGCAGTGACATAACCCAAATGCCTATTCTTGAGTACCTCTGCACGCACTTGCTCGGCCACGCCCATCCAACCGAATGCAAGCAGAATGAGCCAGAGCAATCCGACATGGGGCGTGAACAGACTGGCGACAAGCAGCAGCACGAGTAGCTCAGGTAGCAGGCTCCACGCCTCTGTGAGCCGCTGCAGAATGAGGTCTACCCACCCTCCCAAAAAACCTTGGAGTGCGCCCAAGGCAGCCCCAACGACCAGGGATGCGGCAGCGAGTGAGAGTCCGAACAAGACAGAAAACTGGAACCCCTCTACCACGCGGGCGAAGAGGTCACGCCCCTGGGCGTCCGTTCCAAACCAATGGCGCGCATCGGGGGGGGACGGAAACGGAGTGGCACTCTCAAGGTCGATGGTCTCGGCTGAATACGGATTCAGCGGAAACCATGCCCAGTTCCCCGGCCGACTCAACACCTCAAGAACCCATGGATCTCGGTATCGGGGTGCACTCTGCAGTTCCCCGCCAAGTGTTCGCTCCGATACCGACTCGAGCATGGGCCAATAGGTCACCCCACTGACGCGCATGACCAAGGGCTTCTCGCTCGAGAGCATCGGCGCCATCAGCGCAATCAGCAACAGCACCGTAAGCACCCAGCCATGGCGAATAGCGCGCCAGAGGCCCATCATGTGGCGCCCACCTGAAGGCGCACGCGAGGGTCAACCCAGCCATAGGCCAAGTCGATGAGCAGCTTGACGACCAAACTGACCACACCTGCGACCAAGACGCAGCCAAGCACAACGGGATAGTCCCTGCGTGCAACCGCCTCTACAGCCATAAGCCCCATGCCCTCCACGCCAAAGAGCGTCTCAATCAGGAGGGAACCAGAGACAGCCGCGGAAACAAACCAACTCGGCATGGCGGCCAAAATGGGAAGCAGCACATTGGGCAAGACATGATGCGCGAGCATCCTTCTGAAGGGCAATCCCTTCGCCTGAGCGGTCCAGACATACGCTTGACTCATCTCGCGAATCGCAGCAGATCGTGTAAGGAGCGCAAGACTCGCCAGAAAACCACTGGAGAGGCAAACCACAGGCGCCCAGCCAACCCCGGCACCCACAGAGAACCATTGCAGCAACAAAGAGCCGAGCACAAAGCCAGGAATGGAATAGAGCAACAAGGTCAAGAAAGAGAGGCCACGATCCACTGCACGTCCCTCCCTCAGGGCTTGCCACAGCCCCAAAGGAACGGCCACGGCGCAGGCAAGCACGAGGCTAGAGAGTCCTAACAGCGCAGACACGGGCAGCCGCTCCGTCAGAAGCGCAGAGACTGGGCGTTGATAAAAAAGACTCTGTCCAAGATCACCCGTCAGGTAGCCTGACACCAGCTGGTAGAACTGCGCGAGCGGCGGCAAATCCTGGCCCAGCTGGGCGCGAAGCTGTGCAACCTGCTCCGCCGTGAGGGCTGTTTGAACAGGCTGAAAGGCGGTGGCGCCCCCCTGTGGCATGGAGACCAAAAGATGATCAACGGGCCCGCCAGGCAGGAGTTGAACAAGCCCGAAAACGGCGGCCAATAGCAACCCCAAGGTCGGCAGGCCAATCAGCACGCGGCGGAGAAAGTAGCTGGTTTCTGGCTTCACTGCTGTTGTCCCCACCATGCGGTCGTCAGCAGCCAGATCTCGGGGTCCATGATGTCTGGAGGCTGTTGGGGCATTCGAAGACCCCTTCGCAGAACAACGCGATGGGCTGCATTGTGCCAGAGACCCAGAGCGACAAACTGTGACCGCAGCATCCGGTCGAGCAGCCGAGCTGCCGTCTGACGGTCCGTCTCAGATCGTGCCGATAAGACAGCCTCAATCGCCAGATCCACGGCAGGGTCTGAGAGACCGACGACAGCATCTGTGCCAGGCTGGCCAGCGGATGCAGAGGAGAATCGCGCAAGGAGTTCAGGTCCCGGTCTCGTGGAGCTGAGCTGCAACTGGCTCACGAGGTGGAACCGCCCCTCCATGACTCGCCGTCGATGGGCAACAGGATCTTCAGTCAACAAGACGGATCGAATGCCCAGGCGGGCCAGGGCACTTTGCCAAACACGCAACGGTCCTGCAAGGCTGTGGTCATGCAGCGCCACCTCGACCACGAAATCAGGCTGACCCACAGGGTGCAACCGCCCTCGCGTCCATACCCATCCCGCGCGCTCAAGCAATCGAACGGCCTCAGCGCGTGCCCTATCCGGAGCTAAGGGTGTCGCCGTGAGGTCCATGGCCATGCGCTGTGGCACCGCCAGTCCCAGAGCACCAAAAAGCCGCTGGGCGAGACCCTGCTCAGCCGAACTCATGCGACCGCTCGCCGCCATGGCGGTATTGGAGAAGAAGGACTCACTGCGGGTCTTGCCACCACCCAGCACTTGTCGGTTGAGCCATTCAAAGTCCAAGAGCAGTGACAGCGCTTGCCGCACGAGCGGGTCACTCATTTCGGGGCGTCGAAGGTTGAAAAAGAGCCCCAGCATGCCGTTTGGATTGGTATTGGGCATGGTGCGCAGCTGGGCACCCATTGGAAGGGCTGCCAGGCGCTCTGTCTCAGGCGGTGACCAGAGGTCAATCTGGCCAGAATCGAGCCACTGCCGCAGCGCTGAAACATCCCTCGCATAGCGAAAGACGACTGATTCAAAATGGAACTGTCCCCGTCGCGGGAGCCGATCAAAGCCCCAGTAGTCTGGGTTCCTCCGGTAATGAACGGAGCGACCACGCACCCATTCTGAGACGGCGTAGGGGCCAGAACCGACCAGGGCCTCGTCTGCGCTCCAATGAGAAACGCGAAACACGGGGAGCCCGGCGATCAGAAATCCAAGCTCCGGATTGGCAGCGTCAAACTCGAAACGCACAGTCCGCGCATCGAGCGTGACCACCCGAGAAACACCCTTCCAATAATGTTTCCAGAATGGACTTGCCTGCGCGCTGGTCAGCCAGGTAAAGCTCTTGGTGACATCCTCAGCGGTGACGGGCTCGCCCGTTGAAAACCGGGCCTGGGCATGAAGGCGAAAGCTCATCGACCGACCGTCTCGCGCCAGCAGCATCGACTCAGCAAGCAATCCGTAGAGGGTCATCGGCTCATTGAGACTTGCCATGGCCAATGGCTCAAAAACCAGCTCCATCATGCCGCGAGGACCCTTCCCACCCAGCATAAACGGGTTAAGCCGGTCGAACCCGCCCAAGACACCGAGCTGCAACTGGCCCCCGGGTACTCCGGACGCAGACGCGTACGGAAAAACACCATCCGGTGGCAGTGCAGGCTTTCCCTCCAGCGCAATCGCAGCGACCCACTCCCCGGGCTTAGCCAAAGCCATCCCGTTCATAAAGAGTGGGAACACGGTGGCAATCAGAAGGTGTGCGAAGAGGCGCATGAGGCTGCAGTGTAGCGATAACGATAAAATGGGCGTTCTGATTCGAAAGGCTCCCGTCATGTCATTTCTGCGCGGCAAACGCATTCTCATCACTGGCTTGCTCTCCAATCGTTCCATTGCATATGGTGTGGCCAAAGCCTGTCATGCGCAGGGTGCTGAATTGGCCTTCACGTACCAGAACGAGCGCTTTGAGACGCGCGTAAAGGACATGGCCGCAGAGTTCGGCAGTAGCCTGTGTTTCCCCTGCGACGTATCGGAAGACAGCCAGATCAGCGCACTGTTTGATGCGCTTAGCCAGCATTGGCCTCAGCTTGACGGACTTTTGCATGCGATTGCATTTGCCCCACGCGAGGCCATTGCAGGCGAATTCCTAGACGGCCTCAGCAGGGAAAGCTTTCGAATCGCCCACGAGATTTCCTCGTACAGCTTTCCAGCACTTGCCAAAGCAGCGCTTCCCCTGATGCGAGAGAACGGTGGCGCACTTGTGACGCTCAGCTACTTGGGCGCAGAGCGTGTGGTTCCTGCATACAACACGATGGGTTTAGCCAAGGCCAGCCTCGAAGCCGCAACCCGATACCTGGCTGCTAATCTGGGGCCCATGGGGATTCGGGTCAATGCTGTCTCAGCCGGTCCAATCAAAACCCTAGCCGCCAGTGGAATCAAAGGCTTTGGAACGATCCTCAACGTCGTGGAGAAGTCTGCCCCCTTGCGCAGAAATGTCTCGATTGATGATGTTGGCAACGCCTGCGCCTTCCTGCTCTCGGATCTTGCAGGGGGCATTACCGGCGAAGTCACAATGGTCGATGCAGGCTTCTCTCGCGTCAGTTTTGCCCTTCATGAGGATGGACAGGGCTGATGCAGCCTTATCTTGAATTGATGCGGCATGTGCTTCATCACGGGACCCAAAAATCCGACCGCACAGGCACGGGCACGCGATCCGTCTTTGGTTGGCAGATGCGCTTTAACCTCGCAGATGGTTTCCCCCTCGTAACAACCAAAAAGCTTCACACCAAGAGCATCGTTCACGAGCTGCTTTGGTTCTTGCGGGGTGAGACCAACATCGCAAGCCTGAAGGCTGCAGGCGTGAGCATTTGGGATGAATGGGCGGATGCCGATGGCAACCTCGGCCCTGTTTATGGAAAGCAGTGGCGTGCCTGGCCCGCCCCAACCGCTGAGAACCCCCACGCGGCCATTGACCAGATGCAGCAACTGCTCGAGCAGATCCGAAGCAACCCAGACTCACGGCGGCTCATTGTCAGTGCTTGGAACGTCTCCGATATTCCGCAGATGGCGCTTGCGCCCTGTCACGCGTTCTTTCAGTTTTATGTGGCGGATGGACGCTTGTCCTGCCAGCTTTACCAGCGCAGCGCAGATATCTTCCTTGGAGTGCCATTCAATATTGCAAGCTATGCGCTGCTGACCCACATGGTCGCCCAACAAACAAGCCTGAGCGTTGGCGACTTTGTCTGGACCGGCGGCGACTGTCACCTCTATGAAAATCATCTTGACCAGGCCCGTGAGCAGTTAAGCAGGGAGCCCTTCGCACTCCCCACACTCCTGATCAATCGCAAACCGGACAGCCTCTACGACTACACCTATGAGGACTTCACCTTCCTGAATTATCAGTGTCATCCGGCGATCAAAGCGCCGGTGGCAATCTAGGTTCAGCCTTGAGGCCCCACATCACGGCCATTGCTGCACTGGCCAGTAATCGCTGCATCGGACTTAAGAATGAACTGCCCTGGCATCTGCCCGAGGACTTACAGCATTTCAAGGCGCTCACGATCGGCAAACCCGTGCTCCTCGGTCGAAAAACCTATGAGTCGATCCTGGCCATGCGAGGCAAGCCGCTTCCTGGCCGGCCCCACCACGTGCTGACCCGTCAGACGGATTGGCAACCCCTACCAGAGCACCGAGATCAGGTTCGAGTGGTTCGATCGGTGGAGGAGTCGCTCTGGCTTGCAGAGACCACAGGGGAGCCCGAGCTCATGGTCATTGGCGGCGCGGAGGTCTATTCGCAAGCGCTCTCCATGACAGACCGACTCGAGCTCACCTGGATTGACCAGACGGTTCCGGGCGACGCTTTTTTCCCGGAACTACAAGCGGGCACCTGGCAAGAGCAGTCGGCAACGGCTTGGCAGGCCTCGGCCGGAGGCCTTCGGTATCGGTTTCAGACTCTCGATCGCGTCGGATCGTTTAGGTCTTCGGAAGTGTGACGCCCGTCTGACCCTGGTACTTCCCCCCACGGTCTTTGTAGGAGGTGTCACAGACTTCATCGCTTTCGAAGAAGAGCATCTGTGCGCACCCTTCATTGGCGTAGATCTTCGCCGGAAGTGGCGTTGTATTAGAGAACTCAAGCGTGACGTGCCCCTCCCACTCTGGCTCTAGCGGCGTCACGTTCACAATAATGCCGCATCGCGCATAGGTGGATTTGCCCAGGCAGACCACCAGCGTGCTTCTCGGAATGCGGAAATACTCGACCGTTCGGGCAAGCGCAAACGAATTGGGCGGGATGATGCAGACTGGGCCTTTGAAATCAACGAAAGAGCCCGTGTCGAAGTTCTTTGGGTCCACGATGGTGCTGTTGATGTTCGTGAAAATCTTGAATTCATCAGCGCATCGCACGTCGTAGCCATAGCTCGACGTGCCATAAGAGACAATTTTCTGGCCCGAGACCGCCCGTACTTGGCCAGCCTCAAACGGCTCAATCATGGCTTGGCTCTGGGCCATGCGGCGGATCCAGTGGTCACTTTTTATCGTCATGGGGCAATTATGACCGAAGCGCTAAACTAGGAGGCTATGACTCGTCGCGCCTTCTTCATCACATCTGCCCTCCCATATGCCAATGGCGCCATTCATTTGGGCCATATGGTGGAGCACATTCAAACCGATATTTTCTCGCGATTTCAAAGGCTTCAAGGGCATGAGGTGGTTGCCGTCTGTGCAGATGACACCCATGGAACACCCATTATGTTGAGGGCCGAAAAAGAGGGCATTTCACCCGAGGCACTGATCGAGCGGGTCTGGGCCGAGCACAGCCGAGATTTCGAGTCCTTCGGCGTCGCCTACGACCTTTACTACACGACACACTCCCCCGAGAACAAAGCACTCTCAGAGCAGATTTACCTCGCGCTTCAGGCGCAGGGCCTCATTGAAGTGCGCACCATCGAGCAGATGTACGACCCTGTGAAGGCGATGTTCCTGCCTGATCGATTCATCAAGGGTGACTGCCCCAAATGTGGCGCCAAGGACCAGTACGGCGACTCCTGTGAAGCCTGCGGAGCCACATACGCACCCACCGACCTCATCAATCCCGTCTCTGCAGTAAGTGGCGTTCGTCCAGAGACGCGCGAGAGTGAACACCATTTCTTTCGCCTCTCGGACCCACGCTGCGTTGAATTTTTAAACCGTTGGGCCCTCGAGGAAGACCGCCTCCAGCCCGAAGCAGCGAATAAGCTGCGTGAATGGCTCGGCACGGACGAGCAGGGACAATCGCGCTTAGGTGATTGGGATATCTCGCGTGATGCGCCTTATTTCGGATTTGAGATTCCTGGGGCACAAGGCAAATACTTCTATGTCTGGCTCGATGCTCCGATTGGCTACTACGCAGCCCTTCAGAAATGGTGCGAGCAGCACGGACGCGCGTTCGAAGATTTCGTGCGACCAGACTCGACCATTGAGCAGATTCACTTCATTGGCAAGGACATTCTTTACTTTCACACGCTCTTTTGGCCGGCCATGCTGGTGTTCTCTGGCCACCGCGCCCCCACCCACGTCTACGCGCATGGATTTCTCACGGTCGATGGCGCCAAGATGAGCAAATCCCGCGGCACCTTCATTACCGCACAGAGCTACATCGACCAAGGTTTGAACCCAGACTGGCTGCGGTATTACTTCGCGGCGAAGCTCAATGGCAGCATGGAAGATCTCGATTTGAGTTTTGCGGACTTCATTGCCAAGGTCAACAGCGATCTTGTTGGCAAGTTTGCCAATATCGCAAGCCGCTGTGCGGGCTTCGTGGTGAAGCGATTCGAAGGACGACTTTTAAGCGACGCGCGGGATGCAGGCGAAGGAGACCACGCAGAGTTGGAGGGACGCTTCTCTGAGCGCGCACCGAGCATCGCACAAGCCTATGAGGCGCGCGACACCGCTAAAGTGGTTCGGGAGATCGGCGCACTCATGGATGCCGTGAATGGCTATGTAGACCAATACAAGCCATGGGAATTGGCGAAGCAGGAGGGACAGGAAGCGCTTTTGCACCGCGTGGTCAGCACCAGTCTGCGCTGCTTTGCTCGGCTCGCTATCTTGCTCAAGCCTATCTTGCCGCATGCAGTCGCTCGCGCTGAATCGGAAGTCTTCGGTCTTGTGCGCCCTTGGAATTGGTTAGACCTGGATCACCCAGTGCTTGAGCAGGTGCAGCCCTTCCAGCATTTGTTTTCTCGGGTCGATCGCGAACAAATTGACCGCCTTATTGAAGCCAACAAAGCCAGCCTCTAGGAGTCCACGATGCCCATCTTCTCTCGCGCGCACTACGAATCTGAGACGACGCAGTTTCTTGCAGACCTCAAGCTCGCCAAGCCGCATCTGGAGCAGAGTCAACGAGAGGGACGCGCCAAGCTCTGGGACAAAGATCCCATCGACCTCGACGCGTTCGAGCGGGCTCAGCGTGCACGCGTGCCCCAAAAGCCATACGTCTATCAAACATAAGTCTCGGTGACCAGCACACATCCCCCACCGAATCCGGAAGTGGAGGCGATTGCCCGGCTCTACGGAGAGCCGCTCGTCGACTTCCCTAGAGACCTCTACATTCCGCCGGACGCACTAGAAGTCATCCTGGAGGCCTTTGAAGGGCCCCTGGACTTGCTCCTGTATCTCATCCGTCGTCAGAACTTCAATATCCTCGACATTCCGATGGCCGAGGTGACGCAGCAGTACCTGAAATACATTGATGAGGTGCGCGAACATAACCTCGAGCTCGCGGCAGAGTATCTGCTCATGGCAGCCATGCTGATTGAAATCAAGTCTCGCATGCTGCTGCCCGTGCGACCCAAAGCGGGTGAGGATGAGCCCGAGGACCCACGTGCCGAGCTGGTACGCCGACTACTCGAGTACGAGCAGATGAAACTCGCAGCCCAGAAGCTCGATGGCCTTCCACAGGCTGGCAGGGATGTCTTTGCCGCCCAGGTCTTTGTGGAGCAGACGCTCGCACCTCGACTGCCTCAGGTCAACGCGCTCGACCTTCAACAGGCTTGGCGAGAGCTTCTCAAGCGCGCCAAGCTGGTGGCGCATCACCAGGTCACCCGCGAGGCGCTCTCCGTGCGAGAGCATATGGCCAAAATTCTGCGCCAACTCCGGTCGGTCTCATTTGTCGAATTCCAAGACCTCTTCGAGGAAGCCATCCGCGCAGGGGGTGGCATACCGGTCGTCGTGGTTCATTTTCTCGCCCTGTTAGAACTGGCGCGCGAAGGGCTCATCGACCTCACGCAAGCGGCACCCTTTGCGCCCATCTATGTCCGGCTCTCCAGTCAGCCCAGCTGACCTCACCGGTCTCAACACCCTCCGACTCCCCGCGTTCGCGCGGGCGCTCGTGGCGCTCACGGACAGTCTTGCCTTGCCTAACCTGAGTGAGCAGCTTCGTGATCAGCCCCGACTGATCCTTGGAGGCGGCAGCAACGTGGTCATAACCAGTGATGCGCATACCCCGCTCCCTGTTACCGTGATTCATAACCAGCTTCGAGGGCTGGTGCGGCTGGAGCAGACTGCGCACGACATCCGCGTGAGATGCGCCGCAGGTGAGTCATGGCATGCCTTTGTCATGTGGACCCTCTCTCAAGGCTGGGCTGGGCTCGAGAATCTCGCGCTCATTCCCGGTACAGTCGGCGCCGCACCGATCCAGAACATTGGAGCCTACGGTGTCGAGGTCTGCGACCGGATTGACACGGTGCATGCGTGGGACTTTCACGGACAGACACATGTGAGCTTCTCCGCGGACGCGTGTGGGTTTGGATATCGTAGCTCGCAATTCAAAGACCCAAGTGTTCAAGGCCCATGGAATCAGCCGCGGTATCTGGTGGTTGCGGTCGATTTTCGACTTCAGACGGGGCATCATCCGACACTCGAGTATGCATACGCCGGACTTGCTGCCGAGGTTGAGCGCCTTTCACATGGGCACCCTGTTTCTCCAATGCTGATTGCACATGCCGTTATGTCTTTGCGGAATCAGAAGCTCCCGTCGCCCGAGCAACAGGGCAATGTCGGGAGCTTTTTTATGAATCCCATTGTGCCTGTGGACTTCGCGAATAGCCTCTCCGAGCGTTACCCTCAAATGCCTTACTACCCAATCAAGGACAGCGAGACAAAGCTCTCAGCAGGGTGGCTGATTGAGGCCTGTGGGCTGAAGAACTTTCGGCACGGACAGGCCGGCGTTTCAGACAGACATGCACTGGTGCTCGTAAACCACGGTGGAGCGACCGGGACCGAGCTCCTATCGCTCGCGAGTCACATCCAGCGCACAGTCCTGGCTAAGTTCGGCGTATGGCTTGAACCCGAACCTCAGTTCATTCCGCCGCGCGACGCCGGCGAAAGACTGGCCTCTCGAGCGTGCTGATCGCCTTCATCCACCGGTAGCCCTCAAGGTCAAAACCCGACAGATCGGTCGCCTTCAGGATGCGCTGCTCAATGACAAATCGCGCCATAAGGCCGCGCGCACGCTTGGCGAAAAAGCTCACCACCTTGTAGCCTCCATCTGGCTGCTCATCCTCAAAAACCGGCGAAACGACTTGCTCCGCCTGAAGGCCAGGCCCCCCAGGATCTGAAGCGGTCTGGGCGCCGGGCTTGAACCGCAGCACCTTTGCATACTCCTGTGAGGCGAGGTTCAAGAGAACAGAGGGCTCACGCTTGGCCTGAAGCGTATGCAGCCGATCATTAATTGCGTTCGTGACGCGATGGCCCCAGAACGCATACAAGTCGGATCCTCGGTCTGTCGCAAGACGAGTACCCATTTCCAGGCGGTAAGGCTGTAGGGCATCCAAGGGACGCAACGCCCCATAGAGACCCGAGAGAATGCAAAGATGCTCTTGGGCCCATTGAAGTTGAGCCTTCTTGAGCGTCTGTGCATTGAGACCTTCGTACACGTCCCCGTTGAAGGCGAGAATCGCATGACGTGCCTCGGGTGGTGTCACTACGCCAGACTCCCATTGGGAGAATCGATCTGCATTGAGATGCGCAAGCGACTCACTCAAGCTCATGAGCCGTCCAATGTCTGCAGGCGAGAGACGTTTTAATCGCTCCACAAGCAGTGCCGCCTCTGCCTCGAACTGCGGAACGGTAATCGCAAGATTTGGGGAGGGGCGCTCAAAGTCGAGTGCCTTTGCAGGCGATAAAACCATCAACATACAACTAGCTCTCCTGTGTTTTCTGACGCGCAAGCAGGGTTGCAGCACTCGATGCCAATACCAGCCAGAGGGCAGCACCCATGGGGAAGATCTCCTCTGAAAGACCTGCCTCCTCCTTGGCAGTCAGAAGAAGCAAAACGGTAATCAGGCCCCGGGGACTGACCCACATCAGCTCATGCGGATAGGGCGCTCGCACCACCCATAACAATGGCCGACGAATCAGAAAAATTGCTGCAAGAGCCAACACGGCCCAGAGCATGGCATCGAAGGCAAGCAGGCTGGGCAAGTCCGCCCAAATGCCCAAAAGGATAAAGAAGATGGATCGAATGGCAAAGGTAAATTCAGTGACCTGGGCCCTGAACTCATTGACCGCAGCGGGAAAGTCATTCGATCCGATCGCTGCCAAGCGGGGAGACCATGCCTGCAAGAGTGCAATGTTGCTCAGAAAAAGCCCGAAGGCCAGCACCAACAGCAAAGGCGAGAGATTGAGCGCCTTACCTGTGGCGTAGAGCAGCAGTAGGCCGGCCATCATGGGGACAAAGCGTACGTGTCCAGTCAGTCTATTCATGAGCCAGTAAAGACCCAGAACAAAAACCACAGATAAAAGAATGGAGAGCAGTCCGCCTCCAACCAGGTTGTATGCGAAGCCAGAGGCCAGGCCCTGTGAGGTCAGCCACGCAAAGAACAGCAACACCCCCAAGATGTCCGCGAAGGCACTCTCATAGGTAATAAATTCTCGCGCGTCCTCTCCAAGACGCTGGGCAGCGGGAATGGCCACAGCACTGCTCACGACTGCCAATGGAATGGCAACCAGTCCGGCCAGGTAGTCAGAGAACCCGACCACCCAGACAAGGAATAGACCGATGAACATGGAGAGTCCCGCCACGGCGAGTAGTGCCGCGAAGAAGGCCTTGCCCATGAGGTGAAGACGGTCTGAGCGCACATCCAAGTCCAGCGCCGCCTCCAAAACAATCAGAATGAGTCCAAGGGTGCCAATGACCGGCAGCGCATTCTCGATCAATACAGCGGCCTTCCCCATTCCACCGGTGAACAGATTGATCAGCAACCCGAGTGAGAGCAGTGCGAGTACAGCTGGGAATTTCCATCGCCGAGCGGCGATTTCGATCACGTAGGCCACGAGCAACAGCAGAGACCCGCCTAACAGGATGATGGTTGTGGTGGACACTTAGCGCCTTTCCCCCAGAACCCAGTCCACGAAGGCAAGCAGGCTTTTCCCCTGTGCCGAGGGCAGCGTATCGAGCTCGTCAAAGGGGAGATTGGCCCGATTGACCCAATAGGCCTGCAACCCTTGCCATCTTGCGCCTGCGACGTCCCAGGCGTTAGACGAGATCAACACGGCCTCTTCAGGCTTACAGTTCGCGAAGGAGCATGCGAGCGCGTAAACGCGCGGGTCGACCTTGAAGCAGCCAACCTGCTCAGCTGAAAGCACACCATCAAACAAGGGCGTGAGTCCCGAGTGACGTAAAGCCTCGTTGAGCATCTCGGCGTTGCCATTCGAGAGCACCACCAACGCAATGCCTGCCTCACGGAGGGTACCGAGGGCATCGATCACCTCGGGATACGCCGAGATCTGTGCATAGGATTGCATGACAGACCGGACGACATCTTCTTGGGGGGGCTTATCGAATGCGCGCAGGGTAAAACGCAATGCGTCTTGGGTAATCTGCCAGAACGGCTTGATATGCTGCCCGCCGGCTATCGTTCGAAGGCGGCTGTACTCCAGCTGCTTGTCTCTCAACAGCTGCGCCATGGCACGACCTTCACCGGGGAAGTACGCCTCTAGTCGTTGACTGACCGAGAGGACATCAAACAGGGTGCCGTAGGCATCGAAGGCCAGGACTTTTGGAAGCGGGTTCAGAGCCATGCTCTGAGTGTATATCTGTAAGATGCTCCATTCATGCCAAGACCGAACCAAACAGCGTCATGGTGGTGCGACGGGCTCTCTATGTTGGGGCACGCAGACCCCATCCTGGAACAGATCATCCAGCGTGTGGGTTCCGAGTGCCTCACCTCCCGTGGCGACGCATTCACCACACTCGCACGTGCGATTGTGGGACAGCAAATCTCTGTCAAGGCGGCTGATTCGGTGTGGGCGAGAGTTCGGCAGGCCTGTGCCGTCAATAACACCCGCTCCCGACTCACTCCAACCCTGGTGCTCAACACAAGTCCCAGCGACCTGCGTGGCGCCGGCCTCTCACAAGCGAAGATGACCTACCTTGTGGCCCTTGCCCAGTGGTTCGATGAGCAGCCCAGACTCGCCCAAACCCTTGCCCGCGCAGATGACGCAGAGGTCAAGCGCTTACTTGTTGCCAGACCCGGCATTGGACCCTGGACTGCAGACATGTTTCTCATCTTCACACTGATGCGCCCGGACATTTTTCCTGATGGAGATCTTGGCGTGATCAAAGGCATGGGCTTGCTCTACTACAATGGCGTACTGCCAAGTCGTTCCCAAGCCATAGCCCACGCAGAGCAATGGCGTCCTTACCGAACTGCGGCAAGCTGGCTGCTGTGGCGCAGCCTCGACCCTGTTCCCGTCACCTATTAGGATCTCCGCTTAGCATGCTCTCTTATCGTCATGCCTTTCACGTTGGCAATCACGCAGACGTACTCAAGCACTCTGTTCTGCTCTATTGCCTGGACTACTTGCAACAGAAGGACACCCCCTTTCTGTCGGTCGATACGCATGCTGGCGCTGGGCAATATGCGCGAGAGACAAAACTGGTTCGCGGAAAAGACGAACTGAATACCGGTCTTGGGCGTCTCTGGCCCATGCACAGAGCAGGTATGCCCGATCTTATACAGCGCTACCTTGAGGCTATCTCCGAGGCACAACCCACCCAAGACGCACTCACAGTGCTTCCAGGCTCGCCATTGCTAATCGCTCGGCAACTTCGCGCCACTGACAGTCTGAGAGCCTTTGAGATTCACCCGACCGACTTTCCCCTTCTTGCCGAGACGCTCAGCGGACGAGGCCGTCGGATCAAGGCGGAGAAGGCTGACGGATTCGAGCAACTCAAGGGCCTGCTGCCCTGCCCCAGTCGCCGCGCGCTGGTCCTGATCGATCCACCCTATGAAATGAAGTCGGACTACATCAAGGCCACCCATGCGATGCGTGAAGCGCTGCAGCGCCAGTCAAACGCCACGCTCCTGCTCTGGGTTCCCATGCTGGCGCGTTTTGAAGTGGAACGCATTCTCCGTCAGGCCTTTGCCATTCCCGATGTGGAATGCCTACGGGTGAGTCTCAAGGTGAAGCGACCACTCGCAGACGGGCTCGGCCTAACAGGCAGTCACATGCTTGTCTTTAATCCGCCCTTTGGCCTTCAGGAGGCCTGCAAGGCAGCGATGCCGTGGCTCGTGCAGCAACTCGGCCAGGACGACCAAGCCGCCTGGGAAATCGCGCGCTCGAGCGATCGCCAAACCACCTTGCAGCACAAAAAGCAAAGGGAGGCTGATTAGCCTCCCTTTGCAAAGCATCTGTTGCGGGTCACACCTCAGACGCTGCTCTCCCGGCAGTCGGTCAGCCCGATAAGGCTGCCGACCTGCTCCTCCTCCCACTGAATGGGTTGTTGTCTCCTGTGCAGTCTGCTTACGCGACCTTTTTTCCGTCGAAGAACTGCTCGTCTTCTGTTGACCCCTTCAGTGCAGCCGTAGATGCCTCGCTTTCGATGGTCGTGGTGACCGCATCGAAATAACCCGTTCCAACTTCTCGCTGGTGCTTCACTGCAGTAAAGCCACGCTCGGCTGCAGCGAACTCGGCCTGCTGCAGCTCCACAAACGCGGTCATGTTGTCGCGCGCATAGCCATAGGCGAGATTGAACATCGAGTAGTTCAGGCTGTGGAACCCAGCCAGGGTGATGAACTGGAACTTGTAGCCCATGGCGCCAAGCTCACGCTGGAACTTGGCAATGGTTGCATCGTCCAGGTTCTTCTTCCAATTGAATGAGGGCGAGCAGTTGTAGGACAAAAGCTTTCCAGGGAACTGCTTGTGAATGGCCTCTGCAAAGGCACGCGCATATGCAAGATCAGGCGTACCCGTTTCACACCAGATCATGTCGGCATAGGGCGCATAGGCCAGGCCACGCGAAATCGCCTGGTCGAGACCGTTCTTCGTACGATAGAACCCTTCGACGGTGCGCTCTCCGGTCAAGAAGGGAATGTCGTTCTCGTCGACATCGGATGTGACCAAGTCTGCGGCCTCAGCATCTGTGCGCGCAAGCAAAACGGTGGGTACACCCATGACGTCGGCGGCCAGTCTCGCGGCAACCAGCTTAGCAACGGCCTCACGGGTGGGCACGAGGACCTTACCGCCCATGTGGCCACACTTCTTCACGCTGGCCAACTGGTCTTCGAAGTGAACGCCAGCGGCTCCTGCGTCAATCATGGCCTTCATCAGCTCGAATGCATTGAGCACCCCACCAAATCCAGCCTCCGCGTCCGCAACGATGGGCAGGAAATAGTCGATGAACCCATCATCGCCGGGGTTCTTACCTTCCATCCATTGAATCTGGTCGGCACGGGTGAGCGTGTTGTTGATCCGACGGACCACCTGGGGCACCGAATTGGCGGGATAGAGAGACTGGTCGGGGTACATCTCGCCTGCGAGATTGGCATCACCAGCGACCTGCCAGCCAGAGAGGTACACAGCCTTGAGACCGGCCTTCGCCTGCTGCATGGCCTGGTTGCCTGTGAGTGCGCCGAGTGAATTGACGAAGGGCTCGTTGTTGACGAGATCCCAGAGTTTCTCAGCGCCGCGACGGGCAAGCGTGTGCTCAACAGAGAGGGAGCCGCGAAGGCGAATAACCTCTTCAGCGGAATAGCCGCGCTTAATTCCGCGCCAGCGGGGATTTTCAGCCCAGTCTTTCTGGAGTTTTTGGGCTTCTTGTTCACGGGTAGTCATGGAGCGCTCCTTAAGTGGAAGAATTTGGTGCCTCCATCCTACGGAAAACTGTTGCTTTGCATCAGTTTTTTGTCCAACCTGTGAAATATTTTTTATTTTTTTAAATCAAGGATTTAATGAACAAATTTTGCAATATAAAAAGAGAGGCTATCTTGTGAAACACTTCCACGACGCCCCGCAACAGTTGAATTTCAAATTATGAAAACAAGGTTTCTCATCGCGAAACCATGGCGCCAGAGGGGTCACTCTGCCGAAGTGCAGCGATGGCGGGCTGACGCAGGACCGGCCGGAGCGCCAGCAGGCCGGACACGAGGGTGAGGGAGACCCCGATGACAGCCCCCAGCATGACCGACCAGCCATTGATACCGACAGGGAGGTCAAAGAACTGGCTTGCGACAACAGCGCCCAGAACCTGTGCGAGTAGCGCGGAGGCGCCGCCCGCAATCAGCCCGACAAAGGCCAACTCAAGTGCTTGGGCCCAGGCAATCTGCTGGGCCGTGGCCCCAAACGCGCGCAACAAAGCGGCTTCTTGTGCCCGCTCAGCGCGGCTCGCCACCAGGGCAGCCCACAGAACCAGAAGGCCAGCGACAAGACTCAAACCAAATAGCGCCTGGATAGCCGTAACGACCTGCGTTAAGACTTTGCGCAGCTGTGCAAGGACCGCATCCAGCTCAACAATGGTCACCCCTGGATGGCGATCTAAGAGGGCATTCGAAAGGGATGCGCTCTGCGCATCAGGCACGTAAAACGAGCTGATCCAGGTCTTGGCCTGATCTTCGATGAGAGCGGGACTGAGCACCATAAAAAAGTTTACGGACAGCGAATCCCATCGGACCCTGCGCAAGCTTGTGACTTCCGCCTCAATCGCATCACCCGCCACATCAAAGCCAAGCCGATCTCCCAACTGAATGCCCAGCGTGCGGGCAATCCCCTCCTCGACGGAGACCTCTGCGCGTGCTGGATTCAACGGGCTACCCCGGGTCAATCGGTTATAGCTTGGAATCTCATTCGCATAGGTGAGATTCATCTCTCGGTCGAGCAGTCGCTTTGCGCGGTCGTCTCGAAACTGATCGGGAGAGAGCGGCTGACGATTGCGTGAGACCAGTCGACCCCGCACCATGGGCGCGAGCTTCGGATCGGCTACGCCGGCGCTCTTTAGCAGGCCGAGGACAGAGGCCTCCTCGCCAGGGAGGACATTGAGGACGAAACGATTCGGCGCCTGCTCAGGCAGACTTCGGCCCCATGCATCAATGAGGTCTCCGCGCACGAATGCCAGAAGAAAGAGCGCAGAGAGCGCAAGACCAAGCCCCAGAACCTGCGCTGCCAAGCCCGCAGATCGTCTCAACAACGCACGCTTGAGGCCCTGAAGCAGCCAGGGCAACTGAGGGCGTGAAGCCAGCAAAACTCCCAAACCCTTGGTGAGACCCATCAGTAGAAGCCAGACCATGAGACCCATCAGCGCGAAGCCGGCGCAAACCCAGATGGCCAGCTCCATTTGACCAGAGCCAAAGCCCATAACAACAGACAGCCCGAGCCATATCAGCAGCAATTGACCGAGGCGCTGCAGCCGACCCCCTTTGTTAGGCAAGGAAACATCGAGGTTCGAGGGGCCGCGCAGACTCTCAAGCGCGGGCGCACGTAACGCCTGAGAGACCACCGGCCAGGCCAACAGCGCGAGAAGGCCTGCGGTCAGTCCGAGGCCCTGAGCCACCGTGACCCAGGCCGCAGGTGGAAAGGTAGGAAGCGGAACGGCCAAGAGCCCAGAGAGCAGTTCGGCCACGGCCTGCTGCACAAAGAATCCCAACACCAGACCCAGCCCTCCACCCAACAACACCAAGCTCACGAGAAGCCGCAGGACAACCCCGCGAATCAATGGGAAGGGCGCACCAAGCGACTTCCATACGGCCACCCGGGGGCGCAGACCGCGCGCGAGCTGGCGTGCGGCCAGCCAGAGCGCTGCAGCTGCTGTCAAGACAGCGACCATGCCCGTGAGTGCAAGAAAAGTTTGGGCACGATCGAGGGTTGCCCGAAGCTCTGGCCTCGCGTTGTCGATGGACTGAAACCGTTGGCCCGCCCCGAGGGTCGGCTGCACCTCTGCGTCAAAGGCGCGCAGCGCACTGGGTTGACCGGAGGAAGCCCAGAGCCGATAAGAAATGCGGCTTCCCGGCTGCTCAAGGCCCGTTGCAGCGAGATCTTCGTGCCTGATCATGAGGCGCGGGGAGAAATTGACGAAAGCCATACCACGATCCGGTTCAAACAGGAGTCGAGCTGTGAGCCGGAATCGCGACTGCCCAAGTTGAATCTCATCGCCCAGTTGAACGCCCAAACGAGAGAGGACAGAGGGATCTGCCCAGGCCTCTCCTCTTTCAAGCACTGGCCTCGCCATGGGTTGGATTGCCTCAACCTGCACGGAGCCGCGCTGCGGATAGTCCATGCTGACCGACTTGACCGAGACCAAGAGCGAGCGGTCTGCAGCGCGCACAACGCTTGGGAAAGAGCTGCCGAGCCCCACCTGGAGGCCCAGTCGACTTGCGGATTCAATCCAGTCTGCGGGTACGGTGCGATCTGAAATGAGCAGCCGATCAGCCCCCAAACTGGAGCGCGCGTCGGACAGCAGCGCATGCTCTACCCGCCCTGCGAAAAACCCGACTGCACTTACAGCAGCGACAGAGATAAGCAGCGCGGCGAACATGAGGCGCACACTCGCCGTGCGCCACTCACGCAGGGCCATGCGGTTATGCGGCACGGAGAGCCTCCACGATGGCGACCCGAGAGGCACGAATGGCAGGCAGCATACCCCCAGCTACTCCCATACCAACAGAGAACAAAAGGGACTGGAGCACAATCTCAGGGGTCAGTACGAAACCAAAGGCCAGCTCGGAGAAGCTCTGAAAATT
>JBJOHF010000013.1:0-36390 GCA_046047855.1 Pseudomonadota bacterium | reverse complement strand
CCCGCCAGGAGGGCCGCCATATCAAGCGTGAGCACCTTCTTTCCCTTCAGGCCCTCGGGTACCTCACCATTCACGATCCGCTGCGCAAGTCCCTCCGCAATTGCTGTCTTGCCCACGCCGGGCTCACCAATGAGCACGGGATTGTTCTTGGTTCTGCGCTGAAGGATCTGAATGCATCGACGAATCTCGTCATCCCGACCAATCACCGGATCGAGCTTGCCCGCCATGGCCCGCTCGGTCAGATCGACGGTGTATTTCTTTAGGGCCTCACGCTGGCCCTCAGCCTCCTGGGTATCGACGCCAGACCCGCCGCGTACGGCATCAATGGCCATCTCTAGGCTTCGCCGAGACAGGCCCGACTCTCGCAGCAGCTTGCCCGCCTCACACTTATCCTCAGCCAGTGCGAGCAGAAAGAGTTCACTCGCAATGAACTGATCTCCGCGCTTCTGGGCCTCTCGATCGGTCAGGTTGAGTACGCGGTTGAGTTCCGACCCCACGTGGATTTCGCCCGAGACCGACTGCACCTTGGGCAGGCGATCGAGGCCGGTTCGCGCTTCTTGGGCCAGCTTCTGAACATTACAGCCCGCGCGTGATAGCAGAGAGCGCGTGCTGCCCTCCGACTGGTCGAGCAATGACACCAAAAGATGCAAGGGCTCGATACTTGGGTTGTCATGCCCAAGCGCCAAACTCTGTGCATCAGCAAGGGCCTGTTGGAAAGCAGTGGTTAATTTATCGATTCTCATGGCTTGACTCCTCATTCGGTCTTAAGCCATAGATGGGTGCGAGGCACTGGCATTTCAAGTGCCGCCAGCAGACCCCTCCAGCGTGCCCCACCGATGTTTCGCCTGTTCATCTGATTCGCGGGCGTCTACCCACCGAGGACCAGTCGGGGTCTCCTCACGTTTCCAGAATGGCGCATCGGTCTTCAGAAAATCCATGATGTAGGCGCAGGCCTCGAGGGCAGCCTCGCGATGCGCACTGCAGACACCGACAAAAACGATCTGATCCGCGGGCAAGAGCGTTCCAACACGATGGATCACTTGAGCGGCCAAAATCGGCCATCTCTCCTCAGCTTTGGCAATAATGGCTTCAATCGAGCGCTCTGTCATACCCGGATAGTGCTCGAGCGTGAGCGAGGAGACGGCATCTCCATTGTTACGCTCCCTCACCGTGCCAACAAAGCTAGCCACCGCACCAACCTGAAGATTCATTGCGCCCGAGGGATGTTTTCGCAGGGCATCGAGGCAGGCCTCTACTGAGAAATCAGCCTCCTGAACCAGGACCCTCGGCGAAAACATTGCCCCTACCCCCCGGTTACCGGCGGAAAGCAAGCCACTTCATCGCCCGCTTGAATCAAGGTGGACTCCGAGGCCATGACCTGGTTTACGGCGACGCGAACCCGGGAGGGGTCTGCAAAATCAGACCAGGCGTCTCCGCGGCTAACTAGGATCGCTCGAAGGGCAGCCACATCGCCCCCCTGCCAGTCGATTGCAAAACGCTGGAGACCGAGACGCTCTCGCAGCGAAGCAAAGAGGCGAATTTCGAGCTGGGACTTCATAGGATTCACCCCTAATGGACCAAAGACTCAAAGAGGAGGCATTCCACGCTATCCCCGATCTGAATGGGGGTCTGGGGGGGAACGCTGACAAGGCAGGCCGACTGCGTAACCGATGTGAGCAGCTGGGAGTTCTGCTTGGGATGCATCTGGACCGTCCCGTCAGCTTGTAGCCATCCGCGCAAGAATTCCTGCCGCCGATCCGGTCGCGTCCAGGAGAATGCGGCCTGCGCCGCGACAGATTGAGGCTCCACCCGCTGCACGCCCGAGGCCCGAAGCAGAAAAGGCCTCACCAGCAACACAAATGTGACCCATGCCGAAACGGGATTTCCCGGAAGCCCCATGAACGCAGCCTGGCCAACTCGACCGAATGCGAAGGGCTTGCCTGGCTTAATGGCGACTTGCCAGAGGTCGAGCGCACCAATTTCACGGACCGCTGCTTTAATGTGATCCTCTTCTCCGACAGAGACGCCACCACAGGTCAGCACCAGATCGTGCGCGGCTCCCGCCTGCGCAAGTGCGGCACGCGTTGCTTCTGCCTGATCCGGCAGCACGCCGAGGTCGGTCACCTCCGCACCAAGCGAGGCCGCGAGCGCCATCATCATCGGCCGATTGCTGTCATAGATTTGTCCGGGCTGAAGAGGTCTCCCCGGCTGTACAAGCTCGTCTCCACTTGAGAAGACAGCGAGCTTAAGGCGACGATGAACCTCAATCTCGGGAATGCCAACGCTCGCTAGCAGGCCGAGATCTGCAGCTTGGAGTCGGGTTCCAAGGGGAAGCACTTCAGCCCCCATTTGAAGATCGCCTCCCCGCTTTCGCAGGTATTGCCCCTCCGGGGGGGGCGCCTGGAAGGTCACTTGAGTGCCGTCTTCAGTCAGTGCTGCGTCCTCCTGCATAACCACTGCAGTTGCACCCGGAGGAACCGGTGCCCCAGTAAAGATGCGGGCGGCTGTGCCGGATTCGAGTGGCATTCCAACGTAGCCTGCGGCAATACGCTGCGTGACACGCATCGCTCGGCCGGGCTCAACCTCTCCTGCACAGACGGCATAACCGTCCATCTGGGCGTTATCAAAGCCGGGCACATCGAGCGGTGACACCACTGTTTGAGCCAACACGCGTCCAAGTGCCTTATGCGGAGCAATGCGCTCGGTGGGGGGCGCCACCGGGACTCGCGCCAGCAGCTCAATCAGTGCGGACTCGAGGGTACGCATGCTAGGCGCCCTCGTGACTATGCTCAACAATGAACGCCTTGAGGCGTGCTAAGTCAGCCTCCATGCGAAACACCCGCTGCGGCATCGCCTCTAGGCCCTCGAATCCTGGCGGCCTAGGCGCAGGCCGCCCGAGGGCTTCCTCAATCGTCTCTGAGAACTTGATGGGCAGTGCGGTCTCAAGACAGATCATGGGCTGACCGAGCTTGAGATAACGCCGCGCCACATTCAGGCCATCTGCCGTGTGCGGGTCGATGATGCGGCCGTACCGTCGATACGTACTGCGAATGGCATCAAGCCGCATGGCATGGGTGCTCGTCCCCGAAACAAGTCCGGAGCCGCGAACCCGATCCCATGCGGGGTCTGAGCGAGAAAAGTGAAAGGATCCGGTCTGCGCAAGTTGTTCCCAGAGGGCCGCCAGCCGGTGAGCATCACCATCGAGCACCTCGAAAATAAATCGCTCAAAGTTCGAAGCCTTTGAGATGTCCATTGATGGACTCGAAGTGACCTGGGTTTCGGCAGTGGATCGGGGCCGATATTGGCCCGTGGTGAAAAACTCGTCGAGAACATTGTTCTCGTTGGTGGCCACGACAAGCCGATCAATGGGCAGGCCCATGCGCTTTGCGACATAGCCCGAGAGCACGTTTCCGAAATTCCCCGAAGGAACGCTAAACGAAACGGTCTCTCCCAGCGATAGGCCATATTGGTGGACCGCTTGAAAGTAGCCCGCAAAGTAATAGACGACCTGGGCCGTGATGCGTCCCCAATTGATGGAGTTCACCGCGCCAATGCGCTGTGCCTCCTTAAAGTGCAAGTCTGCCGAGACGGCCTTCACAAGGTCTTGGCAGACATCGAAACTGCCCGGCACGGTGATATTGAAAATATTGGGGTCTTGCAGGGAATACATTTGAGCCCGCTGAAAGGCGCTCATGCGCCCCTCAGGTGAAAGCATGAACACTTTCACCGCGTCCTTACCCCGCATGGCATATTCCGCCGCACTTCCCGTATCGCCAGAAGTAGCGCCCAATATGGATATCGATGCACCCCGCGCCTTGAGCACGGACTCAAAGGCATGCCCCAGAAACTGCATGGCCATGTCCTTAAATGCCAAGGTTGGACCGTTGGAGAGCGCAAGCAAGCCAATTGGCGTGCCCCCCTCCTCCGCGAGGTGAGTGAGCGGTGCAATTCGCGCATCTCCGAACTGCTCTCGCGTATACGCCGCCTGAGTCAAACCCCTCAGGACGTCAGGGGAGATATCTGTGGCAAATAGGCCCATGACCTCAGCGGCAAGGTCTGGGTAGGGCAGAACCGACCAGCGCACCAACTGCCCCAATGAGACCTGCGGAATCCGCTGAGGCATTGCCAACCCGCCATCCGGCGCCAAACCCTCTAGGAGGACGTCAGTAAAACCGCCAAGACCGGCCTCAGAGCGGGTGGAGCGATACTGAAGCGTCATGCAAAATGCTCCACGCGAAGGGTGACCGTTTGCTCAAGAATGCTTGGCAACTGGACCAACTCAGCAAGTGCAAGCCTCAGATCTCGCTCAATACAGGGGTGCGTCACAATAATCACATCCGTGTGATCTTGCGGCTCTTCTCTGGGTCTCTGGATGAAAGCGTCAATGGAGATGCCGCGGTCAGCCAAGCGCCGCGTGATGTCGGCGAGAACACCGGGTTCGTCTCGAACGCCCATGCGCAAATAAAAGCCCGTGCGCACATGGGCAATCGGCAAGACCTGCAGCTGCTCGAGACTGTCCTCTTGAAACCCCAGAGCGGGCACAGTGCAAGCGCTATCCGTTGGGCGACGACAGAGGTCGATCAGGTCTGCGACGACCGCACTGGCAGTTGGTTCTGCCCCGGCTCCCTTGCCGTAATGCAGCGTTGTTCCCACAGCATCACCAACAACCTGGACGGCGTTCATAGCGCCCTCGACATTCGCCAAAAGTAAGGTCTGCGGCACAAGCGTGGGATGGACGCGAAGCTCAATTCCATCGGGGCTTCGCTTCGTGATGCCGAGGAGTTTGACGCGATAGCCCAACTGCTCTGCATACCGAATGTCCACCGACTGTAGGCCACGAATGCCCTCTACATGGGCTTTATCGAAAGAGAGTGGAATCCCGAAGGCAGTAGACGCCAGGAGCGAGATCTTGTGGGCTGCATCAATCCCTTCCACGTCAAAAGTAGGATCTGCCTCGGCATAGCCAAGACGCTGGGCCTCAGCAAGCACCTCCTCGAAAGAGAGGCCTTTAGAGCGCATCTCGCTCAGAATGAAGTTTGTTGTGCCGTTGATGATGCCAGCGACGGACTCCACGCGATTGGCTGCGAGCCCCTCACGCATGGCCTTGATAATGGGAATGCCACCCGCGACAGACGCCTCGTAACCAATCGAGACCCCATGCGTGCGAGCCAAGGCAAAAAGCGCGTTGCCGTGGACGGCGAGCAAAGCCTTGTTCGCGGTTACGACGGACTTACCCGACTGGAGTGCATGCTCCACAAGTGTCTTGGCAAAGCCATATCCACCAATCAATTCCACAACCACATCGATAGGGGCTGTACTGACCATATCCGTGGCGTCTGCGAAGATTTTGCAACGTCCCTGAGTGAGGGCAACGGCCTTCTCATGATCAAGGTCGGCAACAGCAACCACCTCGATGGGGCGTCCCGTGCGTCGGCGTATCTCTTCGGCATTGCGTGTGAGGACTGTATAGGTCCCCCCACCAACCGTGCCAAGGCCTGCTATGCCCACGCGCAACGGTGCGACACCCATACTCGCTGCGCCACTCATGCCTCTTCTCCTTCTGCCACTTCAGCGGGCACCTTGATGAGACCGTCTTTGCGGAACATCTCGCGAATGCCTCTGACCGCCTGACGAATCCGATGCTCATTCTCGATTAATGCAAACCGAACGTGGCTATCGCCATATTCACCGAACCCAATGCCTGGAGAGACTGCAACCTTGGCCTCGAGTAACAACTTCTTCGCAAATTCCAAAGACCCAAGCCCGGCATACGGCTGAGGAATGCGGGCCCATATATACATAGAGGCCTTAGGCACCTCGACATTCCAGCCAGCCTGAATCAGTCCCCGTGCGAGGGTGTCGCGGCGCTTTTGGTACTGCAGCCGCACCTCCTCTACGCAATCTTGAGGGCCCTCAAGCGCAATGACCGAGGCAACCTGAATCGGGGTGAACGTGCCGTAATCGTGATAGCTCTTTATCCGCGCGAGTGCTGCAACGAGGTCTTTGTTACCCACCATGAAGCCAATCCGCCACCCGGCCATGCTGTATGACTTCGAGAGCGTGAAGAATTCCACAGCGACATCCCGTGCGCCCGGCACTTCCATAATCGATGGCGCTCGGTAGCCATCAAAAACAATGTCCGCATACGCGAGGTCGTGAACGACAAGGATGTCATGCTCCTTAGCCAGTGCAACGACGCGCTCGAAAAATGGCAGATCGACACAGCGTGCGGTGGGGTTGCTGGGAAACCCGAGGATCATCATTTTGGGCTTCGGAATGGACTCTCTGATTGCGCGCTCAAGTTCTTCAAAGAAGTCAACATCGTCGGTCATGCGCACGGATCGAATGTCTGCTCCGGCAATGATTGCGCCATAAATGTGAATGGGGTACGAGGGATTGGGGACAAGCACCGTGTCGCCTCGATCGAGGGTGGCGAGCATCAGGTGCGCCAGGCCCTCTTTGGAGCCAATGGTGACAATGGCCTCCGTCTCCGGATCGAGGTCTACCCCGTAGCGACGCTGGTACCAGCCCGTAATGGCCTTGCGCAGCCGGAGAATTCCCTTGGACACCGAGTAGCCATGGGTATGCTCTTTGCGCGAGACCTCAACCAGTTTTTCGACGATGTGTGGCGGCGTGGGGCTATCGGGGTTTCCCATGCTCATGTCGATAATGTCCTCGCCACGCCGGCGGGCGGCCATCTTGAGCTCACCCGTAATGTTGAATACATAGGGCGGCAGGCGTTGAATGCGAGGAAAGGGCTTCATGACCAGGGTTATCCCATTAATTAGGTAAAACCTTTACTTTAGCCCAAGCTGAGCCGACAAAAAATTCATCAAAACCTGCTAGCGTTGGAATTCATGGGCACTTCCCTCCAGCCAGACCTTGCCCCAGGGCTCAATCGAATCACTGCCTACCGTATGGGGGCCGTGCGGGTGGGCCCCACTGAATACCCGCATTCGGTGATCGTGCTCCCCGAGGGGGCCCCAATGCGCTGGGAGCCCACATCCTTTGATCATCTGACGGATGAGCACCTGCGCGCGTTGGCAACGCAGCCCGTTGAGGTAATCCTGATTGGAACCGGCCCCCAGATTCACCTCATTTCCCCGAGCCGACTCGCGCGGTTTTTCCCCCGGACGGGTGTGGAATGCATGACCACCGATGCGGCCTGCAGAACCTTCAACCTCCTCGCCTCAGAGGGACGAAAAGTCTTGGCAGCCCTCATTGTTTCGACCGATTCGCCCAACCCCACCCAACCGGAGCGCTCAACACCATGACCCAATCCTCCTCGCTCTCGCTCGGAGACGCACTACCCTCTATCTCAATTGAAACCACAAGAGGGCAAGCCCATCTGCACGATTTTCGTGGACATCAACTGGTGATCTACTTCTACCCGAAAGACGACACACCGGGATGCACGGTCGAAGGCCAAGACTTCACCAGCCTCCATCAGAAGTTTCTGGAGGCCGATACCCAGCTGCTGGGTGTCTCGCGCGATAGCCTCTCTTCGCACCAGAAATTCATCGACAAGTATCAGCTCAGCCTCACCCTGGCAGCCGACCCATCGGAGAGCCTATGCAGTGCATTTGGCGTAATGAAGGACAAGAACATGTATGGAAAGGTCGTGCGCGGTGTCGAACGGAGCACCTTTCTGTTTGACGCTCAAGGCAAACTTCAGCAGGCGTGGCGGGGCGTCAAGGTCCCAGGGCATGCGCAAGCCGTGCTCGATGCCGCCCAATCCCTTCGCTCTTCACGCTCAGAATAGGACCCTCCAATGCCGCTCCCAAAGGCCCCGACGAAGCCTGCAACCCTCCTGAAGGCGGATGACGCTGTGGTGGCGAAGACCGTTCACACCCGGCGCCCCAGAAAGCAGGACGTCGAAGAGGCTGCCCCCCCCCTGCCTTCCCCAGCGCTGCCCGCAAGCCCCCCTTCCATCCAGAAGGCCCCTGCATCTACCCGTGCCACCGCTCGGCCTGCCCCAAGAGCGTCTGCGCGGAACACGCCAAGCAACGGGATCAATAAGCTGTTTGTGCTGGACACCAATGTGCTGATGCACGACCCCACCAGCCTCTTTCGCTTTGAAGAGCACGACGTCTACCTGCCGATGACCACTCTAGAAGAGTTGGACGGTCACAAAAAGGGCATGTCCGAGACCGCTCGAAATGTCCGGCAAGTCTCGCGAAGCCTTGACGCCTTGATTGAATCTCTGAGTGATGAGGCGAGAAAGGATCTACGCACCGGTGTGCCGCTGAGCGCGATTGGGCATTCAGATGCGACGGGCCGGCTTTTTTTCCAGACCGATATTCTGCCCATTGAGCCCGTTTCAGGCCTTGCCACGCTCAAGGCAGACAACCAGATTCTCGGCGTTGTCCGCGCGCTCAAGGCGAAAGAACCCGCCCGCGAGGTGGTTCTCGTCTCTAAAGACATCAACATTCGCATTAAGGCGCACGCCCTTGGTTTGCCTGCCGAGGACTATTTCAACGATCAGGTCATCGACGATGCGGACCTGCTCTACACCGGCAGCATGGTCCTGCCGGACAATTTCTGGGAGTCTCACGGCAAGAACATGGAGTCCTGGCAGCAGGGGGGAACAACCTTCTATCGGGTAACAGGCCCGCTCTGCTCGGCATTTCACGTCAATCAGTTCGTATACGAAGAAGGCGCGAAACCGCTGTATGCAGTCGTCACAGAGGTCCTGGGCAGTACGGCGGTGCTGCGTGTTCTACGTGACTACACCCATCAGAAGAACGCCGTCTGGGGTATTACCGCGCGCAATCGAGAGCAGCAGTTCGCGCTCTCACTCCTCATGAATCCCGATATTGACTTTGTCACGCTGCTCGGACAGGCGGGCACGGGTAAAACACTTCTGGCATTGGCCGCTGGCCTGGCGCAGTCTCTTGAGGCCAAGCTCTACAACGAAATCATTGTGACCCGTGCCACCGTGCCCATCGCCGAAGACATCGGATTTCTCCCAGGCACCGAGGAGGAGAAGATGCAGCCGTGGATGGGGGCGCTTGAAGATAACCTAGAGGTCCTGAATAAGGGAGTGGACGGTGGCGGCGATTGGGGTCGGGGCGCGGCCTCCGATCTGATTCGCAGTCGCATCAAGGTGAAATCCATGAACTTCATGCGTGGTCGCACCTTCATCAGCAAGTTCGTCATCATTGACGAGGCGCAAAACCTCACGCCCAAGCAGATGAAGACGCTCATCACGCGGGCAGGACCCGGAACCAAGGTGGTCTGTATGGGCAACATCGCTCAGATCGACTCTCCATACCTCACAGAGGGCTCCTCGGGGCTCACCTACACAGTCGATCGCTTCAAAGGCTGGGCGCACGGAGGGCACGTTACCCTGCAGCGGGGTGAGCGATCTCGGCTTGCAGACTTCGCCAGCGATAACCTCTAGCCCCCAAATATACGGCAATACTTTAGTATTGCCGTATGCAGGAATCTATCTGCCTTCCCCAAGAGCAGTTCGACGAGCTCGTTCATGCGCTACGAGCGGAGCGCGCGCACCTTCTGCTGATTGGTGGCAGCTCCGCTGACTATGCTGCGCTGCTGTCAGAACTTGAATCGGCGCTGGATCACGCCCTCCCGATCGTAAATGGGGACGATGAGGCTCAGGCTCTCGCGCACGTAAGGCATTGGCTCGCTCGCCTGAAACAGACTTCTCCCCGAGATCAGGGGTGGTGCGCAGACGATGCCACCGATGTCATGCGCTGCGCGGTGGTCTTAGATTCCCCATCACGCCAGTCTATAGAGCACAGTCGAAGGCAACTCGGCGATGAGGTGCAATTCGTCCTTACGCTCACAGAGGCACCGGAGCCACAACTCCATGCAGAGCTGTTAAGCATGCTCGATGATCGCGTCTTGGAAGTGAGACTGGACCCTCCCGTTACGGCGACTCCATTTCTAAGCCCACCCATTGCCCACAGACTCGAGGTCGCGATTGTCGGCGTCATTCTCGTTCTTGTTGGCCTCTCAACCCTGTGGCTTGCAGACAGCGCAGTCTCCGAGCCCTCGCAGAGACCGATGCCAGCACCTACCTGGTCAGCACCCGTCTGGAGCGTTCGTCCCTAATGGAATGGATCCAGTTAGGCCCTGTACTGGCCCTTCTCGCGCTACTCAGCCTTGAGCTCATCCGCCAACGACACCGTGTGCAGAACCGGGGGATCTTGCTGCTCTCTGGCGTACACCTGTCTGGGTTCTTGGCCCTCCCTCTTCTCGCTGGGTCGCAAGCCCTTCACGTAGGACTTTGGGATGGGCTCTTTGCACTTTCACTCATTCCCATGCTGCGTGCCTCAAAGGACCTACCCTATCGGCAGCTCACGCTCATTCTGGGTGTGTTTATCTTGGCGCATTCGATAACAGCAATATCCGCCACCAGACTGCTCTCTGACCCCGCTCCGGCTGCGCTTCAAGGCATTGGACTGATTGGATTTAGTCTGCTTGCATTGCAGCTCCATCAACAGAATCAACTCTCCAGTGCGACTCTGGCGCTCCTGAGTGGACTTGTGGGCTGGACAGGACCAGACCAATGGATGGCATTGGGTTGCAAGGCTGCGCTCGTCGTCAGCTTGATGGAAGGCATCTATAGCAGCGAAAAGAAGGAGCAACGACTCTTGGAGGAGGCACTGGTACAGAGTGCCAATCAGCTCGAACTGCCTTTTAGGATGACGGCTCAGGCGCTGTTTCATGTCCCTGTGCCCATTCTCTTGGTGGAGTCCGGCAGCCGAGAGGTGCTGTATGCGAATGGCATGGCGCGGGCTACCCTCCGGCAGACAGACTGGTCGCGAAGACCGTTATCGTCCTTATTTTTGGCGCTTCGGCCAGCGGGAGGACATCAAGAAGAAGCCCTCGTTCTGGAACATGAAGGTCTCATCCAGCGGGTGTTGCTCCATGCGATTCCTGCACCAGGAGAGGCGGGATCCCTCGAGATCATCTCTGTTACCCCGGCAGCGCTTCATTCAGAGCACCTTTCCCGCTTGCTGATCGAAGAGCACATGGAGATTCACGGCACAGGTCGATGCCTTACGGATGGTCGATTCTCAATCGTCGCAGCATCTGTTGGCTGGCAGCAGGCATTTGGGCGTCTAGACCGATACTTTCAATCCGGCGTTGTGTGGGACAAGCTTCGAATGGCCAACCCAGAGGCTTCCTTATTGCTTAAGGCGGAGCTCGAGCTTGAACGAACCCGGCGAACGCATTTCACCCATATTGCACCTCACGGCCCAAGCTTACGAATTGAGGCCATGGGCTTTAGAGATGCAGATGGGGCGTCTTGGTACCTCTTTCAAATCAGTCCCCCAACATGAACAAAACGCGCTCCTCGCCTGAGCTACGAGCAATTCTCCTGGCCGTCGAAAAGTCAGGTCCAAAGGCAGTGTCGTCTCTATGTGTTTTGTCGGGCGTCAGTGAGGCTGACTTCAAGGCTGTGCTTCATGACGCCTCGGGACACCAAGTTGCAGCTTCGCAGAGACAAGAAATTGAGGCGAGACTGAGCCAGGCGCTTGGGCTTCAAAGGCACTCTGGCGGCAACCAAACACCATCAGGCCTTGCTCGCGCAGACTGGCCCGATACGCCCCTGAAGTCACTTCAAATCCTACGAGGGATTCAGAGCATTGAGCATCCAGTCAAGCAAACACCGAGTCAGCCGAACTGGCCGGTCTTTCTAGCCCTCATTGCCTACCTGGCGATCAGTCTGACGTATGCTTTAGGCCCATATGGCCAGTTCTAAGGGAGCACTCTCCCCCACCCTTCTTCTCGTTGACGATCATCCGCTCATTCGGCGAGCCCTAGCGGAGTCGATCAGTAGCGCACTGCCCGATGCGCGCCTCTGGAGCAGTGCGTCTGCAGAGGAGGCCGTGATAGTCGCGCGTACCCAATTACAACAGGGCTTCAAGGTCATTGCCCTCATGGACCTGGGCCTTCCCGGACTCTCTGGCCTTGGTGCCATTCAGGCGCTCAAATCGCTTCAAGGCGAGATACTCATCATTACGGTCTCCGGCTCAGATGATGAGGCGCAGGTCAGCGCAGCGCTTGGTGCTGGAGCCCATGCCTTTGTGAGCAAAGGTGCGCCAATCGAAGGATTGATTCAAGTCGTCTCTGAGGCCCTTGCAGGCAATCTTCCCAATGGAACCTGGCTCTCCGCCCAAGGATACAGAGATAGTGGCGCGTTAAGACCCATAACGCTCACCGAGAGACAACTTCAGGTGCTCTCTATGATCTGTGAAGGCCACAACAATCGCGACATTGCCGCCACACTCGGAATTTCAGAGATCACCGCCAAAAGTCATATCAGTGGGCTCTTTCGGGCGCTTGGAGTCGTGAGCCGAACCCAAGCGATATTGGCAGCCCAAAGGTTGGGCCTTAGCGCCCCTCGCTAGCGCCCCTCGCTAGCGCTGCTCGCCAAAAGTGCGAGAAGCTCTGCAGAATCAAAAGGGCGCCTGAGTATGCGCGTCCAGCGCCGGCCAGCAGAGTGATGCCCGATAGGGAGCGATCGATCGGTGAGAACAATTGACGGAATCCAATCGTTAAACTCTTCCTCGAACTGTTCTGCAACCTCCCAGCAAGTCGAGCCATCCGCGGCATCATCCACCAATAGAATGTCCGGGCGAAGCCCCGACTCTGCAAGCGAGCCAAGCGCCTGAGTGGCAGACGCATACGCACGTGTCTCAATGCCATCGACCATCAGCGCAACGCTCAGGGCATGGCGAGACTCAGGCATTGCGCTTACGATTACGACCAGCCGTGGTCTCTTTGCACCAGAGAGGGCGTGTCGTGCATCTGATGCAACCTCATCTAGATTTTGCAGATCAGAAGGATCGAGTGCCGCAAGTAAGCCTGGATTCACCGAGGCAGGGAGCACGACCAAGAATCCCGTTCCCAGTTTGCGGTGGCTAGAAACAACCAGCCGTGCACCGATGCGCATCGCAATCTGACGAGCGATCACCAGCCCCAGACCTATGCCCTGAAGAGAGGGCAACGACTCACCCGTGGGCCTTCGCTGCAGCTCAGCGCGGATCCGAGCGAGCTGCTGATCAGTAATACCTGGGCCGGTGTCACTGATCGAGAGTCTCAGAAATGGGCCACTGCGCAGCACTCTGAGACGAACCCTGCAGGCGGGTGCATACCGAAGTGCATTGGCCAAAAGATTTCGAATGAGTCTCTCAAGCAGCCGTCGGTCAGACATCACCCATGCCGATTCAGGATCGGAGATCATCAGTTCAAGCGCGCCGCCAGCATCATTAAACAGGGGGGATTGCTCAGCATGGAGCCCCTGTAAAAGCGAAACCAAACTCACTGGCTCCGCGCGAATTGCGAGGGAGCCTTGAACCAACTGAGAGACGTCCATGACGCCATCAAGCAAGCCTGTCATATAGCTCAGCCCATGGCGAAGCCCAAGCCCAGCCTGACGCGACGCCTCACGATCTGGATCCGGTAGCCAGCCCGACGCGAGCGACTGCTCTAACCGTCGCAGATACAGATTCATAGCCTGTATGGGCTGCCTGAGATCGTGACTCATCGCTCCGACGAGCCGCTGTCTTATGACGTCACGCTCTCGCTCTGACTGCTCTCGCTCCGACAACTGAGCCAAACGCTCCCCAATCTGGGCCGCCGAGCGCTCCAAGTGACGACGCTCTAATCGCAGCCGAATCAGCAACGCCCCAAATATCAAGACCGTAAGCGCGAGAGCAATTGCGATCCAAAGCAGCGTATCGGGATTCAGAGAGGATGGCTGATCAAAGGACTTGCCCATTTACAAAATAATACTTTAGTATTGCCACATGGCCCACTCGCCGTTTGACCCCCCCGATCGATCTCCACCCCCGCCCAGCGGCGAGGCCTGGGGCTTCACGACGCCCAATGCAAGACCACAGGGCGCCCCAAGCGAAGGCTTCGGGCAGACATACGCGTGGGTTCGAAACAGAATGTCCGCAGACGAGGCAGAGCCACAAGAAAGGCTGCCGCCCGGCTTGTCCGACTTAAACAGGCGGCTAGCGGAGGCGAACAGCCTAATCGATCGTGCCTTGGCCGCACTCTCAGGCTCTGGGCAGGCTGGAAGTAGTCCAGAAACGATTGGGATGCTCGGTGAGGTCCTGGGGAGTCTTTTTGAACAGCTCGATGATGCCTCAGGCACGACCCGCACAGATGCATGGTCACCTATTACTGAGGGACTCAGAGACCTCTCCTCGAAGGTCGATCGCCGAGAGGCCTTGCGACAGGAGCTTGCCCTCACACAGCAATCCATTGACAAGGCAAAGATGAGACTGCTTGACGATATTCAATCGGTGGCGCGTCAAGAGCATGAGCGCCTCACCGTGACCAAAGTCCGGAGCAAGATGGCCTCTGCTCTTGCTGAGCGGATGATGGGCCGGCTTAAGTAAATAAACCACTTGACTAATACTTTAGTATGAATAAACTCCACTCTATCCACAGTCCCCGTCGAGGAGCATGTAATGGCTGACAGTCTTCAGAAATGGGTTGGTCGCAACCGCCCACCCCGTGTCCAGATCACGTATGACGTTGAGATTGGTGACGCGGTCGAGAAGCGTGAGCTTCCTTTCGTTGTTGGCGTATTGGCTGATCTTGCGGGGCAGCCTGAGACTCCCATGCCGAAGCTTAAGGATCGACGCTTCGTCGAGATTGATCGAGACAACTTCAACGAGATCATGGAGAAGATCGGTCCTCGCCTCGACCTGTCCGTGCCGGACCGCCTCAAGGGTGATGGAAATCTCAAGGTTGAGCTGAAGTTCCGCCAATCGGCAGACTTCCACCCAGAGGCAATCGTCGGACAGGTGCCCCGGCTTGCAAAGCTTCTTGAAGCACGCACTCAGCTCAGGGACCTCCTTGCAAAGCTCGATGGAAACGATGATTTGGGCGGAATTCTCGAGCAGATCGTATCCAACAACGACGATCTTCAGCAGCTCAAGCAGCCTGCTGAGAACGCATAAGCCTCTAATCGAACTCTAAAACGGTGACCACCATGGCAGAAGAGCAAGCAACCCAATCTCAAGGCGGCGCAGAGGGCCAGTCACTCGGACTTCTCGATCGCATCATTCAAGAAGGCCGCATGGCTAATGAGCCCTCGCAGGCCGTTTATGCCAGGCAGATGCTTGGCACTTTGGCGAGCGAGCTGCTCGATGAGGGTATGCGATTCAGTCCTGACAAGGGTCTGGTCGCAGCAATTAACGAGCGAGTTGCCGATATAGACCGCATGCTCACCGACCAGCTCAATGAGATCCTCCACCACCCCGACTTTCAGGCACTCGAGGGATCTTGGCAGGGACTTCGTGACTTTGTCTTTGGGACGGAGACCTCGACGCGCCTGAAAATCCGCCTCATGGTCGCCTCCAAATCAGAGCTGTTGAAGGATCTAGAGTCTGCTGTCGACTATGACATGAGCGTGCTCTTTAGGAAGGTCTATGAGGAGGAATATGGCACCTTTGGTGGCAACCCTTACTCCATGCTGATCGGCGACTATTACTTTGGACGTCATCCGCAAGACATTTCGCTGCTGGAGCGCATTTCTAAGGTTGCCGCCGCTGCGCATGCTCCCTTCGTCGCTGCAGCATCCCCAGCGCTATTCGATATGCGGTCATTTCAAGAGTTAGGCACACCGCGGGACCTCTCAAAGGTATTCGAGAGCGCCGAGCTGGTGAGCTGGAACGGGTTGCGCGATTCTGAAGACTCGCGCTACGTCGCCCTCACCCTTCCGCGTTACGCGGCTCGCCTGCCTTACGGCGCGAAGACCCGCCCAGTTGAAAAGTTCAATTACGAGGAGGATGTTGATGGTCGCGACCATGACAAGTACCTCTGGTCGAACGCCTGTTACCTCATGGGTCTGAAGATCACAGACGCATTTGCCAAATATGGCTGGACGACCGCAATTCGGGGCGTTGAGGGCGGTGGCAAGGTCGAAGGTATGACAGCACACGCTTTCAAGACCGACGAGGGCGATATCGTCCTGAAGTGCCCAACAGAGGTCACAATCACCGACCGCCGCGAGAAAGAGCTAAACGACCTCGGGTTTATTGCCATCGTGAATGCCAAAGGATCAAACGTTGCGGCTTTCTTTGGCGGACAGACGGTTAACAAGCCAAAGACCTATGACAAAGATGCGGCCAACGCAAACGCACAGCTCTCGTCACGTCTTCCCTACATGCTCGCCGCCTCTCGCTTTGCGCATTACATCAAGGTCATCATGCGTGACAAAGTAGGCAGCTTCCAGACCAAAGAAACGGTCTCGCAATACTTGAACAACTGGATTGCCGCATATGTGTGCCTCAACGAGAGTGCTCCTCAGGCCACAAAGGCGCGCCTACCACTCGCCAACGCGCGAATTGATGTAAGCGAGGTTGCCGGAAAGCCAGGTGTATATCAGGCTGTGGTGTTCGTACGCCCCCATTTCCAGATGGAAGAGCTCAAAGCTTCCATTCGGATGGTGGCTGAGCTCCCTGCGGCTGCTGGCTAATTCAATAGAACCCATTCCAATACTGGAGCACCCTCATGAGCATGAGTGACATTTACACACTAACCATTCCTGGCATTACAGGAAACGACCTCTTCTCGGAAGAAATCGTCGCCAAGAGCATTATCTGCATCACCTGGGAAATATCTGCAAATCTTCCTATGCAGCTCGATATTGCCAACGCGGAGCGTACCTCTGGTCGGGTGGTGATGAGCGACATGAAGCTCACCAAGATGGTCGACCTCTCCACCACGGCCCTATACTCCGCCTGTGCGGCTGGAAGCACATTTGAGGTGGCGACACTCAAGATCGGTCGAACCGCAGGCGGCGTCTATTCCCCCCAGATGGAATGGACTATGACGAATGCCATGATCTCGTCTATCCATACCCACGGTCAGGGCCGTGGCCAGATGCCACTCGATACCTTCACCATCAGCTTTACCGGAATTAGCCTCAGTTACTCGCAGCAAGACAATACTGCAGCCATTGTCGGAAGCGACTTCTTTGGCTGGGACCTCGCAACCAACACTGCAATCGAGAGCCAGTAAGCCGCCCTCCAAGGGGCGGCGCTGGGCAGAGCCGACGGAGTCAAAATGGCAAAGCTCAGTCCAGGTGGATTACCCCCCCTCTTTGATCGGTTGGTTACACCGCAAGAGGGGGCTTTGGCACGTGGAATGGACGTCTCAGGGGTGCGAGACTCCATTCAGCGCAGCCTCCAAGCCCTCGTGGCTTCGCGCTCACCGAAGTCCATTGAGCGCTATCTTGCAAGCCCGCTAACCACCCTCGACTGGGGCGTTCCAGACTTTGGATCTCTATCCCCAAATACCGAGGCGGATCGACGCCTGATGTCCAAGGTGATCGAAAAGGCCATTGCATCTTATGAGCCACGTCTTCGGGACCCACACGTCAAGGCGCTCGCGCCCAGTGGCCAATCGAGTGTTCTCGTGAGATTCGACATACAAGCCACGCTCACTCTGTATCCACTGCTGGAGCGACTGAGTTTCTCCGTGGGAGTCAGCCGTGCGCAGTGACAGCGATAACGACCTGCTGAGCTACTTTGGACAAGAGCTCGCCGCTCTGAGGGAGTCTGCACAGGACTTTGCAAGGCGGCATCCGCGAGTTGCGCAAGCATTAGACCTTTCGGGCCAAGAGTCTCGTGATCCCCATGTTGAGCGTCTGATTGAGTCGTTTGCCTTCCTGACCGGACGGCTCCAGCGTGACCTGGACCGAGAGTTTCCGCGTGTGGCCAGCGGTGTGCTCGAGAACGTCTGTCCCTCCCTGCTATCACCCATTCCATCGATGAGTGTGGCCCAACTGAGTGTTGGTGGGGCTTCAACCCAGAACCGAGCACTTATTGTTCCGAAATTGACTCAGCTCCATGTGCAGGCAGACTCCGGCGAGCCCATCCGCTTTCAAACGACCCGCTCCATTACGGTCTGGCCGATCCAACTCGAACAGGTTGAACTGACGGAAGCGGGTGACCTTTGTCTGACCATTCAGGCGAATCCCGGTGTTGATATGAAAGCGCTGGAGATCGACGAACTGGAGTTCTACGTTCAGGGCGATTGGCGACGCGTTGGCGGCCTCATCGATCTTGTCGGGAGCCAGAGCCCGATCGTTCTCGCCGGCAATCACTACGATAACTTGCAGGCCATTGATGGTGCCCGGGTAAGCATTCCAGGCATTCTAGAGATAGACCCCTCTCTCGCTCTGCCTCCCGGTGGGCACCCAGCCTATCAACTCCTGCAGGAGTACTTCGCCTTTCCCCAACGGTTCAATTTTCTGCGCATTACAGGGCTTACAAGTGCGCTCAAGAACAGCTCCAGCATCACAATAGCGCTCAGGCTTGGACCGGGTGCGAGACGGCTTCCGGCTTTCGGACGCGAGCACATGCAACTGGCCTGTGTCCCGATCATTAATCTCTTTCGCCGCACCTCTGAGCCCATCACCCTGCGCGAGGACCAACTTGAATATCGACTCGTTGCTGATCGGGCCCGGGAGTCCTCGACTGAGATTCACAGCATTCTGCACGTAACCGCCTCTCAGCCAGGAGCGGCAAAGCCCGACGTGATTCCGCAACATGCAGCCCTCAATGAAGACCTAGACGGGGGAATCTGTTGGCTCTCTCGCAGGGATCAAACCCTTCGTGAGAATCTCTCGGGTACGGATGTCTTTCTATCGTTTGTTGACGGCAGCCTCTCGCCTGCATCAGCGCTCCCACCCATCATCTATGCGGATCTCCTTTGCACAAATCGTGGGTTGGCCGAGCAACTCCCAAGCGGCGCTCGCCTTCAAATTGAAGGGGCACAATCCGGAATACAAGCAAGACTTTGTATTGAACCCTCTCGCCAAAAAGCGCCACCGCTTGCAGGCGATAGCGTTTGGCGCCTGACACAGCTCCTCACACTCACCCACGGCTCGCTCGTACACGGTCCGGCTCCCCACAAGAGGGTCCAATCGATGCTGTCCCTCTTCGCGGGCTCAGCCAGGCGGGACGGAGAGCAGATTCAGGGACTTCTTGGCCTCAGCGTAACGCCATCCACACTGCGTCGATCTGACCAACCCTGGCAGCCCTTTTGCCCCGGACTCGCGATACGACTGGAGCTAGATCCAGAGGCATTTAACTCCGGATCTATGGTCATATTCTCCGGTGTCTTGGCCCGCTTTCTCACGCTCTACTGCAGCGTGGATCGATTCATTCAGACTTCGGTATGGCGAGGTGAGGATCAGCTCATTCAATGGCCCCCGATGCATGGAGGACAAGCGCTCCTATGAAGCCGAACCAAGAGCAACTCGCTGCCATTGAGTCCTATGACCTGCTTACAGCGATCGCTGCCCTCGATCGGCTCGGTCGCCTGAGGGGCTTTCGCCCGCTCGATTCCCGTGATGGTCAACCTCGCAGTCAGGACAACCGCTCGACAGTGCTGCTCAAGGGCGAGGTCAGCCTCGGATTTGCTGGTCGAGACGTACATCAGGTAAGCGAGGCGCCCAGCTCCGGGGAGGCCTATGCGCTGAGCTCCCCAGCCTTTGCATTGGCAGGTTCTATGGGCCCTCTCCCGTTGGCAATTGCAGAGGACTTACTTGCCCATGCCGCAAAGGGGGATCGAGCCGGGCTCGACTTCCTGGACCTCTTTCACGGGCGTCTGCTTCGTCTTTTCTATCTCATTCGAAAGCGTTCGAGGCCCGCACTCGGCGCCGCTACCGGTCGTCAAACCGCTCAGGCGCGCATGGTGCGCCAGCTCACGCATATCCCGGAAGGACAGTGGCTTCGGCATTCTGGTCTTCAGAGTGGTCTACCTCAGTCCGCCGGCAGCCTCTCTCATCTATTGAGCGAGCGACTTCAGACTACCCTGAGCGTGACCGGGCTTCAGGGCGCATGGGAATCGATCCTAGGCGCTGCGAGCCCTGCCCTTTCTCGAAAGCCGCGGCTCGGAGAGTCACTGGTTTTGGGCACGCGATATTGGAACTCGACAGCGTCCATCTTGATTCAAACGCCTCCCATCAGTGCAGCTCATCTCTCGCAATGGCTGCCCGGTGGCAGCCGCTATGTCATGCTGAAGACCCTCCTGAATGAAGTCTTACAGAAAGCCATGACTGTTCGCATTTGCATTCCACCCGATGGTTCAACGGTTCCTCCCGCCCGGCTGGGGGGCGGACAACCTGTGCGGCTCGGCCAGAGTGCCTGGCTCAAGACGCGAAACGATACGGTGGAGCTTCCGAACGTAAGACTCTGCTTGAGCGGGCAGATCCATGGCTGCTGATATCCGCTCGCTCATTTTGCGATTGAATGCTTCCGCTCGAAGCCATTTGGAGCGCGCGGCCGCGCACTGTGTGCAGAAGAGCCATTTCCAAGTGGAGCCGGAGCACCTTCTCTGGGCGCTGACGCATCCAGAACTGAATGGATTTTCTAGGTTGCTCGACGCCCACAACCTTCGGTTTGATGCACTTCAGATGGAGCTCGACACTGCGCTCGACTCCTTTAAAAGCGGTAACGAGAGAACCCCAGCCTTCTCGCATCACCTCAGCGCAGTCCTTGAAGAGGCATGGATCAAGGCGTCTGTCAGTCTTGGCGAGAATACAGTTCGACCTGAACATCTCCTGTGGGCGATTGCGACGGCCGAGGTGGTGGCTCCCCTGTTGGCGCAATCTGCACCAACATTGCTCCGATTGCCAAGCTCGGCACTGCAGGATTGGACTTATACGTCGAGGAGCAGCCAAACGGATGCTGAAACCACGGCAAATGCCAAAGACAGTGCACTAAACCTCTATTGCCAAGACCTCACGGAGGCGGCCAGACGAGGTCGCCTGGACCCGGTTGTGGGGCGCACCCACCAGATTCAATCTCTGGTCGAAATCCTGATGCGCCGTCGCCAAAACAACCCAATTCTGACCGGAGAGGCGGGCGTTGGAAAGACTGCCGTCGTCGAGGGCCTTGCGCAATGGGTTGCGCAAAACGAGGTTCCGCCCATGTTGCGCTCGGTTCGGGTATTAAGCCTAGACCTCGCGCTCTTGCAGGCTGGAGCGGGAATGCGCGGAGAATTCGAGTCCAGACTCAAGCAGCTGATCGACGAAGTCAAACGCTCCCCAACGCCGATTGTGCTGTTTATTGATGAGGCACATCAGCTCATTGGTGCTGGCGGATCGGAGGGTTTGGGTGATGCGGCAAACATCTTGAAGCCTGCTCTCTCCAGGGGCGAGCTCCGCACGATTGCAGCCACGACATGGTCTGAGTACAAGAAACATATCGAAAAGGACCCAGCGCTCGCTCGGCGATTCGAAGTCGTTCAGGTCTCCGAGCCGACGCCTGAGGAAGCGGAGGACATGCTTCTGGGTATGGTTTCAACCCTTGAGAAGCATCATCAAGTTCAGGTGCTGGATTCCGCCATACGAGCAGCCGTGAACCTCACCAGTCGCTACGTTCCTGGGCGTAAGCTCCCCGACAAGGCGATTGTGGCGCTTGACCGAGCCTGTGCACGCGTCGCGCAAGCACGGGCTGGACAGCCCAAGGCACTCACCGAGGCCATTGCCAATTGCGACAAACAAGCCAGGGCGGTGGAGCGCCTCTCACGCATGCAGGACCGCGGCGAGCCCATAGAGGCGGAGGCGCAAGCAACCGCTCGTGCACAGCTTGCAGCCGCCAACGAATACCTCGCAAGTCTGCGCGCATCCATCGCTGAGGGTCGTGCAAGCGAGATTGTGCCAACAGCTGTCGATGAGGAGACGATTGCAGCTGTCGTCTCTGACTGGACCGGCGTTCCTCTCGGCCGACTCAAGCAGGCGCAACATCAGACTGCGCGAACTCTCTTTACCCAACTCCGCACGCAGTTGCACGGACAAGACGACGCATTACGTGTCATCTCAGATCAGGTTTTAAGCCATCAGGCCGGGCTCTCGGACCCCAACCGTCCGACGGGTGTTTTCTTGCTGGCTGGGCCCAGCGGGGTCGGAAAGACAGAGACTGCATATCAACTGGCAGAGATGCTGTTTGGCGGGCGTGAGCAGCTCATTTTGTTGAACATGACTGAGTTCCAAGAGCCACACTCTGTCTCGGGTATCAAAGGCTCACCACCGGGTTATGTAGGCTACGGAAAAGGCGGGGCTTTGACGGAAGCCGTTCGTCGCAGGCCCCATGCTTTGATTCTGCTCGATGAGGCGGAAAAGGCGCACCCAGACGTGCTCGAGCTTTTCTATCAGGTGTTCGACCGCGGCATGCTTGAAGATGCGGAAGGAACGCTGGTCGACTTTCGCCAGTCGCTCATTATTGTCACGACGAATCTCGCGGATACCTTAGTTGAGTCACTCTGCTCCGACGACCCGAATATTTCCCAGGAGACGCTTTGTGCGCGCCTGATGCCAGTGCTCAGCCAAACGCTTCGTCCTGCGCTTATGGGTCGTATGACGCTCGTTCCATTTAGGCCGCTCGGCGCGGCGCATCGAGCGCAAATCGCTGTGGCTCAGTTGGAGTTGGCAGCTCAAAGAGTTCAGGCCATCCATCGTGTGCCGCTCACCTGGGATACTGCACTCCCTCATCAGATGGCGAATCGTTGCCAAGGCAGCACGGGCGTTCGCGCCCTGAGCGAGCTCATTCGCCAGAGCGTTCTTGCACCACTTGCCAGTCATTTGCTCGATTGTGCAGCCAATGGTGATCGGATCACTGAGGCCCATTTGTCATGGGTTGAGGGGCTCCAACCCATAGCGCTAAACGTTCGCCGGGAGCCACAATCTTGAGAGACGGCTATCTCAAGGATGGATCTCGCGTGGTCATTCACACGCTCCTTGCGGGTTCGAGGGTGTGGGCAGAGTCCCTTCGCGCGGAGGAATGCCTCTCCAAGCCGTTCGATATCTCTCTCTCTGTAGGGAGCGCTGATGCATCTCTCGATGGGGCCGCTCTCCTGGGCACCTCCGTCCACATGACTATTGAGCAGAGCCGTGGTCCTGCACGGGACTTTCACGGCATCGTGAAAGGCTTCTCCCTTGTGGGATTTGATGCGCAGGAGGCCCACTATGAAATGGAACTCGCTCCAAAGCTATGGCTGCTGAGCCTGGATAGGGGCCGTCGCATCTTCCAGGGGCATACAGCCATCGAGATCGTCACCGCCTATGCGCAAAGAGTTGGGCTGACTGTAAGAAACGAGGCGGAGTTCGCCTCCCCCGCCAGAGAATACTGCGTTCAATACGACGAGACTGCACTCGAGTTCGCCCAAAGACTGCTGCAGCAAGAGGGCATTGCTTATCATTTTGAGCATTCGAGCAGCGATCACGTGATGGTGCTCACAGATGCACCCTCCTCGTTTAAGCCGTCGGCCGGCGCAGACCCATTGATTTTTCGCAGCCTCTCCGATGCCGCGAGCTTCCCCGATAGCTTGCTCCGGTTTGAGTCTAGAGCGCGTCTGGTCACGCAGGGCTATGCCGCACGGGACTATCAGATGGAAGCTCCTAACCAACTCAATGCAGCCGAGACACAAGCACAATTAGGGTCGGGTAGGGCTTATCTGTATCCGAGTAGGCAATTGAATAGCCAGAACAGCAAACTCTGGCTCGAGCGTCTCGCTCAGGCGGCGGACTGCGAATCACAATCTTTTCGGGGAGAGTGCCTAAGTCCAAACCTCATGCCAGGTGTTCAGATCGAGGTCACGGCTCATCCAACGCCCACTCTCAATGCAAAGTACAACGTTACCCAGGTTCTGCATTTTGCCGACAACGCGGGCTATCGAAACCAATTCAATGCCATTTTGGCTACGCAACGCTACCGCCCAGCGCCTCAGATACCGATGCCAAGGGTCCTGGGGAGTCAGACAGCAATTGTGGTCGGGCCGGACGGCGAGGAGATTTACACCGATCGCTACGGACGAATCAAGATTCGCTTCTTCTGGGACGAGGACCAAGAGCGAGCAGAGAATAGCTCATGCTGGGTGCGCGTCTCCCAGACATGGGCTGGCAACGGCTGGGGAACGCTGTTTATCCCGCGGGTAGGTCAAGAGGTCGTGGTGACATTCATTGATGGAGACCCAGATCGACCACTCGTTACGGGCTGTGTCTATAACGGAGAGAACGCACCTCCAGTCTCTCTGCCTGACTCGAAAACACAGACCGTCATTCGATCCAAACCCACAAAGGTTCCCCCTTCCCTTGCGGAAACCCTCATGGCTGCTGGCCAACTGGCCATTGACGATTCGCCTGAAGCGGCCGCAGCCTTCCTATTCAATGCTGCAGAAGCGGCGATTGTTAAGGGTGACCGTACAGAGGGAAACGAGATTCGACTGGAAGACAAGGAAGAAGAGGAACTCCTCTACCTTCATGCTCAGAAGGATCTCCAGATCGATATTGAGGACAGCGCGACCACCACGATCTATACGGGCGATGAAACCCACACCATCGAAGAAGGTGATTTGACCGTAGCACTCAACAAAGGGAGTGAGTCCCGCACCATTGCAGCAGACCGATCCACGAAGATTGGGGGAAATGACCTGCTTGCCATTGTGGGAAACCTCTCCCAGAACGTCGACGGCAATCTCACAACAGCGGTGAAGGGCAATTACAACCTTACGGTTGATGGCGACCTGAGCATCACTGTAAAGGGCACACTGAAGATCAACTCAACCGGCGCCCTCACACTCGACAGCAAGGCTGCAGCGACGGTCAAGTCTGCGGCCACACTATCGCTCGAGGGACTCTCCCTAAACGGCAAGGCGAGTTCCGGCGGCACCATCGATGGCGGATCCATGCTCACCCTCAAGGGTGGCATGGTCAAGATCAACTGAGTGCGTCATGACAACTTCTGAGGCCATCGACCAGATTCGAGAATTTGCTGAACGTGGCGTGGTTGTGCTGCGTCAAACGCTTCAAAACGATGAGCTCAATGGACTCACGGAATGTTTTGACCAAGCCGGTCAGCTCACGGCTCGCCTGCACTACGCACAGGGGCTGCTCCAGGGTGAGGCGACCTATTTCAGCTTGGGCCAACTGGTGAGGTCGTGCACATACGAAGCGGGCCTGTTACATGGAGAGGTGCTTGATTACAGCCTTTCCGGAGCTTTGATCCAACGCGCATACTACCTGCATGGTCTCATGCATGGGTCGATTGAACGCTACTGGACGAATGGAGCGATCATGGAGCGCCAATCCTTTGAGAACGGCCGACCCAATGGCCCCGCTGAGACATTCGACTCGGAGGGTTCACCACTGCAGCAGGCTGATCAGACAGCAGCAGAGAAGCCCGGTTTACTCCAACGCCTTTTCACGGGGAACGCTTAGCATGGGCAAACTTGTTTGCAGCGGGGCGATGCTCAAGTGCTCATTCGGTATGGCACCCGGCACCCTCAATGTGCTTCCCCTGAATCGGGTTCAAACTGGGGCACCAGATGCAAACGTAATGGACAACATCGCGTTTGTGAATGTTGCGCCATTCGGGATGTGTCAGTCGCTTGCGAACCCCACCGTCGCAGCCGCAACGGCTGCAGCGATGGGAGCGCTCACGCCTATGCCTTGTGCGCCTGTGACCCCTGCGCCATGGGTGCCAGGCAGTGCAACTGTACTGATTGGGGGTATGCCGGCACTGCAAGACAGTTCAAAACTGCTTTGCATTTGGGGCGGAAGCATTGAGATCTCCATGCCTGGCCAACAGACCGTGGAGGTGCCATGAAGATCGAATTTCAGGTTTCCCTCCAAGGCCGGCTTGCGGTCATTGTCGTAATCTGCATCGTTCTCATCCTACTGCTCACCGGTGCAATCGGCTTCACACTGGGATGGAAGGCGGGGCACCTTGATGCCACCCAGGCGGCAGCGACACCGAAGCCACACAAGCCCGTGATGCCCTCTCCCGGAGGTGGCTCATGAGATATCTCATTGTCTTGATATTGGTCTCATTGGGTCTACAAGGCTGCTCCACACCTGCATTCATCAAGGATGCGGCAGACTGGGTTGTCCCCAGCGGAGACAAGATTCAATGGCGGTCCTTACAACTGCAACCGCAGGTGAACGCCAATCAAAACTCGCCGATTGCGATAGACCTGGTGTTGGCACTAGACCAGATCACGGCGGACAAACTAGAAGCACTAACGGGTGCGCAGTGGCATGCGCAACGAGAGGCATTGCTGCCCGGCCTTCAAGGCATGGTCGTTATCAGACGATTCGAGCTCACACCGGGTAATGGTCTGCAAATGACTGAATCAGATCTTCCCAAGGAGCGCGCAATGCGAGTCCTCGTGTTTGCTCATATGAAGGCAGAAACGCCAGGACGGCTCCGACTGAACCCGAAGGTTCGCCAGGTGGTGATCGAGATCGGCGAGACAGACCTCTCCTTGCGAACTGATCCCTCCCCGCGCCCCTAATAACAGGACAATCGATATGAAATCCGATCTCCAAAACGCACACGTTCAATGGCATGAGGGCATGCTGCTCAGTCCCCAGCATTTCCAGCAGGAAGCGGCAAGGATCGATAACCTTTTATCCACTCAACTGCAGCAGTCACAGCCGAGAGCATGGGGAGTTGCATCACTCTCAATATCTGAGGCCGCGCTTGCATCCCAGCAGTTTGAAGTCGAGCAGCTCGAAGCCATCCTGCCCGATGGGACAGTCGTGTCATGGCCAAATGGCCTTTCCCGTCCACTGCGACTCGACCTAAAACCCTTCTCGGCGCATCTCGAGCAGGGCGTACTTCCCGTTTTCTTGGCTCTTGCGTCACGCAGGGGTTTCGCAGATGGGGAGCGCTTAGGCCGCTTTGAGCCACTCGTTTCTGCACCCATTGAAGATGAAGTATCGAATGCGGAACCAGTCGATGTGCCCCGCCTGGCTTATAGCTTGCAGCTCTTCGCGGGCGATCGTCCCCCCTCCACCCTCGTCTCATTCCAGCTTGCGAGCCTGGAGGCTGAAGGTGGCCTCATTCGGCTCGGGTCATTTGTACCCGCCCTACTGCAGCTGAATGCAGCGCCAGCGCTGCTCAAGCGCATAGAGAGTCTTGCAGCTTTAATCAGGAGCCGAGCGCACTTTCTAGCAAGACTTGCAAGTGCGCCTACCGATCCTCATCGCACAGCAGATCGCCAGGTTCAGTTGCAGCGCCTGCACTGCCTCGTGCAGGGTCTGCCAGTACTGGAGCAGTTGGTGCACTCCCCTGATTCCGATCCGCTGTATGCCTTTCGGACCCTCTGCAGCCTCATTGCCCCCTTAAGCGAGCTTCGTCCCGCACAGCTGCCTGAGCCTCCACCTATTCTGGAACACGCCAACCCAGGCCCCAGCTTCAGTGCGCTAATCACTCGCCTCGAAGATGCAGTCAGTGAAATCAGTCAAGACTACCGTGAGGTTCGATTTGAGACCACAGCTGAGGGTTTTCGCCTCAAGCTGCGCCCCGAGTGGCTTGAGCACAGATTGGTGGTGGGCGTTCAAGGATCTCAACTAGAGCAAGCAGCAGACTGGATCGAAACTGCACTTATCGGGCAGGAAGACCTGATGCCGGACCTACGTGCAAGGCGCGTGTTGGGCCTACGCCGGCATCGCATCGCAGCTGCAGAAGAACTTGGACTCAAACCGCTTCCCAATGTTGCATTCTTTGAGATCGCGTCCTCCGAATCTCTGCTCGAGCCAGAATCGGCACTCGTTATTGAGCCATCAGCTCGACTGGGCCTCTCGGCGCGTCCCAGCCATGTCGTGCTTTACGTTGCAGGACTCCTGCGGAGCGCAGCCTAAATCATGGCCCGGATCATTCGCCACTCCGTCAAATTGAATCCTGTTCGAGAGAGCCCGAGGAGCCTCCTTCTCGAGCAGCTCGGCGCATTCGCACTGGCGATCATGCGGGTGATCGAATCCCACCCCAACACACCAGAGCCGGAGACACCGGATCAACTTCAACGGGCAGCGACAAATGCCGCAGCAGCTGCTGTACAAGCCCACACTCAACTCTCAGACTTACTCACGGCGCAGGGTCTGGAGGTATCAGCGCGCGGCACAGAGCCCGAGCGCGCACTGGCTCAAGAGGCAAAGTACCTCAAGGTTGCGCTTGCTGACGAGCTCTTGATTCACTCCGCTTGGGCTGGTCAGTCCGCCTTTCTAGACCATCTCCTGGAGATGGCGCTGTTTAGAACATCGCGGGCGGGGCAGGAGATCGTCGACCGAATTGAACGCTTGCTCGCAGGTCCTTCGGAATCGGCCTCACTGCTCGCACCCCAATACTTGTTCGCGCTGAACCTCGGGTTTGAAGGAAGGCTTCGACCGCTCACCCGTTTGCGCGTAGATGTCGATGCAACAAGGACGGTTCAAGAGCTCAAGCAGGCACTCTTTCGACTTGTGCATCATCGTGACCCCGAACCACTTCACGCGCTTCAAAGAGCCGCTGCCCAAACGCAGCGGGTCGCGTCGGAGCAAGCCTACCTTCACACGCTCCAGAACATGGTTCCCGTCCGCAACTGGAGGCTCTCGCGCGCTGGCGCCTGGATGATTGGCTGGGCCATTGCACTTTTACTGATTTCCCAGATCGGCTGGATTCTGTTGTCTGCGCCGCTCCGATCGGCAGTCAAGGGAGTTGAGGGTCACCAATCCGGACAGGTGCAGGGTGTCGAGGAGTTAAGGAGCACAGTGCGTGACCGGTAGCCTTTACTTCTTGGTTCCAACACTGCTCTTTGTGATTGCAGTGCTCGGAGTTGCCCTTCGATTCGGCATCCGACGGGCGGGGCAGCCCGATCGCGCCCGATCCATGCTCTCTGCTCGGGAGATTCGACGTCAGACGCAGCTGCTCGTGAGTCGCGTCAAGCTGCTGATCGGATCGGAAAGAGACCCATACCAAGTTCCTTGGACAGTTGTCTTGAGTGAGTCAGGTCCAGACCCCCTTGGGTCATCGACCAGCGCCTTGGCCTATCAAACCAAGGCGAAGGAGTCTCCCGTTGGACAGAGCCACGAGGGCATGCAGTGGGCCATCTTTCAGACCGGTGTGCTGGTCTCATTTGATCGCAGTGCCCTCGGAGATCAGTCAATTCGCCAGGAGGATGCGCGTTGGGACGCCTTCTTGGAGGAGCTCGGCCGACACCGCGCCCGAAGGCCGCTTGACTCCATTGTGATTGGGATACCCCTCAAAGAACTTCTCTATCAGGACAATGATCACCTCTCGCGAATTGAGACGCTCGCCACCCGACTTGGCGAACGAATCTGGCTGGCTCAGAATCGGTACGCCCTGAGGCTAGCGGTTTATGTCGTCATTACCGGAATCGACGAACTGCCGGGCGGTGACGTGTTGCACCAGCTACCAAAGCCTCTGAAAGACAGCATCCTGGGCTGGTCCTCTCCACATGACCTCTCTCAGCAGTTTGATCCAGGCTGGGTTGAACAGGCCACAGAACAAGCCCAACAGAATCTCTATGCCCTCGCAACCGAGCTCTGCGCTGCATATCCCGACGCCTCTCCCGCAGCCCTTGCCCTGCTGCCTCAGAGATTAGCCGAGGCGCGAGAGGCCACACGTGTCTTTTGTGACCGGCTGATGCAAGCTGGAGGGGTTCATGAGCCCTTCTTCCTCAGGGGGCTGTATTGGATCGGCTCCGGCCAGACGCCACTCTTTAGCCGGGACCTCCTCGAGAGCAAGGTTTTCGGCGAATTCGGGCTGACCAGAAGCGCCAGCGCACTGCGCCTCGCCAGACCCATCCAGAGCCGTGTGGCTCGCGCAGTTGTCTGGACCGTGCTGGGCATCTGGACGATTGGTGTGGGCATAACCCTATTTCAGATGAATCGTCTGCTGCCGGTCCTGGCGTCCGGAGTAGAGGGACTGAATCGCGATGCACTGCTGCGTCAGTCGGCTGCGCAGACAGCAACACTGGACTTTGCCTGGCGAGAGCGAACCGCACTTTCGCTCATCAATGGTCTAGAGGAGTTAAGCTCCGGGCGAGCCACGGCGCTCGGAGGCGGCACCATCCTCTCGTTTGTGCCAGGGTCGTGGCCAATCTTTGACAGCTTGCTGGATCGTACCCAACAGCGGATTCAACGTGAATTCTCCGAAGTTGCAGCGGACACGATACGCCGCGCCATCTATCGCAACACTGCCCTAATCACTGGTGTGCAGACCGATCCGGTCTCTGGTGAACTGCTATTCGTGTCGGGTGAGTGCAAGCCGTTACCTGCCATGCAGCCCTCGTCTTCAACCAATACCCCTGCCATCGATCGTCAACCCGCCTTCCTCCACCTGAAGCAGATCCTTGGCCAGCTTCAAACGCTCGACAGGGTTGTTGGTGCGTACGCCCGACTCAAAACCAAGGCACGCGCCTCAGAGGATGATTTCAGGCGGGTCGCAGAGTTTGCCTTTGGGCGTGGCTTCGACTCCAATCTCCAGGCAAGCACGCGCCTCTTTCAGGCGAGCCTCGTTAATGGCTCTTTTGATCTACAGCAAACCACCCTTGCCGCAGCAGCAAAATGTGCGACTCAACATGTGCATCAGCAGCTCATCACACAGCTGGTGAGTCAGAACCCAGTGCTTCTATCAGAGCGCGAGATTCGGGCTGCGCAGACCCGCCTAGAGACTTTGGTCGACGAGCGAATGGATAGCTCCGAGATCTTGGCGGGATTTCGATCATTCATTGCCCAGCTAAACGCGCAGCGCGCACTGCTTGCCGAAGGCGGGTCGAGCTGGATGTCGGGGCCCCAACCCAGTCTTGATGCCGCTCTTGCGCCACAGGTCGACCTTATTCGACAGAACAAGCTGCTGGGGCCAGAACTCTCCGATCGCTTAAGGGACGAGCAGAGGGCGGCCATTGGTCAGCTCATCGTCAGAATCAGCGAGCTCAAGGCCACCTCGGGAGAACCTGGCCTCATTTTCTCGAGCAAGGTGGAGGAGGTTCACCTCAGCCCAGAGCGCGTTGCAGAGATCAAGGCTCTCGAGAACCTCATGGCGCAGAGCTTCATGACTGAAGCCAATGAATTGCCTATGAGGACTCCCCCGCCGGGCACAATCGTGGTCTGGGACATAGCATCCCTGGAGCGCGCCGTTTCCATGGCGTCGCTTCGCCGTCAATATCTTGCAGAAGACTTAGCCAAGCTTCCGAGTCGGGTGCGAGAGCTTGTCCTCAAAGAAATCAATTTTCAAGTGGGACACAAGATCGACGATGCCCTGGAGCACTCCTACCAAAACGCAGGTGACCACCGTTACATCCAAGATCAAGCCACAGTCGGGGGCTACAACACAGGCATCGACCTACTGACAAAGCTGCTCATAGACCTTCGCGAAATGGGTCATTCGGAGTCTGCCCGCCAGCTTGATCGCGTCATGCAGTCTGACGCCCAGGCCCGTCTCGAAAAACTGGGTGAACGCGCGGTCTCACTTGGACTCTTCGACCTGGCCATTAAGGAGGCAGAGCCGGGCATGAGCACAAGTGACCAAAGCCTTCTGGGACTTGATGAGTCTGGGGTCCAGGACTACTTCGCTCAACAACTGGCCCAACTCGAGGAGCTGGTGTTGCTGGCGAAGGCATATCAACGCACCTTGAGTCAGAGCAGCCTTCGGGCGCAAACAGACTGGGCTGCCACGCTGCGCGAGCTCGACAAATACAAGGCCAAGGACCCTCGGTCGAGTCTTGCAGCGCTAGAGCAGTTTGCGCTTCTGATGGCCAAACCAGAGGATGCAACAGGATGTAGCACGCGTTTGCAATCGGTGCGCCCGCCTAAACGCCCAACCAACCTCTTTGATCGCAGACTTCGAGACCTCCATCAAGACCTCAGCCTCCGGTGTGCAATGCGCGACCTTGAAGGGCTCAAGCAGATCTGGAATCGATTCGCACCGGGATACAACGCGTATGTTGCGGGCAAGCGTCCTTTTGCGCCATACGCGTCAAGCCAGAGGCCTGCGGATATCTCAGAGGTGAGTCGACTGATTCAACTGCTTCCAAGGATGCCCGTACTCAACGCATCTCAGCTCGGGATAAGCCCGGAGACTTATCGATCACTCCAGACTTTCGGCTCCCAGTGGTCAGATATTCGGTCCCTTATGCTCCCACTATTCCCCGTTGATCCAGCAGCCCCCGCAGGACTCGACCTCCAGGTCACCCTGCGTGATCACACAGACCGGGAACGACACGGGAACAAAATCATTGAGTGGTTCTTCGGCGCCGGACGAAACAACACCAAGCAGACGGGCCTCACCCTCAAGCCGCTTCGCTGGAAGCTAGGCGACCCCGTGCGCATCAGTCTTCGCTTTGCTGACCAGTCTCCTCTGGTACCGGTCGCAAGCCCTGCCCTTCCTTGGCTCACGGTGCAAGGTCGCACTGCCAACATTCGCATCGATGGCCCCTGGGCTGCACTGGATCTAGTGAACCTTCTGAGGTCCACTGAGGTGAGTGCTGAATCCGGTGGCGGTCAAGCGCTTGAGATTCGAATCCCGCTAGCCCCCGCTGGTCAACAGGGCTCTACAGCGACAGATGAGGCAGTGGTGTACATCACCCTCGCGCTCAGCGAACCGGGAAAAACCACGCCACTTCGTTGGCCAAGCGGATTTCCCGCCAAGCTCCCTGAAACACTCACGCAAGCCCTCAACCCATGACTAAAGAGGAATTGGCCCCGCCTGAATGGATCGACGCACTGCGAGTGCCGCTGAGCGATGCTATGCCCAGTGGACCGTGGATGCGCTATAGCGAGGCTTTCCGGCTGCTCGAGAAAATGCGCGTCAATGAGAGCGATGACCTACCGTTGGGTGAATGGCAACGCCCCCTCGTGCGAGCCGACTGGGGCAAAACCGCAGAGGCATGTCAGGCATTTTTGCGTGAGCAATCCAGAGACCTACATGTAGCCGCATGGCTATGTGAGGCGCTCACCGAGGCAGAGCAGCTGAGGGGACTTGACCAAGGGCTGCAGGCCTTGCTTGCCTTGGTCGAGAGCCAGTGGCCCAGTCTTTGGCCCGCAATCGAAGATGACGAGGTCGAGGCACGGGTCGCCCCCTTCCTCTGGATTAATCGGTCCCTGCCCGTCTGCCTTCGCCGAAATCTAACGCTACTTGAGCCAAACTTGCTAAGACAGCAGCCCATTCGGCTAGACGATTGGCTTCGTTGGCCCGCCGAGGATGCCGCCTCGGACAAGAGCAAAGCCTCCATTCGGAAGCTTGTTCAACCAGATGATCGTCCAGCACTCCAATCACTGAAGACCCTCGCAGTGCGATCGAGAGAGCGTCTCAACCAGATCGAGCATTGGCTAGATGCGCACCTCGGAACTGAGGCCCCGGGCTTTGGTGCACTCAAGCAGCTCCTCGATGTGATTGCCGAAACGGCCCAATCTCTCAGCCAAGAGCCAGCAGCAGCCTCAAAAAAACCTGTCCAAGCGAACGATGGTGGTTCTTCCGCTCCAATCTCTCAACTCGCTCTCGTCCCCACCACAAAACCCAACAACCGGGAGGAAGCACTCCTCTTGCTGAACATGGCGGTCGAGAGCCTTCAACGACATGACCCGCACTCCCCTGCCACCTTGTTGGCAGCGAGAGCGGCGTTGTGGAGTGGCATGAGTCTCCAACAGATGGCTCAATTCGAAGCAAGCCAAGGACGCGCACTGGCAAACACCTTGGAGCTGCTCGGCGTGCCGATGCAGCCCCCAGGTCAGAACTAAGCTGAGGCGAGCGCCTGCTCCAAGTCTGCAATCAGGTCGTCTGCATGCTCAATGCCCAAAGACAGCCTCACCATGTCCTCGCTGACGCCGGCTGAGGCCAATTCTGTAGCAGAGAGCTGGCGGTGCGTCGTGGTTGCTGGATGGCAAGCCAGTGACTTGCAATCACCAATGTTCACCAATCGCGTGAACAAACTCAGTGCATCTTGAAAGCGGGCTCCGGCCTCTCGGCCGCCCTTGAGTCCGAAGTTCAGAATGCCGGAGGCTCGACCGCCCATGTATTTCTGAACCAAGGCGTAGTCGCGATGGCTCGGCATGCCAGCGTAGTTCACCCAGTTCACCTTCGGGTGGCTCTGTAGGAACTGAGCAACTGCGAGGCTGTTCTCACAGATGCGGTCCATCCGCAGTGCAAGGGTCTCGATGCCCTGCATCACCTGAAAGGCATTGAACGGACTGATGGCGGCGCCCATATTCCGAAGCGGAACCACACGGGCACGTCCAATAAAGGCGGCCGGACCCAGCGCCTGGGTGTAGACCACACCGTGGTAACTTACATCGGGCTCATTGAGCCTTTTAAAGCGCTGTGGGTGATCCGCCCAAGGAAACTTCCCGCTATCTACGATGATGCCCGCTACGGTTGTCCCATGCCCGCCCATGTACTTGGTGAGGGAATGCACAACAATGTCTGCACCGTGCTCAATCGGTCGGCAGAGATAGGGACTGGGCACGGTGTTATCGACAATCAGTGGCACCCCATGCCGGTGCGCAATTTCTGCGAGACGTCCAATGTCCGTCACATTCCCGAGCGGATTGCCGATGGTCTCGCAATAGACGGCCTTTGTCTTTGCGTCGATGAGCGTCTCGAACTGCTCAGGGTGACGATAGTCTGCGAAACGAACCTGAATGCCGTACTGAGGAAGGGTGTGAGCAAATAGGTTGTAGGTTCCGCCGTACAAGGTTGAGGCAGACACAATGTTGTCCCCGGCCTCTGCGATGGTCTGAATGGCATAGGTGATCGCCGCCTGCCCCGAGGCGAGAGCAAGGCTCGCAATACCCCCCTCCAGTGCGGCAACGCGCTTTTCCAGCATGTCCTGCGTGGGGTTCATGATGCGGGTGTATATGTTTCCCATGACCTTCAGGTCAAAGAGATCTGCACCATGCTGGGTATTGTCGAATGCATAGGCCACGGTCTGATAAATGGGTGTGGCCACCGATTTGGTCACTGGATCGGGGTCGTAACCTGCGTGAACGGCCTTGGTTTCGAACTTCCAATTCTCGGGGCTGCGGCTCATCTGCGTCTCCTGATCTGTTTTTTAGATAGTAGGAAGTCTATCGAGAAGTGAGTCCGCTGAGCGAGTAGGATCTGACTTCCACTCCTATCGTTTCCACTTGATCTCCTTTTTCAGATCTCTCTCGCCGCACCAACAAGGCGTCATTCTGGGCGCGCTTGGGGCAGTGTTGTTCTCGCACAAAGCGATCGTCATCAAGCTCTCTTACCTCTACGCGGCCAGCCCTGAGGTTTTGCTTGCTTTGCGCATGCTGCTCGCATTTCCTTTTTTTATGTTGGTCTTGCGTTGGTTTGAGCGTACGCCCGCACCCTCGATGAACGCCCGAGATTGGGCGCAAGTCGCCTTTTTAGGCGCGGTGGGCTACTACGCCGCCAGTTATTTTGACTTTCTCGGGCTGCAGACGATTAGTGTGGGGCTGGGGCGCGTGATCCTGTATCTCAATCCAGCCATCGTTCTCATTCTCTCTGCCCTCTTTCTGGGTAAGCGCATCTCCCGTCCGCAATTCGCAGCGATGCTTGTCGCTTATGCGGGCGTTGTCATGGTCTTCTGGCACGACGTCAGCCTCAGCGGAGACGGACTCTTCATAGGAGCGCTTTTTACCCTTGGAAGCGCGTTTAGCTACGCGCTCTATCTTGTAATGGCTGGGGAGATGGTCCAGCGCATGGGAAGCATTCGACTTGTCGCATATGCGAGCACTGCGTCTGCAATCTGCTGCCTCCTTCAGGTTCTCCTCGTAGATCCAGTCTCCCTCGTCTCGCAGACCTGGCAGGTCTATGGACTCTCGCTGATCAATGCCACACTCTGTACGGTCGCTCCCATGGTTGCCGTCATGATGGCAATCGATCGGGTTGGGTCGACCGCTGCGGCTCAAGCGGGTGCTGTCGGCCCTGTGGCAACCCTCTTCCTGGGCTGGTTGGTTCTGGGAGAGCCGATCTCAGGCCTGCAGCTCCTGGGGACTGCAGTGGTGATTATTGGCATATGGATATTGATGAAACTCTCTGGAGCCCGTGCATGAACCCTCTCTTATCAAGCTGGACGACCCCCTTTGAGATGCCTCCTTTCGGAGACATTGAGCCCCATCACTTTCTACCGGCGTTCGAGGAGGGTATGGCGCGACACCAGGCCGAGATCGAGAAGATCGCGCATCAGGCCGCGCCAGCCTCATTTGAAAACACCATCATCGCGCTGGAGCAGGCCGGTTCACTTCTGAATCGAGTCGAGCGGGTCTTCGGAAATCTCACCTCCTCGCACACGAGCCCCGCGCTGCAATCCATCGAGCGGGAGATTGCACCACGACTCGCCGCCCATCATGGTCAGATCGCACTCAATGCCGCGCTGTTCGCACGCATCGCGTTTCTCTACTTCCAGCGGGAGGCGTTTGGGCTTGATCCGGAATCCATGCGTCTCCTCGAGCGGCTACACCTCGATTTCGTGCGCAACGGAGCGCGCCTCGTGGGCGAGGCGCGGGATGCCTTCGCAGCGCGTGCAACCCGACTGGCGAGCCTGCACACACAATTCGCCCAGAACGTCTTGGCCGATGAGGCGGATCTGCAGCTGGTATTGACCCAAGACGATGAGCTT
>JBJOHF010000012.1:0-23068 GCA_046047855.1 Pseudomonadota bacterium | reverse complement strand
TGGATTGCCGCCTTGGAAGGTCTGGGCGTGCCCTGTGGCCCCGTGAATGCGATCGATCAGGTCTTTGCCGATCCACAAGTCCAACATCGTGGAGGCATTGTGGAACTCCCCCACCCACTCGCGCAATCAGGCTCAGTCAAGACCATGGGCAATCCGCTCAAACTCTCGGAGACACCCATTCAATACCGTCATGCGCCTCCCGTTCGAGGACAGCATCAGCAAGAGGTCCTCAACGATTGGCTAGGAGAACACTGATATGACCACCCTTACATCGGCCCAGATCGACATTCAAGCCAGAGCGCGGGCACTGGCCCAGAGCCAGTTTGCTCCCACAGCAGCTGAGACGGATCGCACCGAGGCCTACCCCTGGGACAACATTCGCCAGCTCAACGCCCATGGATTTATGGGCATGACCATTCCCAAGGCCTATGGTGGTCAGGGCCTCGGCTACCTTGAAACTGTGTTGGTGATTGAAGAAATGGCCAAGGCCTGTGCAACGATGGGCCGCATTACCGTAGAGGCCAATATGGGAGCCATAGGCGCCATCATGGCCTACGGCACAGAGGAGCAGAAGCAACTCGCAGCCGGCTGTGTGCTCTCGGGTGACAAGCCTGCAATCTGTATATCGGAACCCAACGCAGGCAGCGCCGCCAGCGAGATGACCACGCGCGCAGAGCTTAAGGGCGACACCTATGTCATCAATGGCCACAAGTATTGGATCACCGGCGGCGGCGTGTCACGACTCCATCTCATCTTTGCACGCGTATTTGAGCATGGTGTCGAACAGGGCATTGGCGGCTTTATTGTCGTGCGCGATGGCCACGTCAACGGACTTGAGATCGCCGAGCGTACGCCCGCGATGGGGGTTCGGGGCATACCGGAGACCCATGTCTATTTTCGAGACCTTGAAGTACCCAAATCCATGATGCTGCTGCAAGGCCAAGACCTGCGCAAAGGATTTGCCAAACTGATGAGTGCCTACAACGCCCAGCGCACGGGGGCGGGCACCGTCGCACTGGGTATTGCACAAGGCGCATTCGAAGAGGCCTTGGCCTACACCAAGACCCGGCGCCAGTTTGGGCGTCCGATTGCCGAGTTTCAAGGCCTGCAATGGATGCTGGCCGATATGTCCATACAGCTCGATGCGGCCAGACTTCTGCTGCATCGCGCGGCCAACGTGCCTGTAGGCCAATTTCCAGACATGAAGCAAGCCGCGCAGGCCAAGATTCATGCTGCGGAAACGGCCATTCGCGTCACGAACGAGGCGTTGCAACTCTATGGGTCTTCAGGCTACTCCAGAGAGCTGGCCATGGAGCGACACGTCCGCGATGCCCGCATGTTTAGCATTGCGGGGGGCACAGCCCAGATCCTGCGCACCCAGGTTGCAAGCGCACTCCTCGAAGCGAAGCTTCCCCAAACCCGCGACGGCTTTGTTCAACACCCGATGGACTGAAGCTGGCCTATATCACCCCACGCTCGCGCATCGCTGCGCGAGCCGACTGGGTGTATCCGAGCTGTTCAAGGATGGCATCCGTGTGCTGACCAAGCGTGGGAATCGGGTTCATGATGGGCTGATCGTCTGCGTTGAGCCCAGGTGGAATAAGCGCAGGAATGGGCCCACGCTCCGTTGAGACCTGGGTCCAACGATTGCGCGCTTGAAGCTGCGGATGCGCCCAGAGATCAGCCATATTGTTGACCCGCGCATTCGCAATCTGCGCCTCCTCGAGTCGTGCCACAACCTCATCCGAGCGAAGCGAAGAGAAGACTTGCTCAATGATCTGGGTGACCGCTTCCCTGCGTTCGTGCCGCTTGGGGTTGCGATCAAAGCGCCTATCTGAGGCCAAATCAGGCTGACGCAGGACCTGGGTGCAGAAGGTTTCCCACTCTCGCTCGTTCTGTAACCCCAGCATCACCACCCCGCCATCACCGACGCGAAAGGGGCCGTAAGGGTAGATGGTGGCGTGACTGGCACCAGCCCGGATGGGCGGCTCGGCACCCTCGAAGCTGTAGTACATCGGAAATCCCATCCACTCAGCCAGCGCCTCCAGCATGGAGACATGGATCTGCTGGCCGCTCCCCGTGCGGCCGCGTTCAATGAGCGCCGCCAAGATATTGGTGTAGGCGTACATGCCTGCAGCAATGTCGGCAACCGAGATACCTGCCTTGCTGGGTGTGTCCGCTGTGCCTGTCACTGAGAGAAACCCCGCCTCACTTTGAATCAGCAAGTCGTATGCCTTCTTGTCGCGATAGGCGCCCTCAGGACCATAGCCCGAGATGTTGCACACGATGGCGCGAGGGTTGCGCGCAGCAATCGCTTCAAACCCAAAGCCCATACGCTCGAATGCTCCGGGGGCTAGGTTCTGAACCACCACGTCGGCCTCGTCTGATATGAGCCGCCAGAGAATCTCAAGCGCCTCTGCCTGTTTGAGGTCTAGCGTGAGGCTCTCTTTGCTGCGATTGGTCCAAACAAAGTGAGAGGAAAGCCCATTGACACGCGTGTCATAGCCTCGCGCGAAGTCGCCCACGCCAGGACGCTCCACCTTGATGACGCGAGCCCCCAGATCCGCCAGCTGCCGCGTGGCGTAGGGGGCTGCAATGGCGTGCTCAAGCGTGACAACGGTCACGCCCTGGAGCGGCTTCAAGATGCTCCTGCTGCAGCCTTCTTACGACGGGCAACTTGCAAGAGGCCGATCAGTAGAGCAAGTCCGAGCCCGATGAGATCGGTCACGATGCCCCCGGAGACGAGCAAGACCGAACTGACAAACAGTAGCCAGCGCAGAGGTCCATCAATCGGGCCGAGGAACCAACGTTGCAATGAGGCCGCCAAGAGGTATACGCCGATCAATGCAGTGGTCGCGTAGTGCACGATCTTGACCCAGTCATCACCCTGCAGCAGCAGCGCGGGACTATAAAAGAACATGAAAGGCACGAGGAAGGCTGCCATCCCATATACAAATGAGGTGATGGAGGTCTTCATCGGGTCGCTCCCCGAAATGGCTGCACCCGCGTAGGCGGCCAGCGCAACGGGCGGGGTAATTGCAGAAATCACCGCGTAGTAGAAGACGAACATATGGGCTACCAGCGGCGAAATGCCGAGCTTGATAAGGCCAGGGGCCACCACCGAGGCGGCCACGGCATAGGCGGCCGTGGTGGGCATGCCCATGCCCAATAAAATCGCAATAGCCATCGCAAAGACCAGCGCCAGGAATTGGCTGTCGCCCGCAATGGAGAGAATGAGTGAGGAGAACCGCAGACCAACCCCAGTCAAGCCGATGACGCCCACAATAATGCCTGCGCAAGCGCAAACAGCCATGAGCTGAATGGTGCCTTTAGCGCCCAAATGCAGCGCGTCTACGATCTTCGCAGGCCCCATACGGGTCTCTGCATGAAGCCAGCTCACCAAGAGGGCAGAGATCAGACCGAGCGTGCCGGCGCGGATCACCGAATAGCCCAATACGAGGCCGCCGATCAGAATGAAAAGCGGAGCAAACATATAAATCCGACGGAGCATGAGCTGCACATCGGGCAACTCATCTTGAGTCATGCCGCGCATGTTCAGGCGCTTGGACTCGTTGTCCACCATGAAGTAGACCGCCAAGAAGTAGAGCAGCGACGGCAGTACAGCAGCAATCATGATTTCGGAATACTTGATCCCGGTGATCTCGGCCATGATGAAGGCCCCCGCGCCCATGACGGGGGGCATCAATTGACCACCCGTGGAGGCAGCAGCCTCAATGGCACCCGCGCTTCGAGCGGGGTAGCCGACCTTCTTCATGAGAGGGATCGTGAATGTGCCTGTTGCTGCGACGTTACCTGCAGACGTGCCATTGATGGTGCCCATCAGTGCGCTTGAGAGCACTGCCACCTTCGCCGGCCCACCCCGCGCACGACCAGCAAGCGCGAATGCAAAATTGATGAAGTAATCGCCGACCTTGGAGACCTGCAGAAATGCGGCAAACACAATGAACAGGATGATGTAGGTCGACGAGACGGCAGTCGTCGGGCCAAAAACACCCTCAGGAGAATAAATAAAGGTAAACAACATCTCTAAGTCGAAGCCCTTGTGATGCAGTACGCCTGGCATCCAGGGGCCAACCACGCAATACAACATAAACACAATGGCGATGATGGGCAGCGCAAGTCCGGCACATCGACGCGTAAGCTCAAGAATGAGAAAAGTACCCACAAAGCCGATGGCCACATCCATGGGCAAGGGAGCTGCGCCCGTTCGAAACTGCAGGCCGTCGATTTCTTTGTAGATGTATGCAAAACACAGAATGGACAGGATTGCGAAGACCCAATCAAACCAAGGGACGCCCGCACCCTTCTCGCCCTTGCCGTAGCGATACATCATGAAGCCAATGGCACTGCCGAACGAGACGTGGATGGACCGATAGATCCAAGGGTCAATGGGATAGAAATTCAATGACCAGATGTGAAACACCGTAAAAGCCACACAGATCCAAAAGAAAAACTGCTGTTCCCACGGACGCAGACTGCGCTGATCGCCACCAATCTCTGCATCCTCTGCTGCCTTGGCCGCCTTGGCGGTGAGCTCAGGGTTTTCAATATGGTCAATTGCGGACATTCGGGTACCCAATCAAGGTTGACTCAGAACTACAAAAAACCCCCGGGGCCAGAGACCGTCGGGGGTTGTGCTGTAACGCAGAAAACTAGAGTGCAGCAGGATTGAGCTTGATGCCCTTTTCCTTGAAGTACTTCGCGGCACCAGGGTGGAAGGTCAGGAAGCCATTCGCAACCGCATTCGCAGGGATAGTCTCCTTAGAGGCACTGTGACCCTGAACCATGCGGGGGTTGTTCTCCATCACGGCCTTGGTGATCTCATAAACGAGGTCATCGGGCAGATCTTTATGAACAATAAAGAAGTTGAACAAGCCAACGGTCTTGTGATCTTCCGTTTGGGATTTGTAGGTGCCCTTTGGAATGACCGAGTCAGACAGCTCGGGCATGGCCTTTTTCAGCTTGGCGAGCTCGTCGGCGGTGTACGTGAAGAACACAGCAGGCTTGGTTGCATCAATAGCCGAGAAGGCAGAAATGGGCACACCAGCGCAGAATGCGAAGACGTCGATCAGGCCATCACCCAGTTGGTTGCCCATGTCAGACGCGCCACCGTAGCGGACCGTTACTTTCAGACCGAGCGCATCAAACATCATGGGGAAGTAGGTGCCGCAGGTACCAGCCTTGGGGCCCACACCCACAATCTTGCCGTTCAGGTCAGCAACCGACTTGATGCCTTTGGACTGGAGCGTCACGAAGTGGAAAGGCGTGTCGTACATGGGGAATGCTGCGCGCATGTTGCGCATCTGGCCGTTGTCCTTGGCCCAGCCGGTTCCATTCCAAGCGTGCAGCGCGGGACCCATGGTGGTCATACCGAGCTCAGCCTTGTTGGAATTCACCAGCATGAGGTTAGACACTGGGCCTTGGGTCTGCTGGGTGGACACTTGGATGCCGAGCTTCTCAGTGAGCAGGGTCGCCACAACACCACCGTAAACGAAATAGGTACCGCCGACCGAGGCCGTTCCGAGGGTGATGCTCTTGGGCCATTTGGACTTGTCTGCTGCAACCGCTGCGGTCGCAGTGGTGAGGGCTACGGTAGCGGCAAGCGCTACTTTTGCCAGGGTGCGAATCTTGAACATGTAAGAACTCCTGTTGTTGGACGGTACGAGTGCGACGCTACCAGATTTTCGGCGTTTCCCCGATAGGAAAAACCCCAGTGAGGCCCGCGTATCGCTAGGCTGCGAGTGCCTTGCAGGCCGCTTGCGTCACCTGTTCTGTGGTGGCCGTGCCGCCAAGATCTCGGGTGTGCAAGGCAGGTGCCGCCGTCACAGACTCGATGGCCTTCATGGCTCGTTTTGCAGCCTCCGGCTCGCCAATGTGCTCGAGCAGCATAACGACCGACCAGAAGGTGCCAATCGGGTTGGCCAACCCCTTGCCCATGATGTCGAAAGCAGACCCATGAATGGGCTCGAACATGGATGGGTAACGGCGCTCTGGGTCAATGTTTCCAGTAGGCGCAATGCCCAAGCTGCCTGCAAGAGCAGCCGCCAAGTCGCTCAAGATATCGGCATGCAGGTTGGTCGCAACAATGGTGTCCAAAGATTGGGGGCGATTCACCATCCGAGCCGTGGCCGCATCCACCAGCTCTTTGTCCCATTTCACATCGGGAAAGTCCTTCGACACCTCCAGGGCAATTTCATCCCACATGACCATGGCATGTCGCTGAGCATTGGATTTGGTAACGACCGTCAACAGCTTGCGTGGGCGCGAGCGTGCGAGCTCGAAGGCGTATCGCAGAATGCGCGTAACGCCAACACGAGTCATCATGGAGACGTCTGTAGCGACCTCGATTGGGTGGCCCTGGTGCGCTCGGCCCCCAACACCCGAGTACTCGCCCTCTGAATTCTCACGCACGATGACCCAGTCAAAACTGCCCGGCTCGCAGCTGCGCAAAGGGCTCTGGATGCCTGGAAGGATGCGCGTGGGGCGAACATTCGCATACTGATCAAACCCCTGACAGATCTTGAGCCTCAAGCCCCAGAGCGTGATGTGGTCAGGAATATGAGGATCGCCTGCAGAACCAAAAAGAATGGCGTCCTGATCTTTAAGGGACTCGAGGCCATCGGCCGGCATCATGACCCCGTGGGATCGGTAGTAATCGCCCCCCCAATCAAAACTTGTGAATTGGAACGAAAACGTGCCCATCGCCGATGCGACGGCCTCCAAAAATACTTGACCTGCGGGGACTACTTCCTTGCCAATGCCATCACCAGGGATACAGGCGATTTTGTACTGCTTGCTCATGGTCTCAGTCGCTTTCATTCAAAAAATGTATAACGCAGTGTATTTGATGTACGAAAAGTTATCGTGGCTTCTCTTGATACGCACTGACACGATCCGCCCTCACCTGATATCCGGTCACCCCCTGGCTGGTGGTGGTGCGTGTGATTTGTAGCGTTCCCTCGACCCATACCGTCGACATGCTCTCGGGAACCTTGGAGATGGCACTTCCCGGCACGGGCGAGACCAGAATAATCTGGTTCGCAGGCGGTGGCGGCGTATGAATACAGGCACCAAAATAGGGCACAAGGAGAAACTCTCGCTCTGCATCTCGGGTCGCTTCAAGCGGGACCACATACCCAGCAATCTTGATGCGCTGGCCTGCGTAGGTCTCAACCACCGGCGCGGCGTCCCATTTCTCTCTGAGCTTATTCATGGCGCGATCGGCCTGAGGAGAACCATCTTTGAGGAACCCCAGACGGCCAAGCGCAAGCATTTCAGCCTGAATCTCTTTGACCCACTTCACATCCATGAGGTCGTCCCAGGTAATCACCTTTGCTGGCTGCGCATGAGCCGTGTGCAAGCTGAAGCCAAGCATGATGATGGATGCGGCAGCATACGAGAGGAGCAGTCGACGGCTAGGCATTGGGGGGATTGAGTCCATCTTGAAGGCTCAAATGATAGGCCCGCACGGCGGGAAACAGACTTGCAGCAACAGAGAGCACGAACACGGCCAGCAGCGCCCACCATCCCTCCGCAGGTATGCGGAGCGCCTCCAGAACAATACCGAACTCCACCCGCATCCAGTCTGAGGCCGCCATCACCAGTAGCTGTTGCACCAATGTCCCCAGAACCAGCCCAGCCGAGCAAACCAATAGCGCCTCCAGAAGAACCATCAGCAGAAGGCCCTGTGGGCGGGCACCAATGGCGCGAAGCACTGCAAACTCGCGTCGCCGCACTGAGAGAGAGACCAATAAAACGGCGCTAACAGACATCACACTGGCCAGAGCAACGAGTCCACCCACCAATAGGAGGCTATTTTCACCAACAGCAAGCACGCGCCAGAGGTCATCGAGTGCGACACCGGGAAGAATCGCCATGAGCGGCTCTCTGGAGATTGCTTCAATGGCGCTGCGGACGAAAAAAACCTGTGTGCGAGACTCGAGCCCCACGAGCAGACTCGTGAACTCCGCTGGCGTTAACGCCTGAATCGAGGTGATCTGCGGGGCAGAGGCCTCGCCCAGCATCCTCCCGCCAAGACCTTGGAATGGACCCATACCCCAGCCCAGGTGAATGGCCTCAAACCCCTCGACGGAGATGAGTGCCGCTCGGTCAATCGGGCCCCCTGTCGGAGCGAGCACCCCTACGACGGTAAATGGCGTCTGACTGTGCTGCTGGGCCAGCGGCCCACCGGCACCATGGGTCAGCACGACGGAGTCTCCCAGGCGATGACCAAACTTTCGTGCCAGATCAGACCCAAGTGCCACCTCAAAAACGGCCCCAATACCTGCTTGCGTTGGATCCCTAAACCCTCGCCCCTCAGCCCATTCCAGCGGCTGCCCCCGGACGCGAAAGCGATCGAAAAAGGCAGCGCGCGTCCCCCAGACCGCATGCCCTCGATAGCTGTCCCCCAACTGGAGCGGTAACACCCAGCGCACGCCATTGATATTTGCAACTTCTGCCTCCGCAGTGGCGGAGAGATTTCGGGTCGGGCGTCCCAGCTGAAACACGCTGTACATCAACAGCTCGGTCGGACTTCCCCGCGGACCCACGATAAGGTCAATGCCACTCACCGCATTGGAGAAGCTGGTGCGTGCATCAGCACGAATCTGAGCCACCAGCAATAGCAGCGTGACGGAAACCGAAACCGAGAAGACCACCAGCATGAGCGCCGTGCGCCTGGACCAGGCACTCGCAAACGCCAGTGAAAGCCAAATGCTCATGTGGTCGCCTCTGGCTGACCCAAAATGAGCGTTCGCTCGAAGCGCGTCGCCATGCGCAGATCGTGGCTGACCATCACTAACGCTGCGCCTTGCTCCTCTCGCGTGCGAATCAAAAGTTCAAGAAACGAGTGCCGATTCCCTTCATCGAGGGCAGATGTCGGCTCATCCGCGATGATGAGCGAGGGCGCGCCCATAAGGGCCCGGCAAACGGCCACGCGCTGCTGCTGCCCAACAGACAACTGATGTGCCCGTTGTTTCCAGAGCGAACGATCGAGCCCTAAGGCATGAAGCAGATGCTCGGCTTGCTTCAGCCCTGAGCCATACCGTTCTTGAGAGGCCTTCAAACGACGTGCGGAGAACATCAAAGGCAGCTGCACGTTCTCCAGCACCGACAGGTAGGGCAACAGATTGAACTGCTGAAAGATGACACCCAGGTGATCGGCGCGCACACGGTCCCTCACAGCAGGAGTCGCCTGAGTGAAATGCTCCCCAGCCACCATCACCTCGCCTGCTTGCGCCTGGAGAACCCCGCTCAACAAACCCAAGAGGGTGGACTTGCCCGATCCACTCGGGCCCCCAATGAATAAGGTCTCCCCCGCCTGGAGACTTAGATCATTGATAACCAAAAGAGACGGTAATCGAGGCCAGCCGAAGCGGACCCCTTGCAGGCGACAGACTGTCAACTCCGCATGGGTCATGGAAGCAGGAATTGCGGCTTTCGGGTCGTGAGGACAGCCTTGGCCTGCCCTTTGGGGCCTACGAACTCCAATTCAACCTTTTTGAGCCGCTTGCTGTTGCTCAGCACCTCGAAATTGAGCGCTCGAATCATCTCCGGGTTCGCACAACGAAGGCTGAACTCGACCTCTAGATTTGCGTGTCCACCGCTGTCTTTCCCTTCAAAAAGCGGGGAGACTGCGCGCACCGACTCCTGTTCACATCGACCCTCTGGATTCACTGAGACCAGCCAATTCGGCTTCACCAGATTGCTGCGCAGCTCTGCGACAAGCTTGCGCTGGGCATCCGTTTTGGGAACATGCTCAAAGGGTAGAAAGCCGTCCATAGCACCCTTGAGATGCCCCGAAAGACGACCATTGGCCTCTAGGACGAGTTCAACCTCCACCTCTCCGTGGGCATGGCGGTGCCCATGGTGGTGTGCACTCGAGGCCTGAACGGCTGGGTTAATGACGAAGAGAATCCCCGTCACAAGAACATGCAGTAAGGGCATAGAAAATCTCCTGTGCCCCATTCTCCTACATCTAGGGCTTTCTCACCCGCTCGGCGATTGCGCGAATTTGTTCCTCGGGCAGGTTGAACTCGAGACGAATCGCCTCCAAACGACGGGCCTCTTCGTCGGAAATCTCCCCATCGGCCAGTGCTTCGCGCAGCTCGGACTCATAAATCGCTTTACGGCGGGCCATCTGGTTCGCAAACGCAGAGGAAACAATGCCGGTCAACATTGCGACCGTGCAGACGCCCATGAAGGCGGTCAGGACACTCAAAACCTTTCCGATGGCAGTGACCGGCGTGACGTCACCATACCCCACTGTCGTGAGTGTGATGAGCGACCAGTAAAGAGCCTCTGGGATAGAACCGAATTTCTCCGGTTGCGCCGCATTCTCGGCAAAATACATCAGGCTCGACGTCAGAAGCGTCACGATAAGCAGCAAATAGAGCGCAGCCCAGAATGAGCGGGCCTCAGAGCGCACCGCTGCGGCCAGGTCCTCTAAGGCTGAACTGTAATGAGAGAGCTTCAGAATTCTCAGGAGGCGAAGCACCCGTAACACGCGCAAATCGGCCCCCGGCATAAGTATCTGGAGGTAGAAAGGCAGAATGGCGAGAAGATCGACTAGCCCATAGAAGCCAAACGCGTATTCCTTCCGACCTCTGGCTGCGCCGCCCTCCTCAGGGCTATAACGCGCTCCGTCGGACCAAACGCGCAGTAGATACTCAAAAGTAAAAAGCGCCACACTTACAGCCTCAAACAGTGCCAATTCCGCCTCATACTGCAAAAGTATGGAGGGAACAGACTCGAGCACTACAGCGCAGACATTGGTCAGCACCAAGAATGTGATGAGGCGGTCACACCAGAGACTGGGAAGGTCGCTTTCATCCCCCTTGTCTAATATCTGCATGATGCGACGTTGAAGCGTTTGGGCCATTATGTTGGGGTCATTTGTAAAGTTGGAACCCAGTTAATGCCAGCACGCATAAAAATTGTATAAACACTCTTGACTCGTCTCCTCAGCCAATTCCCCTCCGCTCTGAGTCTTGCGCCAGCCTCTGAGCCGCTTGCCCGCCCCCTTAAACAGGCCCTTCTCGGACTTCTGTGGAGCGGTGCCATCACGACGCTTGCAACCCAATTCGATGGATGGATTTCTCTAGAGGGAGCGCTCGTTTTCTACCTGATGGGCACGGCTCTTGCCGGCTATTCGGTGGGCGTTTATGCGAGCCTGACCTCTTCGATTGGGTCTGTCGCGGGGCTGAACTATTTTTTTATTCCGCCCCAACACACGCTTCTCGTCGACTCTCCACAGTCTTGGATTGCGCTGGTAGGCCTGTTTCTGGTGTCTTTTATCGTCAGCGCGCTCACCCTCCGTCTGCAGGTCGAGCGCACAAAGGCTGAAAACGAGCGCCAGAGATCCACCCTTGCCCGAGAGTTGCTTGAACTCCTCATCGGCATGGAGTCGAGGGAAGAAATTCTCTCGGCGGGTTGCTCGCGCATTTCATCCATCCTCAAGACTAGTGTTCAGGTTGTCTCAGTGGCCCCCGGGGAATCCGTTCCAGAAGATCTAGACCCAGACGTTTTTCGCTGGTGCGTGCGACACGGGCGGCCCGCTGGGCCTTTTACCGATCAAGGCCTTTTGCTTGATTATTGGTGTATTCCGATTGAATCCGAAGCTCAGGTATCGAGCGTGCTGAAGGTCTCTGCAAAACCGACCCCCATTGGAACCAACCAAGATGGGCAAATTGAGAGGCTGGCACTGTTGCGCATGCTGGGCCAACAATTGAGCCTTGCGCTTCAGCGTGAGCATGCTGCTACCGGACAACAGCGCGCCCTGACAGAAAAAGCCCAAGAGGAACAGCGCAGTGTCGTGTTGGCCTCGATCGCGCATGACCTGCGCACACCTCTCGCTACCATTCTGATGGGTATAACCACGCTCAAGGGCTCGTTGCAATCGCACCCGTCTCCGGCCCACCTGAGGATGATCGCGAGTATTGAGGCTGAAGCCATCAGAGCTGCAAGAATGACCGACCATGTTTTGACCTGGGTGAAATTGACCGCGCTGGGGGAATCCACCCTGAGGGCGGGGTGGCAGGCGTTTGAAGAGGTTATGGGAGAGACGGCCAGCCGCATGGATCCCCTGCGCAAGGAGTGCGGAGCACTGCTACAGGTATTCATCGAACCCGGCCTTCCCCTTATTTGGGGAGACGCCGAACTCCTAAGCAAGTTACTTGAAAATCTACTCGGCAACGCGATGCGACACGCAGACGCGGAGAACCCGCTTATTGAGGTGCGCGCCGCACAGAGTCAGGGCGGTGTCCAATGCCTCGTTATGGACAATGGCAAGGGCTTCGGTGCAACAGCGCCACCCATTTCGGGCGGAGATGGTCCTCCGAGAGATGAACAAGGCCCTCAAGGCGGCACGGGGCTCGGCATATCGATTGTTCGTTCAATAACCCAATTGCACAGGGGTCGGGTGGATTTTGGTCGACGTCCAGACGGACTCACCGGCGCATGTGTCTCCGTGTGGCTACCCACCCGACCATGAGTCTTCCAATCTTGCTTGTAGAAGACGATCCGGATCTCTCACAAGCGATCCGTGCGGGACTCGAGGCTTCTGGATATGCCGTTATAGAGAGCTCAAACCTAAGAACGGCAAGAGCCGCGCTCGATAGAGCGCAATTCTCCTGCGCTCTCGTTGACCTGGGGCTTCCCGATGGCAATGGACTTAGCCTGATCCGGCAACTCAGAGATCGCGCAACAACGCCATGCATTGTCATTTCCGCCCGAGGGCTCGAGACGCAAAAAATTGAAGCACTCGACGTTGGAGCAGATGACTACCTGGTCAAACCGTTTGGAATTGGAGAACTTCAGGCGCGCATCAGAGTGTTATTGCGTCGACAGTCCGCGCTCGAGCGCACCTATTACCAGTTAGGAGATGTGGAGGTAGATGTGGACCGCCGCATCGTAAGGAAGGCAGGCGAAGCGATTCATCTATCCCCAATTGAGTTCGACTTACTCTTGGCTTTGCTGCGTGCTGATGGACGGTTGGTCTCCCATCGAAAACTCTTACAGACGATTTGGGGTCCTGAGGCTATTGATCAAACCCAATACTTGCGGGTTTACATGGGCAAGCTTCGAGCCAAACTTGAGCGAAACCCGGCGATGCCAGAGCTTATATTGACGGAACTTGGCGTGGGTTACCGAGCCAAACTCTGACAGCTACTCCCTCCAGAACGCCGGAGTGAAAATGGCGAGGAAGGCCATCATTTCCAGCCTTCCCAAAACCATAGCCAAGCTCAGGACCATGAGTTCAAACGAACTAAATCCTGAGAAGTTTCCGGCTGGACCGATCTCCTCCAGGCCCGGGCCCATGTTGTTGATGCATGCAACGACGGCACTAAAAGAGACATCCAAGCTGTTGTCGGTGATTAATAACAAAAAAGTCATCAGCAGTACCGAACCACCGTAAACCAACATAAAGGCCATAACGGAAAAAACCACCTCGCTTCGAACTGATTCCCCGCTAATGACCAATGGGTGCACGGCCCGGGGATGAAGCAGTCTAAAGATCTCCCGTTGAACCTGTTTGGTCAAGATTACAAGCCGTGCCATCTTGATGCCTGCGCCTGTTGATCCAGCACTTGTTGCCACGCCGCTCAGCAGCAACATAAAAACTGGAGCAAAAACGGGCCATTGAGAGAAGTCGGTTGTGGAGTAGCCCGTGGTCGACGCCACAGAAACTACGTTGAACAACGCCGCACGTACTGCTTCGAGGGGGTCAGCGATAACGTCGCGCCCGATGAGGATCGCGGCGACCATCAGGCTCGCAACCAGCATCAGCAGCATGCTCCCTTTCCACTCCGGGTCAATGACCACCACGCGTGGATTACGTCGAACGATTGCGACAAAGTAAAGCGCAAAGCTTCCGCTCGCAACGAACATAAAGAAGATGCAAATCCATTCAAGGAGCGGAGATTGAAAGGCTCCAAAGCTTGCGTCATAAGATGAGAGTCCACCCAGACTCATGGTGGTGAACATGTGTAGCCAGGCGTCTCCCCAACTCATTCCACCCAATCGATAGGCCACAAGACAGGCGAGCGAAATCAAGCTGTAAACGGCCCACAAGCCTTTGGCAGTCTCTGCGATGCGCGGGGTAAGCTTGACCTCTTTCAACGGCCCTGTTGACTCGGCCCGAAACAATTGACCTGCGCCTGAACTCACCATCGGAAGAATTGCAACCGCAAGCACCAAGATTCCCATTCCCCCAATCCACTGAAGGCCACACCTCCAGAGGTTGACTGAGAAAGGCAAATGATCCAGTCCGGATAGAACCGTCGCTCCGGTCGTGGTGATGGCGGAGACAGACTCGAAGTAGGCAAACACTGGGGTTATCGGTCGGCCCACACTCTCGAAATACAAATAGAGCGGAATCGCAGAAAAGGCGGGTAGAACGGTCCAGCAGAGGGATACCAGCAGAATTCCGTCCCTCGATCGGAGCTCGGGTAGCCTCAGTGACGGGCCGTTGGTCAGCAATAGGAGGACAGAACCACTGCCAAGGCAGGACAACCACCCAAAGGCAAAATGGGCTGCCGTGTCATCACCCGCAAGAAACCCGACGATCAACGGCACCAGAAAAAAGAGTGAGAACCCCAGCACAATGAGGGCAAAAAAGGGAAGGACTCTCGAAACAATTCGCACGAGATAAGACTATGTCGCGCCGCATCAAAATTACGTAAACGTCTCCTCGGTAAAATCCACCTATCAGACATGCCCTGACCACGACCACTCCATCAAGGTTTTCTATGCCCCATGCCCGCATTCTCATTGCCCAAGGTGGAGGACCCACCGCCGTTATCAATCAATCGCTGATTGGCGCTGTTTTGGCAGCGCGCCAATCGCCCAGCGTCGATTTGGTCTATGGCGCCCGCCATGGCGTGCGCGGCATCATTCAACAAGACCTCTTGAACCTCAGCCTCGAGACTGAGGTCCACCTTCATGCTGTCGCCCAGACGCCCTCCTCTGCCCTCGGATCAACCCGCGACAAGCCCGACGCAGCGTATTGCCAAAAAATCATGCAGGTGCTCAAAGCGCACCAGATCACCCATTTCTTCTACATTGGCGGGAATGACTCGTCGGACACGGTTCGCATCGTTGCCGAGCAAGCCAAAGCAGTTGGATATGGGCTCACTGCGGTGCACATCCCAAAGACCATCGACAACGATCTGATGGGCAATGACCACACCCCTGGTTTCCCATCCGCCGCCAAATTTGTCGCGCAAGCATTCGCGGGAGCGGACCTCGACAATCGTTCTCTCCCCGGCGTCTATGTTGCTGTTGTTATGGGGCGGCACGCAGGCTTTCTCACGGCTGCATCGGCCGCAGCGCGTGTGCAGGAGGACGACGGCCCGCACCTCATTTACCTTCCGGAGCGCAGCTTCTCAATTGATGCCTTTTTGGCAGACGTCAAACGCGTGACAGCCCAGTTGGGTCGTTGCGTTGTTGCAGTCTCCGAGGGGGTACATGACGCATCGGGTGAGCCCATCATGGCCAAGCTCATGGCCCAGCGCCAAGGAACCGCCGAGACTGATGCACATGGAAACGTTCAGCTCTCCGGCTCTGGGGCGCTTGCTGACCTGCTATGCGACGAGATCAAAGCCAAGCTTGGGCTCAAGCGCGTTCGGGGCGACACCTTTGGGTACCTGCAGCGCAGCTTCCTTGGATGTGTTTCGGATATCGATGCGCGAGAGGCCCGAGAGGTAGGCGCCTTTGCCGTGCAATGGGCCCTTGCCCAGTCCAGTCATGGCGCAGTCACGGGAAGTGTGGCCATTGAGCGAGTAGGCGACTACCGCACTGCGCTCAAAATTCAGCCGCTAGAGGCAGTGGCCGCAAAAACCAAGGTCATGCCCGATGCCTTCATTCACCCTGACGGGAACCATGTCACGCCAGCGTTTGTCGAATATTTAAGGCCTCTGTTAGGTTCGGCTTTTCCTTCTGCTAGCCTATTAAGAGCTCACCCAGTCGAGCGAATACCCCTAGACTAGACCTGAATCGGAGGCACATCATGAAAGAGTGGCTGTTGATTCTCTGGATCGGAACCACCACCAATCTCCAAGTGCTCGATCGCTTCGTTGATGAGAAGTCTTGTCTCGAGCGCGCCGAGAAAGTCCAAGCCGATGTCGGCGAGCGTTTTACCGTGGAGTGCAAGCAAGACCTTAAAGAGGGCAGATCCAAATACCCGCCAAGGGGTATGGGCACCGGCATCGCACCCAAATAGCACAGCCTTGACCTAGCTCAACCCTGGGTTCATCTCTCCCACGCCATGATCTCTCCTTTACAAGGAGAGACATATGAGCACCTTTGATCACCCGTCACTTATCAAGAACATCGGTGAGTGCCTTACGCCCTTTCGGAAGTCTCAGTCTGAGGCCATGCAGGGATTTGCCAAGCTCGCACAGGCCGCAAGCGCCGATGGGGTCATTTCTGCCAAGCACAAAGAGCTGATTGCGCTCGCCATTGGCGTGACCCAACACTGCTCAGGATGCATCGGCTTTCATGTGAAAGCACTCAAGAAGCTCGAAGCAAGCCGCGAGGAGCTTGAAGAAATGCTGGCTGTCTGCGTTTACATGGGCGGCGGGCCGGCCCTGATGTATGCCGCAGAGGCCCTCAAGGCTTGGGATGCGTTTGATCCGGCTTAGGTACAAACTGAAGCGCAATAGCCGCCAACACCAAACAGACACCCGCGAGCTGAATAACATGTCCGGGGTTTCCGCCCAATAGCGAGTCATAGATCAATGGCAGCGTGAGCATTTGAATCAGCATCGGGATGACAATGAACATATTAAAAATTCCCATGTAAACCCCCGCTCGCTCGGGCGGAATGCTCCGCGCCAACATCACATACGGATTTCCCATAATGCTGGCCCAAGCCAATCCAATACCGACCATGGGAATGAGCAACAAGAGCTTGTCTTGCAAGGTAGGCAACATCCACATGCCGACACCGGCCATGAGCAGACACACCGTATGCACCCTAGATGCACCAAACCTCAGGGAGATGGGGACCATCGCGAACGCGGCGAGGAATGCAATAAAGTTGTAGAAGCCACCAAGCTGACCGTTAAGCAGCGCCGCCTGCCTGAACTCCTCGGTGAGTGGATCGCTGGTTTGGAAGACTGTGAGTGCCAAGGTGGGGACGATATAGATCCAGTAGCACATCATGCCGTACCACTGGAACAACTTCATCCACCAAAGCCGGCGCATAACCAACGGCATCTCGCGAAAGGCAGAAACGAGGTCTTCCACCATGGTCTTAAACCCCAGCGGCTTCGCACGCATGACGCGAAGCTCGTCATCGGAGAGCGGCAACTCTGGAACAGAGCGAATACTCCACCAGACCGTAAAGAAGGACAAGACCGCGCCCACCATAAAGGCTGCGTAAGTCGATTGCGGAATATTGTTCTCACCCACAGCTGAGCTGCTCAGGCCGGCCATCACGAAGAGGGTTGGTGTGAGATAAGCGAGAGTCTGAGCCAATCCTGTAAAGGCGCTCTGAGTGAGAAACCCTCGTGTTTGTTGCTCGAGCCGGAGCCGATCGGAGACATATGCGCGATAAGGCTCCATGGTGACGTTGTTAGCGGCATCCAGAATCCAGAGGAGTCCAGCGGCAAACCAGAGCGTCGGGCTCATGGGCATCAAGATCAGACCTAAGCTACAGAGAATGGCCCCAATCAAAAAATACGGTGTACGACGCCCCCAACGGGATGTCGTTCGGTCGCTCAGGGCCCCAATGATGGGTTGGACAATCAGACCGGTCAGTGGGCCGGCGAGCCAGAGCAGCGGCAAGGACTTCTCGTCTGCGCCAAGCGTCTGGTAGATCGGGCTCATGTTGCTCTGCTGTAGCCCGAAGCTGAACTGAATGCCTAAGAATCCAACATTCATGTTGACGATCTGCCAGAACGACAATAGCGGTTTCATACGCCACTCCAGAAAAAAAAGGGGGAGGCCCCTTTCGGAACCTCCCTGCTGAAAACAGGATGAACTGCAGAACTTAGGCGGGTGAATGCCTTGCCGCCCATCCTGCCACCACGATCAATCAGAAGCTGTACTTCAAGACTGCCTTCACGCTGCGCCCGTTGATGGAGCGGGCGATGTAGAGCGGATTGTTTGACAAGTTGCCCTGCCCCTCTGCCTCGGTGTAGCCAATCGCGTCAAAGAGATTGTTCACGATCAATTGCGCCTGCAAACCGCGTGAAATCTCATGCGATACGAAGCCGTTCACAACGGTGTATGACGGCAGCACCACTTGGTTGTCATTCTGAGCATAAGAGTCAGTCATGCCGATGATCTGTCCGCCAATCTCTGTCTTGCCGAGTGAATATGACGGAGCCAACTGGAACATGACATCAGCCTGGCGACGCGGCTTATTACCGTTGTTCGCGCCGCCATCGATCTCCGCATTGGTCAGTGTGAGGCCACCAGCAAGGCGCAACGCACCCGCGCTCCAGCTCATCTCGGCCTCAATGCCGTTCGCCTTGTAGTTGTCCTTCAGGTAGCTGCGGGAGGTTGCCTCAAATCCGCCATCCTCCTCGGTTTTCGCCGAGAAGAATGTCACAAAGCTTGAGAGCGCTCCGCGTCTGGCCTTCACGCCGAGCTCGAGCTGAGTCGTCTTGTTCACAGGATAAGGCTTCACCCCAGTCGCGACATCCTTGTTCTCCACGACCTGACGATCGGGTGACGAAAATGAAGCGCCCTTGCTGTAGCGGCCAAAGAATGCGGTGTTTTTGTCCTGCTGGTAGTTGACGCCCACAGAGCTGGCATTGGTGCTGCCCTCGAATTTTGCGGCTGTCTTTCCAGAAACATTCCAGCCTGCGGCACCACCAGACATATAGTAGCCATCACCCTTGAGCTCATCGCGACGGATCGATGCGTCAACTGAGAATGGGCCACTCTCCCAGAGCAGGCCTGCATACGGGGCGGTCACCGTAGAGTCGAGGCTATAGTTGCGGAAGCAGCAGCCACCCCAGGTTGTCGTGGCATCACCCACAGGATTGGTCGAGGCGGCACCGGCGTTATCGAGTACCCGCGCTCCATCTCCCTTGAGCTCAAAGTTATAACGATTCCAATACCAGGTCTGAGCCATTTTCTGACGCCCAACGAATAGTCCACCGGTGAGGGTCGTCTTCTGATTTGAGCCCGTGGTCATGACCTTTTGAACGCGTAGGTCATTGAAGGTGTTGCCCATGTCATCAAGAGATGTATTGAAAATATGGGCCGAAAATACGGGCGATGAACCGGTGTAGCGGTTCGTACCGTTCGCAATATCGCTCGGCGTCCCACCTGCGGGGAACACGCCTAAGAAGCGGCCAGAGTTGGAAGCAGTGCGAAACCGCTCCGTGATGGTCAATCCATCAGCAAGGCGAAGTTGAGCCTCAAGACCCACGGACTGAGACTGAATCGAGAGACCATCGGAGGGACTTGTTGGAATGCGATTGCCATTCTTGTCGGTTACAAAATCGACGGGAAAGGCACTGTTTACAAAGAATGCCTCGCGCGGATCCACCCCAGCCAACTCCACGATCTTGTTACCCTCGAGCTTCACAGGAACGGGCAAGTAGGTCGGGGTCTTATCGTTCAAATTCTTAAATGTGACCCGAACATAGCCGTCCTTGAAATCCTTGGTGAGGCTCAGACGAACCTGACCACCGTCCTCAAGCGTGGTGTCGGTATTGCGGGTGCCCTCGCCAACTCGGTAGAAGCCACCTAGGTGCATATAGAGGCCCTGGCCGAGCGCTGTGCCGTAATCAAAGTCCACGCGGTTCTGGCGATAGTCAAGGCCCGTTGAATACCCAACGGAACCGCCTGATGTTCTGCCGTCCTTCGTCAGGAAATTGATAATGCCGCCCGGGGAGTTGGTTGCCAGCGTCGAGGCAGACCCACCTCGAATGACATCAATGGCGTCGTTTGAATAGTCAGCGCGAATGAACTGGTCAGCCGTCGCGAAGGATGTGTCGCCAAAGAGGAGAACGGGCAGCCCATCTTCCTGCAGTTGGACATAGCGGGATCCGCCTGCGGAAATGGGCACACCACGCACCGTGATGTTTGCATTGCCCTCACCGCCGCTCGACTCAGAGCGCACGCCGGGCACCGCGCGAATCGCCTCAGCAGCGCTGGCAGCACCAGAGGTTTGAAGTTCCGCTCCGTCAATGGAGCTGACCGACACAGACTGCTTCATTTTGGGCTGGGCGGTCGCTGTTCCGGTGACCACGATCTGGTCAAACTTCAGTCCGTCTGAAGTGTTCTGGCCGGCGTTTGCGGGCGCGCTCTGTGCCCATGCGCCAGCGCTGTAGCAGGCTGTCAGGGCAATAGTGAGCGCAGTTCGGCGAATGTTGGCTGGAGCCATGGTCGTCTTCCTCTTGGTCTCGATGTTGTGGTTTTGTGAATTCCTACAGGGCGCATTCTGAACACTTTGCAATCGATTGCATTCAGGGATTTCCCGCAGACAAAAATGTAGTGTTGCGCACAACATTTGTAGTGTGCGGCGCAAAAAAGTGAGGGATCTGGAAAACGAATCCCGACATCGTAAATTGCAACTGTGCAACAATTTTGCATGGTTGCACGCCCCCCCACGGTCAAAATGCGCGATGTCGCTCGACTCGCGGGCGTCTCCACGGCGACCGTTAGCCGTGCTCTGGCAGGCAATCCCCTGATTGCTGAGGAGACACGCGCTCGGATTTATCGCATCGCAGAGTCTCTGAACTACCGAGTGCATATCGGTGCGAAAAACCTAAGGCTTCAGCAGAGCCAGTCCATCGGACTTGTTATTCCCATCGATAGAGACTCGAAGCAGCAGGTCACCGACCCATTTTTTTTGGAACTCATGGGCTCGCTCATTGACGCACTGACCGAGTCAGATTTCGACGTGCTTGTCACCCGAGTGGACGCGAGAAGGCTCGACGAGAGCCAAGCGCTGATTCAGACCGGTCGAGCGATCGGCCTGATCATCATTGGTCAGTGGCGCGCCCACGATCAGCTCAATGCGATGGCCTCTGCGGGTGTTCCGCTCATGGTCTGGGGCGCTGCCGTAGAAGGCCAACAGTACTCCACCGTGGGAAGCGACAATCGACTCGGCGGGGAGCTGGCAGCCCAGCACCTGCTCGACACGGGCTGTCGCCGGACACTTTTCCTCGGAGATGCCAGCCTCTTTGAAGTGGCCCATCGGCGTGAGGGCTTCGTTCACCGACTTCAGTCTGCGGGTGTTGCATCGAATGAACGGTCTTACCTGCCGGTACCCTTCGCCCCAGACCTTGCAAAGATCGAGATTACGCGGTGGCTCAATCAGCTCCCGGGATCATTCACAGACCACTTTGATTCGGTCTTCGCTGCGTCCGACCTCTTGGCCATTACACTCATCCAGCTCTTGGCAGCGCGCGGCATCTCAATTCCCAATGACATCAAATGCATCGGCTTTGACGATATCCAAGTGGCCCGCCATCTGAATCCCAGTCTGACGACCGTTCATCAATCGATCGACCTTGCAGGTCAGCAAATTGCGCAAGGCCTCAGCCGATTGATTGCAGGGGACAGGACCGCAACCGCGATCGCGTTACCCACTCAGTTGAAGGTGCGTGACTCTACTGGATTCGCAAACCGCATTCATGGCTGATCTCTCCACCTTCGAGCTGCTTGGCGTTGCTCTGATTTTCATCTGGAGCGGCTTTGTTCGCAGCGGGCTGGGATTCGGTGGTGCAGTGCTCGCAATTCCATTTCTGCTGCTCATTCACGATGACGCCCTCGTCTTCTTGCCGCTTATCGCGGTGCATCTGATCGTGTTCTCGGTCTGGATTACCTGGAGAAGCAAGCAAAGCCAGACGCCAGACTGGGCCTATCTTCGCAAGGCACTCAAGGTCATGATCCTGCCCAAGATGCTCGGCGTCATGGGGCTGCTCACCCTTCCGGCGCAGGTTACAAGCATCATCATTCTGACCGTCGTGTCGTTCTATGCGCTCGGCTATGTCATTAACCGCCCGATTCAGGTCAAAAATATCTGGACTGAGCGTGCTCTGCTGGCGGGCGGCGCATACTTCAGTGGCACCTCCCTAACCGGTGCACCACTGCTCATTCCAGCCTTTGCATCACGCGTGAGCAAACATCAGTTGCGCAACACGCTCTTTGTTTTGTGGCTCATTCTGACGGCGATCAAGCTGGCATCTTTCGTCGCATTTGGTGTAGACCTGCAACTCATTCACCACCTCTGGCTTTTTCCTTGTGCCCTCATAGGACACGTCATTGGGGAGCGTTTCCACCAGCGCATCTTGGCAGCCGAAACCCCTACCTTTTTCAGAGTCCTCGGCCTGACACTCTTGGCCGTCAGCGCAGTTGGCTTACTGCGCGCCTTTGGCGTGTTCGGTCAGTAGCTTCACGAGCAGACCCGTCCCGTCATTCGGAGCGGGTTCAATACCCAGCAACCGACATAGCAGCCCGTAGACCTCCAGGTTTGAGATGCGCGGAAGGCGCTTGACCGGTATGCCCGGCCCCTGTACCAGAAGAAGACCATGCATCTCTGGATCTTGAGGGTCAAAGCCGTGCTGACCGGGTATTGGAAAACTGACGGAACGATCGGTGATGGTCCACCCGCGCTCCCCCATACACACAATATCCGGTATGCGTCGATGGGCTCCACCACCAAGGCGCTCAGGAATGCTGCGCTTCGGCCAGCAGGTGAACTCCTTTTGCTTGGCCAATGCCTTCAAGACGGCGTCCTCTGACTCACCCCCCAGATTGAGGCCCGAGGTGGCTCCAGTCCACTCCCACCGCACGCCTGGGAACCCTTTGAGCAGACCAGGGCCGTAGATCACCTTATCGACGGGCGTGTCTGACATGCCGTGATCAGCCACTACAACAAAGAGAGTCTTCTCCAGCAAGCCAAGCGCCTTGAGCCCATCTCGGAACTGGCCAAGCGCCTGATCGACCTCGCGGATCGAGGCGTTTACTTTCTCGCTGCTGGGCCCAGCAGCATGTCCAGCAGAGTCGACCTGTGAAAAGTAGAGAGTCACAAATGCAGGGGGGCTGCTTTGGTCCTCTTTGAGCCAAGAGAGCAGCAGAT
>JBJOHF010000011.1:0-6836 GCA_046047855.1 Pseudomonadota bacterium | reverse complement strand
GGAAGGGCTGGGACACAGGGCTAGTCTAATAAGACGATGAGCCTGGGCGCCTGAGCACGCAGACTCAGAGCTCCGATTTTGATGAGGATGCACCGGTGTCAATGCCCCCTGTTGATCAGTTTGTCAGTCTCGCCTCAGGCCTGCGTGTGCACTACTACGATCGAGGGTCCGGCATGCCTGTGGTGTTCTTGCATGGGGCTGGACCGGGCGCGGGTGCATGGGCGAATTTCAGTCAGAATTTTACTGCCTTTGAGCAGGCAGGCGTTCGGTGTATCGGGCTGGATATGCCTGGGTTTGGGCACTCGGACAAGCCAGAGTCTTTGCAATACAACGACGACACCTTCGATCGAACGCTCCTGGAGTTCTTCGATGCTATCGGACTGGACCGCGCAATTCTTCTTGGGAATTCGCTTGGAGGAGCCATCTCCTTGAGGTTCGTATTGGACCATCCGGAGCGGGTACTTGGGCTGATCCTGATGGCCCCGGGCGGCGTGGAGGAGCGAGAGACCTACTTCCAAATGACGGGGGTTCAAACCATGGTTCAGACCTTCCAGTCGGGCCCTATGGATCTGGCCGCCATGCGCAAGGTCATGAGTTTGCAGATGTTCAACCCAGAGAGGATTCCAGCTGGGCTGTTGGAGCAACGAGTCGAGGTGGCTAAGCTTCAACCCTCGACACTCTTTTCCACGATGCGAGTGGCCAATATGACCGAGCGCCTCCGTGAGATTGAGTGCCCAGTGTTGGGCTTTTGGGGCGTGAATGATCAGTTCAACCCACATACAGGCGCATTAAAGATTACCGAGGCCTGTCCTCGGGCACGCTTTGTTCTGCTCTCACAGTGCGGACATTGGGTCATGCTGGAGCATCAAGATGTATTCGAGCGCGAATGCCTTCAGTTTGTGAGCGAGGTCAAGGCGCAATGAGGCAAGCGATACACGCGCGTCTGGCAGAGGCACTGGACAACGCGCTTTTGACGCGAACGCCGATGGATCCGCTCACCGAGCAGGAACCCAGTCTCACCATTGATGACGCCTACGAGATTTCAAAGGCATTTTGTGACTATCGAATTGTCCGTGGTGATCGGGTCGTTGGGAAGAAGATTGGCGTGACCAGCCAGGCGGTCCAGCAGATGCTGGGCGTTCATCAGCCGGATTTTGGATTTTTGTTGGCTTCGATGGATGTGAGTGCGGAATCTGAAGTGTCGCTCTCTGCACACAAACTCATTCAACCCAGAGCCGAGGGCGAGATTGGATTTCGGCTCGCCAAGTCCCTCAAGGGGCCCGGGGTCACGGCTGCGGATGTCCTTGAAGCAACGGGGTCGGTTTTTCCCTGCTTCGAGATTGTCGATTCCCGCATCAAGAACTGGAAGATCAAGATTCAAGACACCGTTGCTGACAACGCCTCATGTGGGGTGTTCGTGCTCGGAGATCCCATTGCCCTACCCGCTGGTGTGAACCTCGCCGATGTGCAGATGGTGATTCACCAGAATGGTCAAAAGGTTGCCGAAGGTGTGGGGGCAGCGGTTCAAGGTCACCCAGCACAGGCATTGGCCTGGCTTGCGAACACGCTTGGTGCCTACGGCATTGCGTTGGAGGCGGGAGAGGTTGTCTTGTCGGGGTCGCTCGCACCTTTGCTGCCAGCAAAAGCCGGTGATCATTTTGTGATGGATATTTCATCGCTCGGACGCGCTGAAATTCGATTTACTGCATAAGGGTAGAACACTATGGCACGCATTCCCTGCGCAATCATCGGCTCTGGAAACATTGGTACCGACCTCATGATGAAGCTTGCTCGGTCTACCGTCTTAGAGCCTGTGTGGATGGTCGGAATCGACGAGCAGTCTGACGGTTTGGCAAGAGCACGATCGATGGGTTTAAAGACAACCCATGAGGGTGTGAAGGGCCTCGTATCGTCTATCCAAACGGGTGAGGTTGGGTTCGCCTTTGATGCAACCAGTGCTTATGCTCATGCTGAAAACAGTGCATTGCTGCGCGAGCGCGGTGTCCGCATGCTCGACCTGACGCCTGCGGCGATTGGTCCCTACTGCGTCCCACCCGTCAATCTGACTGCGCATCTATCTGACGACTGCTGGAACCTGAATATGGTGACTTGCGGAGGACAGGCGACTATCCCCATGGTCTACGCAGTATCTCGTGTTCAGTCGGTGCGGTATGCAGAAATTGTAGCCACTGTCTCGAGTCGATCCGCTGGACCGGGAACGCGAAAAAATATTGATGAGTTCACCCGCACCACGGCGGGGGCAGTCGCGAAGGTTGGTGGGGCGCGAGAGGGTAAGGCGATCATCATCTTGAATCCAGCAGACCCTCCCATCATCATGCGAGACACAATCCATTGCCTCACCGATGAAGCGCCCGATCAAGAAGCGATTACCGCATCGGTTCACCGAATGGTTGAGGAGGTGCAGACCTACGTTCCAGGGTACCGGCTGGTCAATGGCCCCGTCTTTGACTCCAGCCAGGGGATGCACCGGGTATCGGTGTTTCTCGAAGTCGCAGGATTGGGCGACTACCTCCCAAAATACGCAGGGAATCTGGACATCATGACCGCTGCTGCCACAAAGACCGCTGAGGTTATGGCGCAACGTCTTTTCCCCGGAGGACAAATCAAATGACAACCCGACAGGTCACACTGCATGACATGTGCTTGCGCGATGGCATGCATCCCAAGCGGCACCAGATCAGCCTTGAGGCGATGAAGGGCATTGCAGCTGGGCTCGACCAGGCAGGCATTCCACTGATCGAAGTCACACACGGGGATGGTCTTGGTGGCGCCTCGGTGAACTACGGGTTTCCTGCCCACTCTGACGAGGACTATCTGAAGGCGGTGGTTTCAGTGGTCAAGCAGGCGCGCATCTCTGCATTGCTTCTGCCCGGAATTGGAACCGTCGATCACCTTCGTATGGCCCATGGCATTGGCGTTGGCACGATTCGTGTCGCCACACACTGCACCGAAGCCGACGTCTCCGAACAGCATATCGGTCTTGGTCGCCAGTTGGGTATGGATACCGTGGGCTTCCTGATGATGGCCCATATGCTCGATGCGCAGAGTCTGGTGAAGCAGGCCAAGCTCATGGAGTCTTACGGGGCGAACTGCATCTACATCACGGATTCCGCGGGGTATATGCTGCCTCACGATGTGACAGAGCGTATCCAGGCGGTTCGTGCGGCCCTAGCGCCAGAGACGGAGTTAGGCTTTCACGGGCACCATAACCTTGGCATGGGCATTGCGAACTCCCTCGCAGCCCTGGACGCTGGTGCAAATCGCATTGATGGTTCTGCAGCGGGACTGGGTGCGGGCGCAGGAAATACCCCATTGGAAGTCTTCAACGCAGTCTGCGATCGCATGGGAATTGTCACGGGTGTCGATGTCTGGAAGCTCTCCGATGTTGCAGAGGATTTGGTGACGCCCATCATGGACGAGCCGGTCAGAATCGATCGTGAGTCGCTGACCCTCGGTTACGCCGGTGTCTATTCGTCCTTCCTCCTTTTCGCGAAGCGGGCCGAGGCTAAGTATGGCGTGCCGGCGCGAGACATTCTGGTGGAACTGGGTCGGCAGAAGATGATCGGAGGACAGGAAGACATGATCGAAGACACAGCGATGAATATGGCTCGCGAGAGAGGAGTTTCTCGTGCCTAAGTTTTTCGATGAGTGGCGAAAGAATTGCGCCTACTACACGGAGAGCCACGAGGCGTGGGCAGATACGGTCAAGCGCTTCGTAGAACAGGAGATTCGGCCCCATATTGATCAGTGGGAGGCCGACGGCATGCTGCCGCGAGAGCTCTTTCAGAAGGCGGCTGACATTGGCATTCTGGGGCTTGGCTTCCCTGAGGAGTACGGTGGCATCTCAGAGGGAATTGACAAGTTTCACGCAAACATCACAGGAGCAGAGCTTGCGGCCGCGGGTGCAGGGGGGCTACACGCTGGCTTGTTGGTGTTCACGGTCGGTCTGGGAGCCATTCTTGCGATGGGGCCTGAGGCGATGAAGCGCAGGATTGCGCCTGAGGTCCTGGCGGGACGAAAGCTGCTTTCTCTTGCAGTGACAGAGCCCTCAGGTGGTTCGGACGTGGCTGCGCTGCAGACGGTTGCTGAACGCCATGGTGATGTCTACCGGGTACGCGGCTCCAAGACGCTGATCACCGGCGGTACGCGTGCCGATTATTTTGTGACTGCGGTGCGCACCGGGGGGCCTGGGCATAGCGGCATCAGCCTGATGCTCATCGAGCGCGACTTCAAGGGTGTGAGCAGCACGAAGCTTGAGAAGATGGGCTGGCACTGTTCAGACACGGCGACGGTCTATTTTGATGATGTCGAGGTGCCCGCCGAGAATTTGATTGGCCAAGAAGGCAAGGCTTTCGTTGGGCTGATGCGTAACTTCAACGCAGAGCGGCTTGGCATTGCGACCACCTCCAACGCCTTCTCCATGGTCTGCCTCGAGGATGCACTGGACTGGGCTCAGCAGCGGCAGACCTTTGGTAAGCCCCTGGTCCAGCACCAAGTCATTCGGCAAAAGCTCTCGTCTATGACCCAGCGCATCTATTCGACGCAGGCATGGGCCGATCGCTGCACGATTGCCTTGCAGAGTGGTCAGGACGATGCGGGAGAGATTGCCTTATTGAAGGTACACGCCACGCAAGCCTTCGAGTTTGTTGCGCGCGAGGCCTGTCAAATCCTGGGCGGTGCGAGCTATGTCCGCGGTTCGCGTGTTGAGCGCATCTATCGTGAGGTACGTCCGAATGCGATTGCGGGTGGGTCTGAGGAAATCATGCTCGATCTCGCAGCCAGACAACTTGGCTACCTTGGCTGATCCTTTTTAAGGAGGAAACAACATGGCAACGACAAAAGACTACAAGCTTGGCGACTTTACCTTCCCCAGGGGGTGGTTCATGATCGCAACGAGCGAGACCATCAATACGCACAAGCCGATTCCTGTTCGGTACTTTGGAAAGGACATGGTGCTTTTTCGTGGCCAGGCATCGGGCAAGCCCATTCTGATGGATGCCTACTGCCCGCACATGGGTACACACTTGGCGAACAACTCGACCTCGTATGTGTTCATTGATGGCCATGGAACCAACATCGAAGGGGATGCCATTCGCTGCCCCTACCACGCTTGGAAGTTCGATGCCTCGGGAAAGTGCGTCGACATTCCCTATCACGATGGCCCTATTCCTGAGGCTGCCTGTGTCCAGACCTGGCCCGTCGAAGAGCGCCTCGGCGCCATTTGGGTCTGGCATGACCCCGAGGGTGGAGCGCCTCAGTGGGATGCACCATCACGGCCCGAATGGGATGACGCCGGCTGGGTCCGCTGGATTTACGACGACCTCGGTGAGTTGTCACAACACCCGATGGAGGTTGTGGACAACATTGCAGACTATGGACATCTCGGTCCGATCCATGGCTCGGAAGTGCAGAAGTATGAGAATGAATTCAAGGGCCATACGGCTACGCAACGGCAGTGTGGTCCTCATCGCACGCTGGTCGGCGCCGATGGCGTAAGTCCCATTCTGCACACCCTCACGACCTATCACGGGCCGGGGTATCTCATCTCTGACATGACGGGCTACGCCGAGGCTATTTTGCTCATCTCGCACACGCCGGTTGAGGACGGAAAGGTGCATGTCTGGCATGCACTGATGGTGAAGGCGCAGCACACCCCGGCAACCGAGACTGACCTCATCGGAGCCCGCCAGTTTCAAGAAGCCAGCCGTCTCGCTTTCATGCAAGACTTTGAGGTCTGGGCCAATAAGAAGCCCTGCTTCAACGGCATGTTCATTGCCAGTGATGGTCCCTTTATGCGGGCTCGTTGGTGGTACAAGCAGTTTTATAACCCCCGTGAGAGAGCGGGAGAGTTCCTCGAGCGTTGTGAGGGCACGTATTCTCCTAAAGGAGTGACGCCCTATCAGACCGCGGAGATGGCATGACGGGCCGATATGTCGTTTCGGGCGGTGCGTCTGGCATCGGGCAGGCGGTCGTTGCGCGACTGCGCGCTCAGGGCGCTCAGGTCTTTGTTATTGACCTTCGCGAAGGAGATGTGCTCGCAGACCTCTCCACACCAGAGGGTCGCGCTCAAGCCATTGCAGAGACAAAATCTCTGGTTGACGGGCGCCTTGATGGTCTGGTGCTGTGTGCGGGACTGGGGCCTCATGTGCCCAAAGCGTCTGCCGTACTTGGTGTGAATTATTTCGGCGCAGTAGCGCTGCTGGATGGCCTTGAATCTGAACTGGCTGCAACCGATGGTGGCAATGCCGTTGTGATCTCCTCCGTCGCCGCAGCGCAGATGCCCTGGAAGAAAAACCCCATTGCTGGGCTCTTAGAAGCGGGAGACGAGGCTGGCGCAGTGGCTGCTCTGAGCCAGATGGGCGAGATGGCGGGCCAGATCGCCTATGCAGCAAGCAAGAATGCATTGACCGTTTCAATCCGCAAGCGGGCCGTGGCATGGGGTGCTAAAGGCATTCGCCTGAATGCAGTCGGTCCCGGTGTGGTGGAGACCCCACTGCTCGAGGGGGGGCTCGCGCATCCAGTCTATGGTCCGGCCATTCGAAATTTCACCTGTCCGCTGGGGCGCTCGGGCCGACCCGATGACATTGCAGCACTGGTGTCCTTTCTGCTCTCCCGTGAGGCTGGTTTCATTCATGGGGCACAGATATTCATTGATGGTGGAGCCGATGCCATGGCTCGTCCAACGGAGTTTTAAGCATGAAAGTCTTAGTCACGGTAAAGCGCGTGGTGGATTACAACGTGAAGGTACGGGTGAAGTCGGATGGCAGTGATGTGGACATTGCCAATGTGAAGATGAGCATGAACCCGTTTGATGA
>JBJOHF010000010.1:0-7271 GCA_046047855.1 Pseudomonadota bacterium | reverse complement strand
AGTATAGCAAAGCTCGACGCGGGTCGGGCGGGTTGGTCACTGCGGTGGAAAATCGATGCAAATTCGGGTGTGATGAGATCGTTACTCTCTCACGGAGCTTCTGGATGAGCACTTCCTTTCGCAATTTGCCTGGTTATTCAGGTCTTTTGGCCCTTGGGCTCTCGGCTTTGCTCGCATGGCCTCTGCCCGCACATGCCGCCAACGCACTGCGTGCCGGCCCTATGGTGGGCGATGCCGATATGCATAACGTCAGCATTTGGCTGCAGACCGAGCAGCCTGGTCCTGTGGTCCTGTCCTATTGGCCGTTAGAGGCCCCGGACCAGCGGCGTGAGATGAGCCTCGCCACCCGAGACGAGGGCATTGCCACCGCAACCATTCGGATACGAGGCCTCAAGCCCGGGCAGACGTATGCCTACCAGGTCAGTGTTGATGGTAAATCGGGTGGTGTCTTGCAGTTCAAGACCCAGCCGCGATGGCAGTATCGCAACGGCGTTCAGCCTCCGAACTTTCGCTTGGCGATGGGTTCTTGCGCCTACATCAATGAGCCCGACAAGGACCGCGATGGCCGTCCGTATGGGGGCGATTACCAGATCTTTGAACGCATGGCAGATGCCAAGCCCGATCTCACCCTATGGCTGGGTGACAACGTTTACTTTCGTGAGAACGATTACACCAGCGCCGAGGGCATGGCCCACCGGTATCGCCACGACCGCGCGCTGCCTCAACTCCAGCGACTGCTGCAAACCGGGCGTCACCACGCCATTTGGGACGATCACGACTACGGCCCTAACAACTCTAACCAGAGCTTTACCCTCAAGGCGGATGCACTGAGCCTGTTTCAGCGTTATTGGGCCAATCGCAGCCATGGGCTGCCCGGGCATCCCGGCGTCTATGGGAACTTTATGGAGGGCGACGTCGAATTCTTTCTGATGGATAACCGAAGCTTCAGGGACTCCGATGAAGACCTCCGTAACCCGAGCAAAGCCCAGTTTGGCACGGAGCAGATGCGCTGGCTCAAGAACGCGCTTTTGGCCTCCACAGCGACCTTCAAAGTGATCGCTGCAGGCGGACAGTTCCTCAATGACTACAACCGATTTGAGGGCTGGACCCACTTTAAGGCTGAGCGTGCAGACTTCATGGAATGGCTCGCAGCCAATCGGGTTCGGGGAGTGGTCTTTTTGAGCGGCGACCGTCACCACACGGAGCTCATCCGATTGCCAAGGCATGGGCATTACCCACTCTATGAGCTTACCTGCTCGCCACTGACTGCTGGCGCCTCCAAGGGGATGGGCGACGAGGACAAGAAGTCCTTCCTGGTGCCCGGCACGCTGGTGCAGCAGCGAAACTTCTGCACCATTGATTTCTCAGGCGATCGCAAGGCCCGCAAGATGGTGTTGAAGTCCTATAACAGCGATGGCACGCCGCTCTGGACGCACGAAATCAACGAGTCTGAGCTGAGGTGATGCGACTCATGGCCTGAGCGGCCGCTGCAAGCCCGAGCCCAGCCGTCACTGTAACCAGCGACCCATAGCCAGCGCAGGCTAGGCGTGCGGCTGGGTTGCAGTCGGGCGTGGATACAGAAGGCTGCTCGCAGTAGACCACGGGGACGCGCATGCGCCCCTCTCGTGCAAACCCGTGGGACTTTCGCAGCTGATAGCGCAGTTTTGAGAGAAGCGGATCTTGCTCTGAGGCCGACAAGTCGGCGGTGCGAATGCGGGTCGGGTCTGTCTTGCCACCTGCGCCACCGCAGACGATGAGCCGTGAGGCGCGTTGGGCGTTGGAAAAATGAAGCACCATCGCGCGCTTTGCACCAAGGTCATCGCATGCATCGATCCAGAAATCAGCCTGCTCCATGAGCGAGCCCGCATTCTCTGGGCTCAGAAAGGTATCGAGCACCTGCACGTCACAGTCAGGGTTGAAGTCGGCGATACGGGTCTTGAGGGCCTCGCCTTTGTGCTGTCCCAGGCTTGAGCATGTGGCCTGAACCTGGCGATTCAGGTTCGATTCGGCGACATGATCAAGGTCAATCAGCACAAGCCCTCCGGCCCCGCTTCGGGCCAGGGCCTCAGCGCTCCAGGAGCCCACGCCACCGATGCCGACAATGCCTATACGGGCAGATCGAAGCCGCGCAAAGCCCTCTTGGGAGAAAAGCCTTGCGCTGCTTGCGAGGCGACGCGGTACCTCGGCATCACCTGATCCGCCCTTGTGCATCGGCTATGGCAGCAGAATCGTCGAGCCCGTGGTTTTACGGGCCTCTAGATCTCGGTGCGCTTGTGCCACGTCTGCCAACGCGTAGGTCTGATCAATCTTGATTTTGACCTTGCCTGAGCTAACCATCTTGACCAATTCGCCTGCAGTCTGTTCGAGCTCGGGGCGTGTGGCCGTGTAGGGCATGAGCGATGGGCGCGTAATGAAGAGATGGCCTTGCAAGACCGCGAGGTCGAGGGGCGGCACCTTGCCCGATGCATTGCCAAAGCTCACCATGAGGCCGTACTTACGAAGGCACTGCAGGCTCTTCTCGAAAGTGCTCTTTCCAACGGAGTCGTAGACGACATCGACACCACGACCATTGGTGATCGCCTTCACCTGTTCGACGAAGTCCTCGGTGCTGTAGTTGATGACATGGTCTGCGCCGTGGGCCTTTGCGAGCGCACATTTCTCATCTGAGCCCGCTGTGCCGATCACGGTGACACCCATATGCTTGGCCCACTGCATTGCGATCAGCCCGACACCGCCCGCTGCAGCATGGAACAGAATGGTGTGGCCCTTTTGCAGGTTCGCTGTTCGGCGAAAGAGGTATTGGGCCGTCATGCCTTTGAGCATCATGGCGGCTCCGGTCTCGAAGCTGATCGATTTGGGCAGCTTGATGAGCAGCCCAGCTGGCATGACTCGCGCGTCGCAGTAGGCGCCCATGGGCCGCCCTGAGTAGGCCACTCGGTCGCCTGGTTTGACGTGACTGACGCCTTCGCCAACGGCTTCTACAACGCCCGCGGCTTCCATGCCGAGCGTGCACGGATAGGACTCTGCTGGGTAGGTTCCCGTGCGGAAGTAGACATCAATATAGTTAAGGCCAATGGCGTGATGACGCACCAACGCTTGGCCCGGGCCTGGTTTGCCTAAAGAGACATCAACGATTTTCATGGCCTCCGGACCGCCCGGCGCCTGGATTTGTACGGCTCTGGTCATGGAATGCTCCGTGTGAGAGAGGGTGTCAAACTGTAGACCAGCCCACACCCCGCGTAAAATAAGGGCTTAAACCTAAAGGGGTAGCTCTTAACATGGCAGGACATTCCAAATGGGCCAATATTCAGCACCGCAAGGGCCGACAGGACGAAAAGCGTGGCCGAATTTTTACCCGAATCATTAAAGAGGTCACGGTAGCCGCCAAATTGGGTGGTGGCGACCCAGCCACCAATCCCCGTCTTCGCATGGCCATGGACAAGGCAGGAGACGCCAACATGCCCAAAGACAAGGTGCTCGACGCCATCAAGCGCGGCACCGGGCAGCTCGATGGCGTGAACTACGAAGAAATCCGGTACGAGGGCTATGGCATTGGGGGTGCAGCCGTGATTGTCGACTGCCTGACGGACAACCGAACCCGCACAGTCGCCGAAGTCCGCCACGCCTTTTCCAAACATGGTGGAAATCTGGGCACCGATGGCTCGGTTGCCTTCATGTTTAAGCACTGCGGGCAAATGTTGTTTGCGCCCGGAACCTCCGAGGACGCAGTGATGGAGGTGGCGCTCGATGCTGGCGCCGAAGATGTCATCGTGGACGAAGAGGGCACCATCGAGGTGCTGACAGGCCCCGCTGAGCTTGCAACAGTTCGCGCAGCCCTCGAGGCCAAAGGCCTCAAGCCCGAGCTTGCCGAGGTCACCATGCGACCCGATAACCAGTCTGAGCTAGGCGGCGATGAGGGGGCCCGCATGCAGAAACTGCTCGATGCCCTTGAGAACCTGGATGACGTGCAAGACGTTTACTCCAATGCAGTCATCTCTGAATAGGCGAGCAGTATGAAGATTCTGGTTTTAGGAAGCGGCGGGCGTGAGCACGCGATGGCCTGGCGCTTGGCAAGGTCCGAGCGCGTGCAGCGTGTGGTCCTTGCCACTGGCAACGGGGGCACACGGCGTGATCCGCAGTTTGTCCACCTCGCCCTCGACCCGGTCAAGGACCACGCAGCGCTGGCTGAATACGTTCAGAGCGAGGGCATCGCCATGACGCTGGTTGGACCGGAGGCCCCATTGGCGGCTGGCGTGGTCGATTATTTTCGCGCCAAGGGCCTCAAAATCTTTGGTCCCACGCGGGCCGCTGCGCAGCTCGAGTCGAGCAAGGATTTTGCAAAGCAGTTCATGAAGCGTCACGGCATTCCGACGGCGCAGTTTGAAACCTTCAGCGACGCCGCCGCTGCTCACGACTATGTGGAAGGACGTGGCGCACCGATCGTGATCAAGGCGGATGGGCTGGCTGCAGGCAAAGGCGTGGTGGTTGCGATGAGCCTCCCAGAGGCGCATGCAGCAATCGATACCATGCTGCTCGACAACAAGTTCGGCGATGCCGGCGCGCGTGTCGTGATTGAGGATTTTCTTGAGGGAGAAGAGGCCAGCTTCATTGTGATGTGCGATGGGGAACATGCCTTTGCCCTGGCCACAAGCCAAGACCATAAACGCGTGTTCGATGGCGACGAGGGGCCCAATACGGGCGGCATGGGTGCCTACTCGCCTGCGCCAGTGGTCACCCCTCAGGTCCACGCGCGCGTCATGCGGGAGATCATTCGACCGGTTCTCAAGGGCATGAAGGCCGAGGGCACCCCATACACGGGTTTTCTTTACGCGGGTCTCATGATCAATGCTGCGGGGGAACCGCGCGTTGTCGAGTTCAACTGTCGCATGGGTGATCCAGAGACACAGCCTATTTTCCTGCGCATGAAGGGCGATTTTTCGGTTCTGCTGGAGTACGCCATTGCCGGTCGGCTCGATGCTGCGGAGTCCCTGGCGGAGACGCTCTGGGACCATCGGCCCGCGGTTGGAGTGGTCATGGCTGCAGCCCACTATCCCGATACCCCGCGCACGGGAGATCCGATCTCCGGGCTGCCAGCGGATACAGAGGATGCCGTTGTCTTTCACGCGGGCACTCGACTCGATGGCGATCAACTGCTCACGAGCGGCGGTCGTGTGCTCTGTGCCACGGCGATGGGTTCGAATCTAAAAGATGCCCAGCAAAGAGCCTACCGAATGGTGGACCAGATTCACTTCGAGGGCATGCACGCGCGGCGTGACATTGGCTGGCGGGCTGTGAAATGAAGGCGCTTGGGCGTTCTCGTGCAGCCGTTGTCGGTGGCGGCATTACCGGTGCGTTGAGCTGCCTGGTCTTGGCCCACGAGGGGGTGCAGGTCGATTGGTATGCACCGCACGAAGCCGAGATTCGAGAGGATGGGGCGCAGGCGAGAGCCTATGCCCTCGCGCCGAGCGCACGCGATCTGCTGGAATCCTTGGGGGTTTGGCAGAAGATTGCTGCCCACCAGCCGGTGACCTCGATGGAGGTCAGTCAGTCTTCGCCGCGCGGCATGGTGCATCTGAGCGCCGAGGAGGCACAAGTGCCTGAGTTGGCCAGTATGGTGTCGCATGCCGATCTGCTCGCCGCGGCAGAGGCGGCTGTGATGCAACTGGGAGACCGGGTGAGTCGTTTGCCCGGTTTTGAGACCGGGCGCGTTGGCCCGCATATCGTGGATGACTGCTTTCCAGGGGTAGACCTGGTGGTTGGCGCGGATGGCGCGAACAGCCGTCTTCGACGCGCTGCTGGCGTGCTCTGGTCGCGTCGGGACTATGACCAGACTGCACTGGTCATGCGATTTCGCACGGAGCGCACGCACGATGGTGTGGCCAGCCAGTGGTTCGGCACGGAGTCTGCACCAAAAGGCATTCTGGCCTTACTGCCGCTCCCAGACCCGCACGTGGTGTCCATGGTCTACTCTCTCCCTTCTGCCCAAGCCCTTTTAGCAAAAGGGGCATCAGCAGCAGAGCTCGCGGAGCGCATCAGCCAAGACAGCCTGCATCGCTACGGCGTCCTGACAGCGCTCGATGAGAAGCCTGTGGCATCGACGCTCGCCATGACGCAGGCCGAGCGGGTCACGCTATCGAAGTTGGTGCTGCTTGGTGATGCTGCCCATACGGTGCATCCGCTTGCCGGCTACGGGCTCAACCTTGGGCTGCAAGACTTGCGGGTCTTGCGCGATGTCTTGGCGCAGCGACGTGAGGGGCAGTCCATTGGCGATGCAAGCCTCTTAAAGGCGTATGCTGCCCAGCGCGGGCCCGTGGTGGCTCAGGTCCAATGGGGCCTCGATGCCGTCTTTCGGCTCATGCAGTCGGAAACTCCGGGTGTGGCGCTGAGTCGCAGCTGGGGCATGCGCCTTCTCGCACAGTGGGCGAGTCCGCGACAATGGCTTACCCGACGGGCACTCGCTGGCCGTCTCTAAACGAAAGGTGTCTCCATGGTGATGTCCCGTGTGGTTGTGTATCTCCTCGTCGCTGCGGCGCTCCTGCTGTCGCAATCGGTCTGGGCACAGGCCAAGTCCGAGGTTCAACCGGCCAGCCCTGCAGTGACCGCAGCCGTCAAAAAGTCTGTGGAAGCCTGGCTCAAGGGCAGGTTCAAAGTCGATGCCGTTAACAAAACGGCCATGCCAGGGGTTGTGGAGGTGCTGATCGGCACAGACTTGATTTACGCAGATGAGAAGGGCGGTTTTGCCTTCATTGAGGGACAGATGATTAACCTCAAGACGGGTCAGAACCTCACTGCAGTGCGTCAGGATGCACTTCAGGCCATCGACTTTAAGGCGCTGCCCCTCGACCTCGCCATGAAGACGGTACGCGGCAAGGGGGGTGACGGCCAACGTACCTTCGTGGTCTTTGAAGATCCCTACTGCAGCTTCTGTAAGCGTTTTCGGGCGGTGCTCATGGGGATGGACAACGTAACCATCTACACCTATTTCTATCCCATCCTGCGGACTGAATCGACCACGGTCTCGCGTAACGCATGGTGCGCCAAAGACCGTGAGGCCGCCTGGGACGACTGGATGCTCAATGGCAAAGAGCCGCCAGCAGCGCCCGCGGGCTGTGAGTTTCCCAAGGACAAAATCCTGGCGCTCGGGCAGCGACTGAATGTGCAGGCCACACCCACCACCTTCGTACCCAGTGGTAAACGGCTGCAGGGCGCGCTAACGGCGGCCGCCCTTGAAGAGGCGCTCAAGCGTTGATGCGTCCAGAGCCTGGGGTAGC
>JBJOHF010000009.1:0-15743 GCA_046047855.1 Pseudomonadota bacterium | reverse complement strand
TCATCTTCCCGCAGGCGAATGTGGGCCAAATGATTGTGCTGCCCAAGCCAAATGCCGATCGCAGGCGGATTGTGGGAGCCTTGTCCGAGCAGCTTGCACAAGTCGCACCAGAGGCCAGGATCCGGGCCAAGCTGCTGCCCAATGGCCCTCCGGTGCCGTACCCCGTGCAGATCCGATTGGTCTCAGACCGGGTTGAGTCCCTCTTTGTGGCCCAGCCTCTGGTCGAGTCTGTCATGCGCAAGCACCCTGATCTGCTAGGACTGCACAGCAACTGGAATCAATCCCGACCTGTCGCCAAGGTCGATCTCGACCTTGCGCGCGCGCGGGAATTGGGCGTGAGTCCGCTCGCAGTTGCACAGGCGCTGAAGGCAAGATTCTCGGGCGTGTTGGTCGGAGAGTTTCGCGATGACGACAAGCTTCTGCCAATCGAGATGAAACTGCCTGCATCTGAGCGAGATCAGTTGGCGGACCTACGTGAGCTCCTCATGTCCGCGCAGTCTGGTGCATTGGTGCCGCTTGAGAAGATTGCGTCGGTTTCTCTGGTTTGGGAACCCGGTGTGCTGTGGCGAAAGGACAGGCGTTTCGCCATGACCCTTCAAGGGACCGTGCGTGAGGGGCGTCAAGGGCCATCGGTTCAGGCGGAAATTATGGAGCAGTTGAAGCCCGCGCTCTCGCAGTTGCCGGTTGGCGTCTCAATCGAGGTGGGTGGCGAGACAGAAGAGAGCGGTAAGGGCCAATCGTCGATCTTTGCAGGTATGCCCATCATGCTCTTCATCACGTTTACGCTCTTGGTGCTGCAGCTTCAGAGCACGCCACGCAGCCTCATGGTCTTGGCCACCGCCCCCTTGGGCATTGCGGGTGTTGCGGCAGCATTGCTATTGCTGAATAGGCCTTTTGGTTTCGTTGCAATGCTCGGTGTCATCGCCCTGATGGGCATGATTATGCGCAACTCGGTCATCTTGATTGACCAGATCGAGAGAGAGCGCGCTGCGGGCCGCCCGATCAAGCTCGCGATCGTCGAGGCCACCGTTCGACGCTTTCGGCCCATCACCCTCACCGCCGCCGCAGCAGTGCTCGCCATGATTCCTTTGCAGGGCAGCGTCTTCTGGGGGCCTATGGCAGTGGCCATCATGGGGGGGCTTGTGATTGCAACCCTTCTCACCCTCTTGGCCTTGCCGGCCTTGTATGCCCTTTTGGTGCGAGACCGGCAGGTGGGCTAGCGATATGGGGAAACTACCGAGCCTGCTTGCGCTCCGATGGGAGCGGGGTTTCGCTAGACTCTCGTTAGGGCCGTGCACCCGCGCGGCATTTTTATTGCGGTTCCAATCGAGGAGACATCGATGAAGCAATCCCAACATGAAGTGGCAGCGGTAGAGGCCACAGCCGAAGGCCAAGTCGCAGCAGGACGTCGTAAGTTTTTCAGCAAAGCCGCAACGGCAGCCGTTGTTGCACCCATCGCATCTGCACCCATGGTCGCAGTGGCACAAAGCCCCATCGTGATGAAGATCCAGGGCTCCTGGGGTGCTGGCGATATTTTCTCGGAAATGGCTCAGCAGTACGTTGCACGTGTGAACGAGATGGCCGGCGGCCGCCTCAAAATGGAATACCTGCCTGCAGGCGCCGTGGTCAAGCCTTTCGAAATCATTGATGCGGTCTCCAAGGGCGTACTCGATGGTGGTCACCACGTATCGGCATACTGGTACGGCAAGAACAAGAGCGCAGCGCTCTTCGGCACCAGCCCTGTGAGCGGCGCCACGCCTGAAATCGGCCTCACCTGGATTTATCAGGGCGGTGGACAGCAGCTCTGGGACAAGCTGGTTGCTAAGCTTGGTCTCAATGTTGTGGGCTTCTTCACCTTCCCCATGCCCTCGCAGCCGCTGGGCTGGTTTAAAAAGACCCCTCCCAAGAAGGCCTCTGAGCTCAAGGGCTTCAAGTACCGTACCGTTGGCCTCGCGGCAGACATGCTTCAGGAAATGGGAATGGCGGTTGCTCAGCTCCCCGGTGGCGAGATTGTTCCCGCCATGCAGCGTGGTGTGATTGACGCGTTCGAGTTCAACAACCCCACCTCGGACAAGCGCTTTGGTGCACAAGACGTGGCGAAGTATTACTCCATGGGCTCTTACCACCAGGCTCAGGAGTTCTTCGAGATCGTCTTCAACAAAGACAAGTACAACGCATTGCCCGCCGACCTCAAGGCCATCCTGAAGTATGCTGCCGAGGCGACCTCTCTGGCCAACACTGCGCTGGCGCATGACAACTACTCCAAGGACCTGCAAGAGCTCATCACCAAGCACAAGGTTCAGGTGTCACGCACCACTGCAGATGTCTACCAGGGTCAGCTCAAAGCCTGGGATGTGGTGACTGCCAAGCTTGAGAAAGAAGTGGATATGTTCAAAGAGATCAACGACTCCGTGAAGGCCTGGTCCAAGCGGGTTGGTTTCTACCACTTCACCAACGAAGCGGATTACAAGCGCGCTTACGAGCACGTTCAGAAGGTCAAGCTTCCCAAGTAATTGGTAAAAGCGGACAAGAGCTGCAAGGGGTCCCCCGAGCAGCTCTTTTTTTTGATGTGTTCAAATGATTTGTTCAATTTGAAAAAGAGGCCAGCAGCATGCACGACTGGATCCGCCGAATAGACTCCCTCAACAAATCAATCGGTCACGCCTTTTCTTGGTGTGTGCTGGTGTTGGCTGCAAGCACATGTTTCGAGGTCTTTATGCGCTACGTGCTCAGCGCCCCAACCGCCTGGGCATTTGACATGAGCTACATGATGTACGGCGCCCTTTTTATGATGTCAGGCGCGTACGCGATGTCCCGAGGAAGTCATGTGAGGGGCGACTTCATTTACCGAAAGTGGAAGCCAGTCACTCAGGCCAAGGTAGACCTCACCCTGTACTTCCTTTTCTTCTTTCCTGCCATCTTTGCGATGGTTTACACGGGCTTTTTCTACGCGCTCGACTCTGTGTCTATCCTAGAGTCCAGCGTGAATAGCCCAGCAGGTGTGCCAGTCTGGCCGCTGAAGTCCATCATTTTTGTCGCGGGCTTGACCTTGCTCATCGGTGGGGTCGCTGAGGTTATGCGCTGTCTTATCTGCATTCGAACAGGCCAGTGGCCCTCGCGCGAGGGTGACGTCGAGGAACTCGAGGTCGTTCTGCAACAACAACACGGACACAAGGAGTAGCAATGAGCGATCCGATGGTAGCCCTCTTCATGTTGGGCATCTTCATTGTTTTTATCTTCCTGGGTTTCCCCATTGCGTTTACGCTCATGGCCATGGGTATTGGATTCGGCTTTTATGCCTATTTCGACCCCATGCAGCTGCTCTCAGAGAATCGTATTTTTTATCTCTTCGTTCAGAACACATTCAGTGTGATGAACAACGATGTGCTTATTTCCATTCCCCTGTTCTTGTTTATGGGGTACATCATTGAACGGGCGAACATTCTCGACAGGCTGTTTCTGAGCCTTCAGGTTGGGCTTCGCTTCTTACCCGGTTCGATGGCCGTTGCCGCGCTCGTGACTTGCGCATTGTTTGCAACCGCGACAGGCATTGTGGGTGCCGTGGTTACGCTCATGGGTCTCATTGCCCTTCCGGCCATGCTCAAGGCCGGTTACGACCACAAAATCTCAGCAGGGGTTATTACCGCTGGGGGCACACTGGGCATCCTGATTCCGCCCTCCATTCTTTTGATTGTCTACGCGGCCACCGCCAGTGTTTCTGTGGTGAAGCTCTATGCAGCGGCCATCATCCCGGGCTTTGCATTGGCAGGGCTGTACGTCATCTATGTCATCACCCGGGCCACCCTGAACCCATCGCTCTGCCCCAAGCCGAAAGATCTTCAGCAATACAGCGTGATTGAAAGCATCTTGTTGGTGCTCAAGGCCTTTGTGCCCCTTGCGGCGCTGATCATGGCGGTGCTGGGCAGCATCCTCTTTGGCCTGGCCACACCCAGTGAGGCAGCTGCCATGGGTGCTCTGGGCGGCATCATCCTTGCGGTCGTCTACCGTGCCTTTAGTTGGCAGCGCCTCAGAGAGTCTGTCTATCTCACAGCGCGTACCTCTGCCATGGTCTGCTTCCTGTTTGTTGGGGCTGCAACCTTTTCCTCCGTGTTCTCCTACCTGGGGGGCGAACACATCGTGAAGGACATGCTTCTGGCCATGGACCTCACACCGGTCCAGTTTCTCCTGCTGGCGCAGTTGATCATCTTCATCTTGGGCTGGCCATTGGAGTGGTCGGAAATCATCATTATTTTCGTCCCCATCTTTCTGCCACTGCTTCCCATCTATGGTGTCGACCCAATCCTTTTCGGGATTCTGATCGCCATCAACTTACAGACATCCTTCCTCACGCCGCCCATGGCCATGTCGGCCTACTATCTAAAAGGGGTGGCGCCGAAGGAGCTCGAGCTCTGGACCATCTTCAAGGGGTGTTTCCCCTTCGTGGGCATGGTCCTGCTCACTCTCGCACTCACCTATATCTACCCATCCATGGTGACCTACCTGCCTGACCATTTCTTCAATCAAGTAGAAGAGGTTCCCTACGATCCCAATGATGAGTCCGTGGTAGACCCCAACATTTTTAAGAATATGTAATGACCGAGAAGACGACAAGCATGCTTACCGCCCAGGAGTGGGCGGATGGTTGCGCAAGCGGGGCCTTGGGTCTCGAGGAGACACTCTCAGCGCACGTCGCCTATGCATCGGAGGTCGACCAGAGCGTCTTCTCCTTCGTTGCATTGGGGGGCGAGCCGGTTCAGGACCAGATCGAGCGCCTACAGTCTCAGCGTCATGCGGGTATGCCTGCGGGTGCGCTCTTCGGAGTCCCGGTCGGCATCAAGGACATCATCGACACCGTCGATTTTCCAACCGAATACGGAAGTCCCATTCACGCAGGACGCTACGCCATTGCCGATGCCACTCTTGTGCGGCGCCTGCGCCAAGCTGGGGCCCTGATTATGGGGAAAACGGCCACAACCGAATTTGCCACCTTCCATCCTGCGGCAACCCGTAATCCGCATGCGCTTGACCGCACGCCTGGTGGCTCCTCGAGTGGTTCAGCAGCCGCAGTTGCAGCCGGCCTAGTGCCGGTTTCGATTGGCTCCCAAACGAATGGCTCTGTCATTCGGCCGGCGTCTTTCTGTGGTGTCTACGGATTTAAACCGAGCTACGGTCTGATTCCCCGCACCGGCATGTTTGAGCAGTCCCCGAGTCTTGATCAGGTGGGGCTATTCGCCCGTAATCTTGAAGACCTTGCGCGCGTCGCCCAGGTCATTGCGGGCGATGATGGTGTTGACGAGGCCAGCTTTGGGATTGCTGGGCATCGTTTCCTCGATATTGCCCTGGAGCCGCCCCCCGTCGCTCCTAAATTTTGTTTTGTTCGCACCCCGTGGTGGGACCGTGTTGAGCCCAGCGCGCAGGAGGCTTATTTAGCCTTCTTAGACCTGATGGGTGCAGAGGTTGAAGTCCTGCAATTGCCTAATGTTGTTGAGCAGGCGGTCGAATGGCAGGCCTTGGTCAATGAGCCCGAGCTTGCCTTGGCACTCCTGTCGGAGTGGCTTCACCACAGAGACGGTTTGAGCCCCGCGATGCAGATGCGTCTCGAAAAGGCCTATGCCATCTCTGCTTCTGATTACCTCAGAGCGAAACGCCGCATGCCCCATGTGAGACATGCATTCGACGAATTCTTCGATCGCTATGACGCCATTCTCTGTCCTGCTGCACTCGGCGTTGCGCCTCTGGGGCTGGAGAGCACCGGAAATCCCATTATGCAGACGGTCTGGACACTCGGCGGTCTCCCCTCCGTCAATCTGCCGCTCTTGCAGGGGGACGCTGGCTTGCCACTCGGTGTACAGGCCGTTGGGGCGTTCCGACAGGATGGGCGTCTCCTGAGAAGTCTGCGCTGGTTGGTATCTGAATTTAATAAGCGAGTGAATCTATGAAGCCAAACACGATTGAAAACAAGAAAACCCCGCTCGGCGGCCTGATTGCGCTTGTGTTGTTGGCCGCTTTTTTTCTCCCGTACATCTTCAAACTGCCGCAGCTCGATATCACGCTTATCCTCGTTGGCGGCCTAGCCCTTGCGATTTACGACATTGTTGCTGGCGAGAAGCACTGACCTTATCGTCCAATGCGAACGCTCTGAGAGGCAATGAGAATTTCAGCCAGGTAGAGCAAACAGGCGGTAATAAAAGCTCCGAAACCGCCCAAGAAGGTCACTGAGACCCATTGCGAGAGCTGCAGGCGACCCGCCATACCGGCAGAGTAAAAGAGCTCCATCACGGTCAGTCCAATGAGGACAGCACAGACCACCATGAGCGCCGTAGCCCAGTTAATCACCCTGCCTCGAAGCTGAAGAGACTTCAGCTCTTCCTCTATCTGGACGCGCTTCTGGGTGTTGCTGGGCTCAAGGCACTCCGAGACCGATTGCAGGTGGCGCGCGCGATCAATCACCCGTGCCAGACGTGTTCCCAGCGCATTGAGCATGCCTGCAACGCCTGTTAATAAGAATACCGGGGCGACCGCCAGCTGAATGGCCTCGGTGAGAGGACTCAGCTCAACCGCCCCAATCATTTGGGAGGAGCCGCACCCCCGCCAGGGGAAGCCGAGGTGTAAAGACTCTGGACGGTGGAGGGCGAGTCGGTCGACTTTTCTTCGATGAGGCGGTCGATCTCACCTGCAAGTGTGGCCGAGTCGACGACCCCAAGCCACTGCACACGATTGTTACGAATGAGAATGAGCCGATCCAGACTGCAGTCTTTACCGGTGCTCTTGAGCCAGGCCATTGCGGCAGCGGTGCGCCGCATTTCCGGGGTCTCGAGCGCAAGGGTTCGAAACGCCGCAACGCTGCAGTTGGGCGGAGGGGCCGGGGGAGGCTCATCTGCTGTGCCCGGTTGGGTCTGCGCCGCAGCATGTTGGATGCCGACAAACAGAAAAACCGTTAAGGCAGAATAGGTTTGCGTTCTCAAGGTCAGAGGCATAAGTCCGATTCTAATGGCATGCGGCATGTTTTCATCTCCCTTGGCGTTATCACTGGGCTCTTGCTTGGACTCCTGGCGCAACCCGCCCGGGCTGATCTTTACCTCGTACTCGATAAGGCCAGTGGGCGCGTGTCTTATGCCGAGATGTATTCCATACGGCGCACGACTGAGGGGGCATTGGTCTGGCGGATTGAGGATCGGCGGCACCCAGACTTGATGGGCCACCTCTCTACGCTATACCTTGAGGAACTGGACTGTGCAGGGCAGAGGGCACGCACGCGCTTGGAGCGCCGCTATTCAGGCAAACAAGCGACTGGACGTCCGACCCGAGTGGAGAAGGTCAATGTAAGCTGGCGGCCCGTGCGCGGTACGGCAGGGGCAGACGGAGTCTTGTTATCGTCCGTTTGCCCTTTGCTTGGAAAGTAATCGCGCGATAGTCCGCTAAACGGAGAATGCCATTGCGGAGAGGTCGTCTCGTCTGACCTCAGACCCTCTCCATTCGGTCACCACCGCGTGCAGTTGCGTCACCAGTGCCTCAGCAGATAGCGCTCGATTGGCCTCAAGCGCCTCGATCCAGCGTTTGGGCCCGAAAGCGCGCCGGTTATTGCCACCAGGCTGATCGAAAATGCCGTCCGAGCCCATCGCGAAGAGATGACAGTCCGCGAGCGGAACATCGACCTCTTCAAGTACCTCGTGCGGCTCTGTGCCCGGATAGCCAAGTGCCATTCTGTCTCCGACAAGACGAATGACCGATTCGTTTGTTTTGGGGATCACAAAGCAGTTCGTGCGTGCACCTGCGAAGATCACCTTCTGGGCCGCCAGGTCCACCATGCATGCGCCAGCATCAAACCCGTCGTTCGAGGTTGCATCTGCCCGATCTTGATTGAGGGCTCGTCTCACGAGATCTCCAGCACGCGCCAATGCCTCTCCCGGGCGAATGTCTGGGCGTTCGGCATAGACTCGGCTCAGCGAGGTCACCACAAGCATCGACATGAGCGATCCGGGCACTCCATGGCCGGTACAGTCGATGAGGATGAGCGTAAAACATTGATTGTGGGTGGGGGAACGCCAGTAGACGTCACCACCAACGATATCCCTGGGTTCCCAGAGTAGACCGATAGAGCGCAGCTCATTTCTCATGAAGTCATCGTTCGGGAGCAGACTCATTTGGATACGACTTGCGTAGTTCACGGAGTCCATGATTTCCGAATTGATCTCGGCCAGCGCCTGAGCCTTCTCCTCGTTCGCTTCTACGAGATAGTTCAGCATGTCGGTGTTCAGGCCGATGCCGATGTATTTTCCCTCTCGTGTAATGAGAAAACCGCCTTTGCTCAGATTCCCACCTCGGTCGAGAAGCGCCGAGCTGACCTCATCAATGGTGAGCGACTCATCGAATGAGACGAAGTCGTCCTGCATGAGCATTCTCACGCTGCGCTTCTCAAAGACGGAGTAGTGCAGGGGATTTGCTGCAAGGTTCAAGGCCGAGCCCTTCTCTATCAGCCCGATCGGTGCACCATGTCGGTCCACGACAGGAACAATAAAGACGTCCTCGGTTGAGCGAATCTTGTTGATAAAAGGCCCACAGACTTCGTGTTCCTCCACGGACCATTGTTCACGCAGAATGGTTTTGACTGCTTTGGGGTTATGTTGCATCACTGGCTCCCTCCAGTTGATTTGCGATGGATCTAAGGTTGGCGATCAAGGCGATACGCTCAGGCAGAGAGAGTTCAGAGGGCTTGATCTGAAGGCTTTCGGCAATTCCGGGGACCTCAAACTGGATCGGAAGGTCGTCTCCCGAGCGCTGCTCGTCGCTGAAAAACTGCTTTACAGAGAAGGTCCGAACGGGGCGTCCAATGCCTTTGAGGGTCAGAGGCTCGCGCTCAACGGCCAGCATGTGTTCTTGCACCAAAGAGTAGGTCTCATACGAGAGTAAAACCCCGCCGGCTTCACAGGCGCTCTCGATGCGCGCTGTTAGGTTTACCTCACCACCAATGATTGTGTAAGCCATGCGCTCAGCGCTGCCAAAGTTACCGACATTGCAATAGCCCGTATTGAGGCCCATGCGCGTGATGAGAGGGTACTGAAGTCCCTCCGACTGCCACTCCAGGTTGAGGGCTGCCAGCCGGGATTGCATTTCGACAGCCATGGAGACTGCAGCCAGTGCATCTGCCTTGTCGCCTCTGGTTTCCGGGTCCCCGAAAAACACCATCATGGCGTCGCCAATGAACTTGTCGATTGTGCCTCCGTGCTTCAAGGCAATGCGAGACATCTCGGAGAAGTACTGATTCAGGTAGTGCGTCAACTTTTCGGGCTGAAGGGCTTCCGAGATTTTGGTGAACCCCTGAATGTCAGAGAAGAATACGGTGAGCAAGCGGCGCTTGGTCTTGATCTCCAGAGTCTGCTTGCCTGCAAAAATCGACTCGAAGACCTGCCTTGGGAGATAGGAGGAAAGCTGGTTGGCGAGCCCTTCAAGCTTAGCCTTTTCCTTGCTCAACTCCTCCGATAGGTTCTGAAGCCGTAGTTCGTTGCGATCGCTGATTCTGATGATGCGATTGAAGTCTTTGAGCAGCCGCTTGTAACTCTTGTGAAGCTTCTCGAAGTCGTCTCTCGGGACCTTCCCCTGAACCTCATCCATAAGACGCTCGCACCAGGCGAGCGTCTCTAGTTCTTGGGTCAGGAGTTCAGCTGACACAATTATTCTGCAATGGCTTTCAGCGTGAACTTGGCATGGGTGAGCTCTTCTGAGAATTCCTCGCCAAGCTCGAGCATGTTGTCGTCGTCCTCGGCGTACACCCAGTCGACAGAAACATCATTTCCGCGCTCGGCTGATTCCTCGAGGGTGCAGAAGAGATCCATGAGCACCTTAGCCGAAGAGCTATTGAAGTAGGTGAGGCGGAATTCAAAATGGACTGGCCCATCGTGAGATTCCTGGAGAAACGCATTGATCGAGGCGAGCGGGTCTGCAAAAAACTTGAAGGGGTCTTCTGGGTAGGACTCCCCACTCAGTACAAAGGTACGGGCTTGCGGATCGAACTCAACGGCGGGAGTCCGGGCAGTTGCGGCGATTGAAATTTTGTCCATAGGTCGCTCTTAGAAATGGGCTTCGAAGCAGAAGAAGCAGTAGTTGGGATCCTCCGTGGGCAGAATTTCGTACTCCCACTTGCCGTTGGCCTCACGTGCGATGGAGATGAAGCCCACGCCGGCGCCCTTTGAACCCTCAGGCGGGCCGTCTTTGAGTTGCTCTCGCATCAGTTTCGTGAGTTCTTTACGGTCTAGCCCTCTGATCGACTCCAATGCATCCCGGATGCGATCCACATGTTGGGTTTCGATCATGTTTCCGCAGGTAACGAAACGCACTCCATTGGGGTGGTCGCCGATGGCGACAAGACCATAGCGAATCTCCTGAAGGAATGGGTCGTCGACGGGCTCCCCCTCTTCATCAAGCTCGGGCCCACGTGACTCTGCTGAGTAGCGAATGACGTTCTGGACCTGCTCAACGAAGGCAGAAAAGATCCCGCGAGAGATTTTTGCGTCAGTGTGGTCAAGCGCAAGCTTGGTTCTGAGGGCGTTTCCGATTCCCGTCAGAATGTCATCGTTTAGGTAACCACTGTATGAGAACACGATTCCGCGAGAGCTCAGCTCTTTGCGGAACATGAGAAAGCTGCTGGCATCCAAGATTGGCCTCCCTGGCGTTGGGTGCGTTGTTATGAAGCGAGACTTCACCACGCGCCAGTGACGATTTCGTGTCGGATTCATTGCATTTCTGTGCTTGTTGCGCAGCAAGAGCCTGCTTTACTATTTGACGCATGACCCAAGAATTCATGCGTTCAGCAGTACTTTCCATCACTGAGCAAGTCTCAGTAGAAGATGCGTTATCGACGCTGGTGCAGCATTTGACTGAATGCCATCGCGCTGCGGGATGTCACCTCAGCGGGGCCAAGCCCCGTTTTGCTGTTGGACCGGCAAAGCCCGACCAAGGGATTTATGTGCTGACGCTGGGCACAACCGCGCGTCGTATTCAACTCAATCATCCTCAAGACATTTCATCCGAGGCGATCGAACTGGGTCTCTTTTTGACGCGTGTAACGGAGCGTTGGATTGACGCACTGACCCAAGTCTCCGAGCTTCAGGGCTCGCTTGATGCACTCGCCACGGCCGACGGACTCACTGGGCTCTCGCATCGTCGAAGCTTTATTGATGCGGTCACCGCCCGTATCCGAGAGGCAGAGTCGGACGGTGGTCGGCTCATGGCCATGATGGTCATCAATATTCGTGACTTTCGACTTATCAATGAACAACTGGGTCACGACCTTGGAGACGAACTCTTGTTTGAGGTCGCAACAAGAGTGCGGACGCAACTCCGCGAGCACGACCTGGTCTCACGCTTGGAGCGAGATCGGTTCGCCGTTCTGCTCGATCAGATTCCAAGTATTGACAGTGTCGAACGGGTCGGCAGCAGGCTTCTGACCAGTCTTGAGGCGTCCCCCATTCCGCTTGATCTCTGGCATGGGTGCAGCGTTGGCATCGCCTTGTTTCCAAGGGATGCGAGCTCCGCTGAGGGCTTGGTAGATGCCGCCTCGACTGCCTTGGTTACTGCTCGGACCATGGGGCAGTCGATGGCATACTTTGATTCGAACTAGACGGGCGAGAACGAGGTCGACTTCAGAATCTTGTTCTCTTGGTGGGCAATATTGCCCGACTCAGCGCTCTTCTTCTTATAGGCGATCCAGGCAGGGTCTGCCTCCATTTTGGCCCGCTTTTCCTCGCGCTCGGCCATGCTGCTGTAACCCCACATGTGCACCACTTGATTGAGCGGTCCGATCTCTACAGTGAAATAACCAATTGGCTGGCCCAGGTGCTTGGTTTGCACGGCAAACCCCTCTGCCTCATAAAGCGTGAGATAGGCCTGCTGACGGCCCGGATTGAGGGTGTAGGTGCGATGGTCAATGATCATGGTGGCTCCTATGGAAAGCGTCTACGATAGCGATGACCAAACAGATTGACTATCCAAGGAGTCCCTGATGCAAGCCTGCCCCGTCTATTCTCAGTCTGAGCAAGAGGCCTTGGCCCCCACGGGTGTGCTCAGGGCGTCAATTAATCTTGGGAATGCAGTATTGGCTGGACGTGACCCGCATGGTGAGCCCCTGGGTGTGACCGTTGATATGGCGCGTGAACTCGGGCGTCAGATCGGTATCGAGGTGTCTCTGCAGGCCTACGAAAAGGCCATGGAGTCTGTTGAGGCAGTCTCGTCGGGACATGCCGATATTGGGTTCTTTGCAATTGACCCCAAGCGCGGTGAGTCGGTTCGCTTCACCGGCCCCTATGTGCTCATTGAGGGCTGCTACCTGGTGCGTGACGCGAGTCCGCTTGTCCATGAACACGAGGTAGACCAGGCGGGACACCGAATCGTTGTGGGCCAAGGCAGCGCCTATGACCTCTTTCTCACGCGTGCCATTCAACATGCAACGCTTTTGCGTGCTGAGACCTCGCAAGCCGTTGTGGACACCTTTATGGCCTCAGGTGCGGAGGTTGCTGCGGGTGTTCGCGAGCAGCTTGCAATGGATTGCAAACGGGTTCCGGGCCTCAGGTTTCTGCCCGAGCCATTCATGGTGATTGAGCAGGCCATGGGATGCGCGAAGGGAAGGGGGCCGCAGGCCCAAGCGGCTCTCTCCCGGTTTGTCGAATGGGCGAAGGTCAGCGGCTTTGTGCAGCAGACCCTCTTAAGACATGGTCAGACTGGGGCGCGGGTCGCTACTTAAAGTCGCCCGCGACGGCATAAGCGAGTGCCTCGGGTTTCACGTATCGATTCCATGCTGCAGAGGCCTGCTCAGGGGTGACCGCGGCAATCTGTTGATCAAAAGCAGTCTCAAGCGCATAGGCACGACCCATATCGGCATGCCGCGACAGGTCCGCTGCAAGTCGGTCGTCCTGCGCACGTGCGAGTTGGCGAAAGTTCAGCAATCCGCGCTTTGCGGCCTCGATCTCGTCTCGGGCAAATCCATCACGTTTCGCGCGGTCGAACTCCTCGGCAAAGGCCTTCTCGACTTTCTCACGGTTCTGCGGGGCAAAAATAGCCCAGCCCTCTAGCCGAGACGCAGGCTCAAAGGGGTTCATCACCAGCCGAGAACGCACGTCATAAGACAAGCCTTCCTTCTCGCGCACGCGCATCCAGAGGCGCGCGCTGGTTGAACCGCCGAACGCAAAATTCGCGACCAAGAGCGCCGCATGGTCCGGGCTAAATTCTTGAATTGCGATGGGCAGTCTCAATGCCAATGCAGCATTCTGCTTGTCGGGTGTATGAATCTGGATGCGGGTTGCTTTGGCAGCAACATGCGGACGTGGCAGGCGCTGAAAGGCCGTCTGGGGAGCCCAATTCTCGAGGGATTGTCGAACAGCGGTCTCTAGGGCCTTCGCGTCAAAATCACCTACGACAGAGAGTTGCGCATGAGAGAGCCCTAGCATGCGTTGATGAAATGCAACGACGGCTTCGCGGGTCAACGACTTGATCGCCGCCTCTGATTCTGCAAAGTCCATGGCATAACGCGGGTCGCCCTTGGCGTAGGGGTTGTTCCAACGGTCCAGGGCATTGTCAGCACGCGCGTCAGGTTCGTCTTTCTGAGATGCAATCATGGCGAGGGCCTGAGCACGGACCTCTTCAAAGACTGCGGGGTCAATGCGTGTGTCGCGAAGCATCTGGCCTACCAGCGTGATCACCTCTGGAAGGCGCTCACGTGTGGAGACGATGGAGGCGGAGATCCGCTCTGCGTTACCGCCGAATTGAACCGTACTCTGAAGCGCAGTGAGGCGATCCTGAAGCGCCTGTCGGCTCAATGTGTTGGTGCCCTTGTCGAGCAGCATGGCAAGAACGGTGCCCGCAATATCTTGATCTCGGAGTGACTCTAGGTTTCCAAGCTGGAGTGTGAGGTTCGCCTTCACCGCCTGACCACGCACGGATTTACTGAGCATGGACACGGTGAGGCCTGGCGAGACCTTGACCACCTGGGTGCGTTTAGCGATGTTGGCCGGGGTGACATCAAAGGCTTCAGACTGGCTCACAGATTTCACGGGCTTGAACTGCGCCAGCTGCGCTTGCAAATCAAGGGGCTTGAGCGCGGGGGCGCGGATTGGCTTGGCCGTCGGCTGGTACTGAGCAAGGGTGCGGTTATCAGCCAAGAGCCATTCCGCTGCGACCCGCTGTACGGCTGCCAGATCGACCGCCTTCACACGATCTCTGAGCAGAAAGAAGAGTCGCCAGTCTCCCTGAGCGATTGACTCGCTGAGCGCGACACCAACCTTTTCGGGGTCTGTGAATTGTTGATCCCAGTCGCGAAGCCAGTTTGCTTTTGCTCGGGCGAGTTCACTCTCCGTGAGCGCTGCACGCGAGAGTCCTTCAAGTGTGTCAATGAGTGCCTTGCGAGCAGCAGCCGGATCCTGGTCGGGGGCGAGTTGTGCGCCGAAGAGTAGAAACCCAGGGTCGGCCAGATTTGCATTAAACCCAAAGACCTCGGCCGCAAGCTTCTGTTCGACCAAGGCTTTATGCAGCCGCCCTGCGGGTGCCTCGCTGAGCATGCGATTGAGTAGCTCAATCGCTGCGGTGTCGGGATGCGCACCCTCGGGAATGTGGTACCCCGCAAGCAGCAGCGGTACACCACCCACTCGCCGGATGGTCACTTCACGAGGGCCATCCTGAACGGGATCGCGCGTGTAGAGCGGGGGCAATACACGTTTGGGTTTGGGAATGGCACCAAATGTCTTCTTCAGGGTTGCGAGCACACGATTCGACTGAAACTTCCCTGAGATGACGAGAGTGGCGTTGTCGGGCTGGTAGTAGCGCTTATAAAACGCGCGGAGCCGATCGATACTGACCCCCTCTACATCTGAGCGGGCCCCAATGGTGCTGTTTCCGTAGTTGTGCCATTGATACATAGCGGCGACTGTGCGCTCGAAAAGCACGCCGAACGGGCTGTTCTCACCCATTTCCATTTCATTGCGCACGACGGTCATCTCGGTATCGAGATCTTTGCGCGCAACCTTGGCTGAGACCAACGCGTCAGCGAGCCAGCCGAGGTACCAATTTAAGTTGGTCTCATTCTCGGCAAAGCTTGCGAAGTAGTTGGTGCGGTCCAGCCATGTGGTTCCGTTTGCTCGAAATCCACGTCGACTGAATTCAGCCAGTGCATCGGGATACTTATCTGATGCCTTGAAGAGCAGGTGCTCGAGCAGGTGGGCCATTCCTGTTTCGCCATAATTCTCGTGTTTCGAGCCCACGCGCACGGTGAGGTTTACGGTTGTCGTTGGCTTGGAGGCGTCGGGCACCAGCAGCACCTGTAGACCATTTGAGAGGCGATATTCTTGAATACCTTCAACCTGCCGGACCTCGGTCGACTGAGCGGGTTGAGCAAGCAGCAAGAGGGCAGCCGAAAGGCCTGACAGAATTATTTGTGAGATTTTCATAGCGAACGATGATACGCAAGCTCGGATTAACTTGGGTAAACAGATAGGAGAAAACCCCAGTGAACACGGACGTGTCTGGTCAGAGTCAGAGAAGAGTGAAGGTCTGGGATCTACCCACACGCGCATTTCATTGGCTTCTGGCTGCGAGTGTGGTGGGATCTTTCGTAACGGTGAAGCTGGGGCTTATGGAGTGGCATGGGCGCATCGGAGGGTTCGTACTCTCTCTGCTCTTGTTTCGCCTGGTTTGGGGTTTTTGGGGTTCAGAGACGGCTCGGTTCGCTCGGTTTGTTCCGAGTCCCCAGCGGTTGGTGA
>JBJOHF010000008.1:0-5038 GCA_046047855.1 Pseudomonadota bacterium | reverse complement strand
AACTGATCAACAGGGGGCATTGACACCGGTGCATCCTCATCAAAATCGGAGCTCTGAGTCTGCGTGCTCAGGCGCCCAGGCTCATCGTCTTATTAGACTAGCCCTGTGTCCCAGCCCTTCCAGGTCAACCGTTGCAGGTCAATAAACTGTCCGTGCCATTGTTCAGCAGGCGCCCGCACTGAAAGCCATGCCAGGGCCTCTCCAATGACAGATGGGGGCTGCGCGCCCATGCGTTGAACCAGTTCCGCATGAAGCCCTATCGTGGCACGGAGCGCCGGTGTATCGACCACACCGGGGTTGACGGTCATGAACACAATCCCGCTCTCCGGATGTTCAGCACGCAGAACGCCCGCGAGGCGATGCAGGGCCGCTTTCGATGCCCCGTAGACGAAGCCCCAGCCGCCTCGATCTGCTGGTGCTGGCGGGTCATAGCGACCTGCGCCGGATCCGATAATCAGAATCCGTCCTGGCGCTGCCTGCGCCAGCATCTGTTGATGAGCCGCCCGAATCACCAGCAGTGGGGCACTGATGGAGGCCCTCCAGGCAGTATCTAAGTCATCTAGGGAGAGGTCAGTCACACGACGCAGATTGAGTTCGCCCTGATAGACAGCGTTCTGAACCAAGAGATCAATGCGATCCACACGCGTCAAAACTCGCTGAATGAGGGAGGCTGCCGCATTCAGATCGTCCAGTGCAAGTTCAACTCCGATCGGCGCAGGCCCACAGCTTGCAATGGATGTCATTGCAGGTTCGAGGGCTGACGAGCCAGGACGCGCTGTGATGACCACACGATAGCCCTGACGGGCCAAACATCGAGAGGTCTCGAGTCCGATACCCCTCGAACCGCCAGTGACCAGAGCGATCCTGGGCTCAGGCATTGGGGGCTGCTGGCCGGTCTAGCGTCTCTGCGGTCGACCTGGCCCAGCGATAGTCGGCCTTACCGTTGGCACCGCGCGGAATCTCTGGGACCACCCAGATGCGCTTAGGCGCCTTATATGCAGCGAGACCGTCCCGACAGGTCTGAATCAGTGCGGACTCGATCGCGGCCGCATCCTCTGTCTGCCAATGAGCGCCTGGGCGAAGGCTGACCAAGGCCACCAACTTCTGCCCCCACTTCGGATCTGGCACACCCACCGCATTGCAATCCAATACAGCTGGGTGCGTTTTGAGCTGAATCTCAACCTCCTCGACAAAGACTTTCTCCCCTCCCGTATTCACACACTGAGAGTCACGCCCCAACAGCACCACCGATCCGTCTTCCTCCTGGATTGCGGCATCGCCCGTGAGGACAAAGCGAGCACCGTCAATCGTGATGAAGTTCTCTCGTGTCTTGGCCTCATCACGCCAATATCCGAGGGGGATGGCACCGGTACGGGCGAGCATGCCGCGCTCTCCCGGACGGGCAAGTCGTTCGCGATTGACAACAACCTTTACGTCATTGCGTGCGGGTAGCCTGAGCAGCCCATTGGCATCAGCTGGCGCGTCCCCAGCTCCGAGAATGCCCGACTCCGAAGATCCCATTCCATCCCCAATTTGAACCTTGGGAAGTAGGCGATGAATGCGAGCCTTGGTCGCCGCGGACAGCACCGCGCCCCCATTACCCCAATGGAATAGTTTGGATAGGTCCCATCGACCAGGGGACGCCTCGATGGCATCCAATAACGGGACTGCCATCGCATCACCCACCACCGCAAGAATATTGACGCCCTCCCGCACGAGGGTGTCGAGCACGGTATCGGGATGGAACTGGCGATCCGGCATGAGCACCAGGCCCAAACCGGAATGGAGCGTAATGAGGCTAGACCAAAAGGCGGCCCCGTGCATCAATGGCGCAATGGCGAGATATCGCAGATCGGGCATCTGCGCGACAGCGGCCTGAAGGGCCTCTGGTGTCTCAAGCGGAGGACACCTTAGGAAGAGCGCACCCGACCCCAGCGCACCGTGATAGAGGTCCGTGTGACGCCACATAACCCCCTTCGGCATACCAGTCGTTCCGCCGGTGTACAGCAGCGAGAGGTCCTGTCCCGAAGGCTGAAAGTCGCTATGACCTTGCGCAGACTGAAGCCCATCAATCGTGATGAAGATGCAGTCAAGCCCCGCCTCCGCAGTAGCCGACTGCGCAACATTCAGTAAGTCCGCCTCACAAAACACCGCCCGCGCCTGCGCGTCTGCGTAGAGGTAGGCGAGCTCCTGCTTTCCGTATCGATAGTTCACATTGAACGGGATGGCCCCGATGCGACACGCACCATAGAACGCCGCAATGTATTCAGGGCGGTTGAAGAGGTGAAGGCCCACGGTCTCCCCATCACGAATCCCGTGATCAACCAGGCACGCCGCAGCCTTCCATGAGAGATCTGCCAACTCCCGAAAACTCAGTCGCTGTTCCCCAAAATAGATCGCTGTTCGATCTGGATGGGCGCGAACCACCGCGTCAAAGTAGGCGACAAGGCTGTAACCCTTGCATTCACTCATCGAATCGCTCCTATGTCAGACCAGTGGTCCAATAAACCCTCATCAATCCCGAGGGTGCGGCCGAACGTCCTGGTGAACTCGCCCAGGTCTGGCCCTGCAGCCCCGCCCTCCTCAGGCCTCAAACCGGTCGTCATATACCCCCTTTGAATCGCCTCTGAGGGAGACAGGACAGGGGTCACACAGCATGCTGCCCCTGGAAAAACCTGTTCCCACTCTGCACGCGTCTTCGTGGCGAAGACACGCGCGATCTCGGCGATGGCATGGCGTCCGCGTTCGCCGGTGTGATGTCCGATGGCGAGAAAATCTGGGCGCTCAATCCGCTGACAGAACTCAGCCCAGAACTTGGGCTCTAGAGCTCCGACAGCCATAAACTGATGGTCTTGCGTCTCATACACTTGATAGGCTGCGATTCCACCCGTGACCATGCCGGCGCCTGGTGCAAAGGCCTCACCGTAATCCAAGCATTCGAAAGCCAACATCGGCTGGAGCTGCCCGAGCGCATGGGTCATAGAGAGGTCAATCACCTGACCTTGTCCCGTTCTTTGTACCTGGTAGAGCGCAGCCAGGATGAGCGAGAGGGCCATGAGGCTTCCCCCCGCGAGATCGCCCGCCTGAAATCCAGAGATCACGGGCTTCTGTCCAGTGCCAGCGTTTTGATACAGGACTCCGGTCAATGCCTGATAGTTGATGTCATGACTCGGCGCTTGTGCGAGCGGACCGGACTGACCAAAGCCTGAGACCGAACAGACGACCAGTCGAGGGTACTTCTCGAGCAGAGTGGCACCGTCCAGTCCGAATCGCTTCATGACACCAGGGCGAAACCCCTCAATCAAAACATCGGCATGCTCCAGCGCGTGATGAAGATAGGCGCGTCCCTCGGGACGACTCAGGTCCAGCGCAACCGATCGCTTCCCCGCATTCACCAGGTCAAAGAAGCGAGAAGGACGATCCTTCCCCGGAGCCACGGTTCTCATCATGTCGCCGCCGTCTGACTTCGTTGCATCTTCGACACGAATCACCTCGGCGCCAAGCTGACACATCAACTGAGAGCAATAGGGGCCGGGCAGCAGCCGACTCAAGTCCAGCACGCGAAGCCCGGAGAGTGGATTCTGATTCATCACATGTAGAGCACAACGATTTCGTTAATGACGGAAGGCCGATCAAAGCCTTTGACAAAAGTCTGCATCTCAAGCGTGACTTGAGTGCCCTTGGCAAGCGCCTCAACCGCGGCGACGCGTGCCCTCGCATGAACCTCAGACCCTACAGGCACTGGAGAGGGAAAACGCAGTTTGTTCGATCCGTAATTCACCATGGACTGAAAACCCACCACCTCGTGCCGAAAGGGAATGCGCATCCGCGAGATCAACACCTGGACCAATGAACCATGTGCGATGGTTCCACCAAATGGACTCTCATTTCGAGCGCGCACAGGGTCGGTATGAATCCAGTAGTCGTCCCCAGAGAGTTCGGCAAAGGCATTGACCAACGCCTGGTCGACCTTGACGGAGTTGCTCCACTCGGTAAACCCGGTATCAATCAGCGCGGTGAGTTGATCAATGTCTTTGAAGTGAATGGCCACTCGGTCTGTTGGCGTCGAATCGTGCTGCGGCGCCGCCTGTGGATCTGACGTCTCATCGATCACCGAGGGCAGACTGCTCTGCACGCGCGTGAAGTAGAGCAGTGTCCTCTCGCCGCGGCGAACAAACAAAGGTCGCAAGGCCTCTCCAACCTGGAGAGCCTCGACGGGAATATCGCGCAAAGCAGAGTTCAGACGCACGCCGGGCTCAACCTCAACTACGGCCAGACATTGCGGCATCTCATCGAAGAATTCTGGAAGCGTCGGTACGCGGGAGATGGTGAAGGTATGCAGCCTATAGGGTCCCTGCGCGGAGGACCACTCCACATCATGTGACCAGCACGAAGGACAATGCAGGCGACTGTAGAAGAACCTGTGCCCACAAGATCGACACGACTGAATCAAGACCTCACCGGACTCAAGCCCTTTCCAGTAGGCTGATGAGATCGGAGTGGGTTGAGGAATTGGCTTATTGCTCATGCTAGGCCCCCTGAAGAATCAAAGCGCCCTGCTCACTCATGACCCCTCCCGTTCCCGAGACGTAGGCGGTGTCGCAACGCTTGAGCTGACGGGCGGCGCAACGACCCTGAATTTGATGCACCGCCTCAATGATCTGGGACATTCCGCCGGCAGAGCCCGCCTGGCCAAAGCTCAGCTGCCCGCCATGGGTATTCACCGGGAAATCTCCGTCATAGCGCAACGAATGTTCACGCAGGAAACGCATACCCTCCCCCTTAGGTGCGAATCCAGCATCCTCGAGGGTCAGTAAAACAGTAATGGTGTAGCAGTCGTAAATCTCGGCCACATCCATATCTCGAGGCGCGAGACCAGCCATGCGAAAGGCCCTTTCAGATGCTGGCCCTACCGGAGTCTTTAGAAGGTCTGGCGCATACGACGGCGACTTGGTCTGGAGCTGCTCACCAAACCCCGTAATCACTGCAGGGCGATGTCTTGTCTGAGACCAGAGCTCCTTGGACGCCACGATGAGGG
>JBJOHF010000007.1:0-3095 GCA_046047855.1 Pseudomonadota bacterium | reverse complement strand
GCGCCAGGGGGGGCGGGACGCGTGGCCCGACTGTTTTAGGTGCGCCAGCGATTCACCAGATAAACCAGCGAGAGCATCACAGGAACTTCGACCAGCACCCCTACCACCGTGGCCAGCGCGGCTGCGGATTGCATTCCGAAAAGGGAGATGGCCACCGCCACGGCCAGCTCGAAAAAGTTGGAGGTGCCGATTAGGCAGGCCGGCCCTGCAATGGGGTGGGAGAGCTTCATGGCCCGCGCCACTCCCCACGAAAAAAAGAAAATGCCGTAGGTCTGAAGGATGAGCGGAATGGCGATCATCAGCATCAACATGGGCTGTTCAACGACAGTGCCCGCCTGAAGCCCAAACAGAATGATCACCGTGGCAATCAGGCCCAAGATTGAAAATGGCTTGACCTTGGTGAGGAAGAGTTCCACCGCAATGCCGCTTTGTTTGCGCAGGGCGCGACGTGTCAGTACCCCAGCCAGGAGCGGTGCGGCCACATAGAGAAGTGTTGCCAGCACCAGCGTTTCCCAAGGCACCTCGATGTCGGTCACGCCCAGCAGGAATGCGGCTAGGGGCGCAAAGGCGAAGATTAGAATGACATCGTTGATAGAGACCTGGATGACGGTGTAGGCCGCGTGGCCACGCACCAACTGGCTCCAGACGAAAACCATGGCGGTGCAAGGCGCCACGCCCAGCAGAATCATTCCGGCAATGACTTCCTCTGCCGTTTGAGGATCGACAAGGTCTGCCCAGACATACTGGAAAAACAAGACCCCCATCGCCGCCATGCTCGCGGGCTTGATGAGCCAGTTCACCACCAGGGTAAGGGCCAGGCCGCGGGGCTGTCGGCCAGCATCCTGAATAGAAGCCCAGTCGACCTGCACCATCATGGGGTAGATCATGGCCCAGATCAGCACAGCCACCACCAGGTTCACCTGGGCGATGGTTTGATCGGCCACCCATTCAAAGGCGCCTGGCAGCCAGAGGCCCAGCAGCATGCCCACCAGAATGCCCAGTCCCACCCAGACACTCAGCCATCTTTCAAAGAGACCCAAGCCTCAGGGTTCCTTGCGGCAGATGGTCGACGGGCCCGACAGTACGCAGGGCGCGCCATCGCAACAGTTCTCAGACAAAAACCCAATGAGTGCATTCATAAATTCGAAGGCGGGCGAGTAGATGAGGCGCCGCCCATCGCGCCTCGCATGGATGAGCCCCGCATGGCTTAACTCTCTGAGGTGGAAGGACAGCGTGGCGGCCGGAATGCCGAGCAGCTCCACCAGTTCAGAGGGCGTGACACCTTGCCCCGCGCGCTGAACGATCAGTCGAAAAACATTGAGCCGCAGCTCATGGCCGAGCGCATTGAAGGCTGCGGTCGCATCTTGGTTCTGCATCTCAGCGAGTTTGCCCGATTTCGGCCAATGACTTCTGCAGTGCCAGTCGATCGAGCTTGTCGATGGGAAGGGCCAGCAGTAACTCAATTCGCCGGCGCAGAACAGTCGCGGCTTCGAGGTACTTCTGCTCGACCGTCTTGTTCTCACCGGGCTTGACGATGGGCTCTTCAACGCCCCAGTGGGCAGTGAGTGGCTGGCCGGGCCAGACGGGGCAGACCTCTCCTGCAGCTTTGTCGCACACGGTGAAGACAAAGTCGAGCGCGGGAGCGTCGGGGCCGGCAAACTCACTCCAATCTTTGCTGCGAAGTCCCTCAGTGGGGTAGCGGTTCTCCTGAAGAATTTTGATGGCGTTGGGGCTGACCTCGCCCTTTGGATGGCTGCCGGCGGAGTAGCCCTTGAACTGATGATTGCGCATGCCATTCAGAATGGCCTCCGCAAGAATGGATCGCGATGAATTGCTGGTACACACAAACAGCACATGAAAGATGCGCTGGTCGCTCATGTGGGGCTCCTTGGATCGTTGATGAGGAGCGTTTATTTTATTATTCGAATATTGTGGAATTATGACGATCCTATGACAAGCGTCGGGGTACAGGACAGATCAACCCCACAGCCGACTTGGGGAGATCGATGCGGCATTGGGCATTGGTTGATTATCCTGAGACCCATGAATTCAATCGCTCCGGCGCCGCCCAGCCCTTCGTCCGAATTGCTCCGGGTCTACTACGACGGTGGATGTCCAATCTGTCGCGCCGAGATATCTGCGTATCAGCGTGCTCCCGGAGGAGAGAGCATCTGCTGGACGGACGTGACGCGGTTCACCCCCGATGCCCTGGGGACAGACCTCGACCCCAAGCTCGCCTTGGCTCGGTTTCATGTTCGGAAACCCGATGGCACGTTGCTCAGCGGCGCGGCAGCATTCGTAGAGGTCTGGGGGCATCTGCCAAACTGGCGTTGGCTGTCCGCAGTCGGGCGCCTTCCTGGAGTGCTCATGCTCATGGAATTCGGATACCGTATGTTTCTCAAACTCAGACCGCTCTGGCGCAAGGCCTAGTTATGTTTGTTTGATCCAAGAGCTTCGCGCCAGACAGGAAGCGCCCAGGCAGCACAGATCACGTAGAGAAGAAGCAAGAACGAGAAAGATCATTGAGCCTGGGTCCCCTCAGAAGACTCAAGCCCCGCACATGCTGTTGAGGCTGTTACTTATCAACTGGCGAGAGCCAGTGCTTTGATACCAAGGCTGGCCAACTCCTTTGGACGGCTTCCTCGTTCCGGCGATCTCGATAGGTTTTCCACAACCTCGATCAACGAGTCCAGCACATAGTTGGCGCTGGTAACGCAATCGAATATGGCGCGGGCTCCGTGTTATCCAGTCGCTAGGGCTTCAGGTATGCAAAGCCTTCGCGCGTCTGAAGTTGCGTAACACGCGCCACGCCGGAAGAAGTGAATTCCGCGTCCAAGCTGATGTGTCACGACAGCAATCTTGGTGGTCGGAGCGGTATCGAGATGATTGCGAATGTTCCGCAAGGCCTTGGTGGCTTGAACAGCCGCGTTGTCAATGTGATAAACCGCTTTGTCTGGCTCGGACGCAATCGCCGCGGGGCTTAGAGTGAGCAAGGCGATCGAGGTGGCGATCGCTGCAAAAGTTGTGTTTCTGTAAAGCTTCATTTGAACCTCCTTACCTTTTGTTAGGTCAGGCTGCCGGTGTATTCACCGCGC
>JBJOHF010000006.1:0-20389 GCA_046047855.1 Pseudomonadota bacterium | reverse complement strand
GAGCCGATCGCCATCATGGTTGGACCCAAAAATCATCAGGTGGCTCGGGTCTGGGTACAGGATGTCGTTGACCAGATGGCCATAGAGCTGGTTGAGACCCGGGCCGTGCTGGGTGTCCTTGATTGTGAACGCCTCAGGCAATACATCGTAGAGCGGAAAATCCATCAGGCTTGAGATGTGAGACTTGTAGCCGTCTGGGTTCTGCTTGCCACGCTGCCACTGGGACACGATGACCGGGTTGCCGTGCCATTCCTCGCCCACGATCGATAACTTCGGATACTCCTGGGCCATGCGCGCAGACCACTGGGTCAGAAAGTCCCTGTCCGAGTACGAGTAGGTATCGACGCGAATGCCAGAGAGCCCAAGCGTTTCAACCCACCACAGGCTGTTCTGAATGAGGTACTGCGCCATGAGCGGATTGCGCTGATTCAGATCGGGCATGCTCTCCACAAACCAACGATCAACCAGTGCGCTCAGATCGGCCTCCGACCGATACGGGTCGAGCACGGCTTCCTTTTTATGACTGGTCTCTGCGAAGGGCTGACCTTGCCGATTAAACCAGTCATGCGAGGGAAGGTCTCTAACCCACCAGTGGCCAATGCCGGCATGGTTCAGCACAACATCTTTAATGAGCCCGATACCCCGCCGACGGGCCTCCGCAGACAGCCTTTTGTAGTCGGCCAGACTGCCGTGACGCGGGTCGACGCGATAGAAGTCGGTAATCGCGTAGCCATGGTAAGAGAATGTTGGCGCCTTGTTCTCAAGCACCGGCGTGGGCCAGATCTGGGTAAAGCCCATGGATTGAATGTAGTCGAGCGCACGGATCATTCCAGCGATATCGCCGCCATGCCGTGCGTTGGGATCTTTGCGGTCTACCCGGTCCCCTAGCCCAGGGACTGTGTCGTTTGTGATGTCGCCATTTACAAATCGATCGGGACTGATGAGCATCACCGCATCAGCCTGCGAAAAGCCACTCGGCGCATGGGCGGCTCGTCTCTCGAGCGGGATCTTGACCTGCTGAGCAGTGGCACCGGGGCGCTCCAGGGTCAGGGTCAATGGCCCTGGCTGGGACCCATAGGCCAACTCAAGATGCACAAATAAGTAGTTCGGACTGTCTCGGCGTTCCTGCCACAGACGTGTGACCCGAGCATCCTGAGCAGACACGCGCGCGCTGGCAAGACCCGGCGCATGCATCATGAGCATGAGACGTCGATCCTGAAAATCCACCCACCAATTCGCTGGCTCCACCCGAATGGCGCCAACCGCCGCAGACACGGGTGACGCGAGCACAGTTGAGCCGAAAGGGACCGATACCAAAAGCCAGAGACATGCGGCGACCCTGCTCAGTCGCGTGCAAGATGGAAACATCATGTGTTGATCTCCTTGAAAAGTGCTGACCCCTGAATAGGCTCACAGCCACGATGACAGATATTGTGAGCAGCAGCGACACAAGCCCACTGAAGAACCTGCGCCAAGGTGGATGCGTCGTGCGTGGTTGCAGTGAGCGCCTGCAAGCGACGAAGTCCGCCAATGAACGCTGCCCAGAAGCAATCGCCAGCCCCTACGGTGTCCACCACGTCCGTGATCTGTTGAGGCACATAGGCCACAGCCACGTCTGAACCTGTGAGACACCACCCCTGATCTGCGCCGCGCGTCAAAACAGTCAGGCGCGGCCTGGCCCCCACGCAACGGAGCCATTCACGCAGGGCGACAAGTGCCGCATCCGCTCCCGCGCCTTGAGACAAGACACCCAATGAGACCAAGTCCTCATCGCTGACCTTGAGGAAGTGCGCAAGGCTTGCCGCATCGCCAATGACATGTCGATAGGCCGCTGCATCCTTGGCCGCCACCATACGCACATTCACATCAACCGAGACCAAGCCGCCGCGTAATCGCCAGGCGCCCAGAAGCGCATGAAGCTTGAGCCAATCTTCGGGCATGAGCGCCAAGCCTCCGGTGTGAAGCAGATCGCCTGGCTCAACCGCAACCAGCTCAAGCAGGCCCTCAGCGGACCAGTCACGGTCGGCAACACCCTCGCGGTAAAAGCTGTAACGCGGCTGCCCATCGGACCCGAGTCTTACGACCGCAATTGAGGTCGGCAGCATGGATGGACCAAGTGGTGAAAGCACCATTCCCTCTGCTTTCGCGCGCGATGCAAACGATTGCCCCCAGTCATCCTGCGAAAACGGGTTCAAGTAGAGCGGCCCCGCAGCCAAGCGTGAAAGGGCCAATCCCACATTGAAGACAGAGCCGCCAAGACAGGCCTCATAGCGACCATCCGGCTCCTCGATGAGGTCTACCAATGCCTCACCAATCAATGCAATCCGGGGCTCTCGCCGATTACTAGACACTGAATTCGCGCTCAAGGAGCCTCCTAAAAAATGACAACTTCATGTCAAAAAAGCCTATGATTTCCACATGCAACTCGCTTCCTCGTCCCTGTTAGCCAGAATCGCTCACACGCTTCAACAAGGCGACCTCAGCCCATCCGAATCCAAACTGGCCCAAGAACTCCTTGAGAACCCAGCACGCTTTAGCAGGGGCACGGCAGCTTCATTGGCACAGGCCGTGGGCGTCAGCCCACCAACCGTGGTGCGATTCTGTCGGCGCCTTGGATTTTCTGGACTGGCTGACTTCAAGCTAAGTCTCGCAGAGAGCCTGGGTGCCAGTGGCGTGCCTTACGTCCACCAATCGGTTGGAACGCGGGACAGCATGACTGAGATCGCCCAGAAAATGGCGGAAAGCACCCACCAGACCCTGCAGCTTTTTGCCCGCAAGATCGATGAGGCACGCTACAAAAAAGCGCTGGACCGGCTTGAGAAATGTCTCAAAGGACGCAACCGCCTGGTCATCTTCGGCGTGGGAAGCTCGGGGCTGGTTTCGATGGACGCAGAGCATAAATTCCAACGGCTTGGCATGCATGCCAGCGCCTACAGAGACGGCCACCTTCAGGTGATTACGGCGAGCCTCTGTCAGCCCGAAGACCTCGTTCTCGTGATTTCCAATGCAGGACGCAGTGCGGACCTTTTGGAAGTCACCAAGCTCGCTCAATCGCGTGGCACGTTCACCATCGCCATTACAAGCAGCCACTCTCCACTTTCTCAGATCGCAGATCTGAGTCTGGTCGCAGACCATGCCGAGAACTACGATCTCTACAGTCCGATGGTCTCGCGAATTCTGCATTTAACCCTCATTGACATGCTCACAACCGGCCTTGCGATTCGGCTTGGCCCAAGCTTGGGCAAACGGCTGAAGAACATCAAGTCAAACCTCAAGATTCGTTATCAGTGAGTCGCTTGGCAAACGCGCCAGGTGGTGTAATAATTTTTACACCCAAAAAGTAACATCCTTACAATTCGTTCGCAACGGGAGCTGTCCTTATGGCCTCAGCCCAGACCTGCATTTACATTTTCGGCGGAACCGGCGATCTTTCCTTTCGCAAGCTTTTGCCAGCGCTCTACATGGCACACATGCACGGGCGCCTGCCCGAGCCCTATCGATTTATTGCGGTTGGACGTCAGGCGCTCAGTCAAAGTGACTTCCTCAGCCAGGTCGAGGCCCGCTCTCGTGGATTCGTAAGCGAAGAGAATCTCGTCGAGAGCCACTGGAGCAGTTTCAAAGCGCGTCTCACATACAGCGCTGTCGATCTGGCGCAGACAGAGGCCTACCATGCACTTGCATCCGAGGGCGAAGAAAGCGCGCTGCGCGTGTTTTATTTGGCAACGGCCCCAGCGCTATTCACCAGCATCTGCAAAGGACTACAAGCCGCGGGACTCGTGACGCCCACAAGCCGTGTGGTACTCGAGAAGCCATTGGGGCACGACCTTGCCTCAGCGCAAAGGATCAACGAAGAGGTTGCGTCTGTTTTTTCAGAGAACCAGATCTACCGAATTGACCACTACCTCGGAAAGGAGACCGTTCAAAACCTCATGGTGTTGAGGTTTGCAAACGCAATTCTCGAGCCACTCTGGCGCGCGCCATTCATCAAGGGAGTTCAGATTACCGTGGCTGAATCCGTTGGCGTTGGATCGCGAGCGGGTTTTTATGATGGCACTGGCGCGCTTCGTGACATGGTTCAGAACCACCTCCTGCAGCTGCTCTGTATTGTGGCCATGGAACCCCCCATCTCACTCGACCCAGATGATGTGCGCGATGAGAAGCGCAAGGTCTTGAGAAGTCTTGCCCCCATGACGCCGTCCGACGTGAAGGCAAACACCGTTCGGGGACAGTACCGATCTGGCTACGCGGAGGGTAAGCCCTGTGTCTCCTATCACGATGAAGAGGGAGTACCCAGCGGCAGTGAGACAGAGACCTTTGTCGCCATCAAGGCAGGCATCCAGAATGCACGATGGGCCGGTGTCCCTTTCTTTTTGAGAACGGGAAAACGGCTTCCGACCCGGCGATCTGAAATCATCATCGAGTTTGCTGACATGCCTTTCTCTATTTTTAGGGATGGCGACACACACCCCAACCGGCTCGTGATCACCCTTCAGCCAGAAGAGTCCATCAAGCTGCAGATGGTCATGAAGGAGCCTGGGTCTGGCATGAATAGACGCCCTGTTGAGCTCAACCTAGACCTGGAGTCCGCATTTACGGCGCGACGCGCAGAGGCCTATGAGCGCCTTCTGGTCGACGTCGTGAAGGGTCGCCTGACACACTTTATGCGCAGGGACGAGCTCGAAGCGGCCTGGTCGTGGATTGATCAGATTCAAGAGGGGTGGCGCCAGATCAAATCGCCACCCAAGCCGTATAACGCAGGCAGCTGGGGGCCCGCATCCTCATCTGCACTTGCCGCAGGCGCTGGCATCCCCTGGCACGAAGAGACCTAATCGTGCAGGCACTCTCTCTTTTGCAATCTTGGATCCTCGACAGCGCGGCCCGCAACCCAAGCGTCACGCTAGCGGTCTCCGGGGGACGCTCTCCGATTCCTCTCTTCGAGGCGCTCGCTGAAGCCGACTTGCCATGGAGCCAAGTGCGCATCGCACTGGTCGACGAGCGGCTCGTCGGCCAACGACATCCCGCCAGCAATACTGGGCTCATCCGCAGACACCTGTTACAGAAGAAGGCAAAGGCCGCAGAGCTACTCGACTTCATGCCCGATACAGATGCGGTCTATGCCGAACCTCACGAGTGGTCGCTTCAGGCGAACGCTCGCCTTCAAGGCCAATCACCGTCGATTGTGGTGCTTGGCATGGGGGCTGATGGCCACACCGCATCGCTGTTTCCCAATGAACCCGACCTGGCCGCTGCCCTTGCGCCTGGTGCTGCGCACTACATGCCCATGCGTCTTGAGCACCCCCCAGTGGAAGCCCCGTTTCATCGCGTGACGCTCAGTTTGGACGGCATCCTGTCGGCTGAGCATCGGCTTCTGACCATCGCAGGTGATGCAAAGCGGGCCGTACTCGCCCGTGCTCGGGCTGAATCGAGCAATGCGCTTCCAGTCTCGCGGGTTCTGCATGCAGAGGGCCACCCCACCATCATTCTCGAGGATGACAAGCCATGACCCATCCCACCCTTTTGGCCGTAACCGACGCCATAACCACGCGCAGTGTCCATAGCCGCGCTCGGTATGAGGCGATGCTCACAGCCTCTCGCCACCAGCGGCCCCGCAGAGACTCTATGGGGTGTGCAAACCTTGCGCACGCAACGGCGGCACTTGATGCCCGCGAGAAGATTGCCATCCGAGCACAACGCGCACCCAACCTGGGCATTGTCACTGCATACAACGACATGCTCTCAGCCCATAAGCCCTATGAGCATTACCCGGCAATGCTCAGAGAAGAGGCGCTCAAGCAAGGTGCGACAGCCCAGGTCGCGGGAGGTGTGCCTGCGATGTGCGACGGCATCACGCAAGGCTACGAGGGCATGGAGCTCTCGCTTTTCTCCCGCGACGTGATTGCCTTATCCACGGCGGTGGCGCTCTCACACAATGTCTTTGATGGTGCATTACACCTTGGCATCTGCGACAAGATTGTCCCGGGGCTGTTGATCGGCGCGCTTCAGTTCGGACACCTGCCCCAAATCTTCGTGCCGTCCGGCCCCATGCCCACGGGCATTTCCAATAGCGAGAAGGCCAAAGTGCGGCAGCAATATGCCCTTGGCGAGGTCGACCGCGAGGCGCTGCTGGCATCCGAGCAGGCGGCCTATCACGGGCAGGGCACCTGCACCTTCTACGGGACCGCCAACTCAAACCAGTTGATGCTGGAGTTCATGGGCCTTCAACTCCCCGGCGCTTCTTTTGTGCCACCCCACACACCACTTCGGGATGCACTCACCCGCTTCGCCGTAAAACGGGCGATCGAGCTGGCCCACGAGGAGATCGGCCTTGGAGACATGGTCAATACGCACAGCTTGGTGAATGCAGCGATTGGCTTGCTGGCCAGTGGCGGGTCCACGAATCATGCGATTCACCTCATGGCCATTGCCAAGGCCGCTGGCATCCAGATGAACTGGGATGACCTCTCTGCGCTCTCTCAAGTCATTCCGCTGATCGCGAAGGTCTACCCGAATGGCCAGGCTGACGTGAACCACTTTCACGCTGCAGGCGGCGTTCCCTTCATGATCCGATCACTGCTCGAAGAGGGTCTCTTGCACCCCTCCGTTCAAACCATCATGGGTTCTGGACTCGGGTCATTTGCCAATGAAGCGCAATGGGCTCAAGGTACGCTGCGGTTTTCGCCTGCACCCGAGTGGCCCACGGATGAGACCGTCCTCAGAGTTGCACAGCGACCGTTCTCTGAGAATGGTGGGCTCGTTCTGCTCAAAGGCAATCTGGGACGTGCTGTTGCCAAGATCTCCGCTGTCGCACCAGAGCACCAGGTTGTGCGGGCACCCGCCGTGGTCGTTGAGAGCCAGCAGGCCCTTCAAGACCTCTTTAAGGCCGGTGCGCTCGAGAGAGACTTTGTTGCCGTCGTGCGGGGCCAAGGCCCCAAATCAAATGGCATGCCTGAACTCCACAAGCTCACCCCAATGCTCGGCGCTCTACAAGACAAGGGCTTTCACGTCGCCCTGGTGACAGACGGCCGCATGTCCGGTGCCTCCGGTAAGGTCCCTGCGGCCATTCATCTTTCTCCGGAGTGCCTGCTCGGAGGGGCAATTGGGAAGCTGCGAGACGGGGACATGATTGAGCTCGACTGCAAGGCGGGCAGTCTGGAGGCATTGGTGCCTGCAGAGGAATGGCAGGCCCGCAGTCATGCAGAGCCCGTACTCACGGAGGCGGACCATATCGCGGCTTCGACGTTTGGCCGCGGACTCTTCTCTTGCTTTCGCAATGCCATCTCTACCGCCGAGGAGGGTGCAAGCCCACTCGGCTTTTTCTCTGCCTCTCCAGGATCACACCCATGAGTCTCCCGAAGCTGCCCCATTTTCAGTCCAAAATCCTCCCTGTCATCGTGCTGCATGCAGTTGAGGAGGCCGTGCCCCTCGCACACGCCATGCTGGAGGGCGGCATTGATGTGATGGAGGTCACGCTGCGCAGCAGCGCCGGGCTTCCTTCTATCGAAGCGATTGCCAAGGCGGTACCCGAGATGGTGGTGGGCGCTGGCACGGTCATCACCCCCGAAGACCTCACGGCAGCCAAGCAGGCCGGGGCCCAGTTCGCGCTCTCTCCAGGCGCAAACCAAGCCCTGCTCGAGGCTGGACGGGCATGCGGCATACCTTTTGTCCCCGGTGTGATGACGCCAACCGAGGCCATGTCTGCCATGAGCCATGGGTATGAACTGCTCAAACTCTTTCCCGCAACACAGGCGGGCGGGCTGGGCATGCTGCGCGCGATGGCGGGCCCCTTCCCTCACCTTCGTTTCTGTCCAACAGGCGGCATCACGCTTGAGAATTTCGGCGCCTTCTTGGGTCTGCCTAACGTAGCGATGGTGGGAGGGTCATGGCTGACGCCACCGAGTATGGTCCAATCGCGGGACTGGGCCGGGCTGCGCCGATTGGCGCAACAGGCCACCGACGAAACCCGTCGCGCACAAACCCTCTAGAGCCCCGACCATGACCTGCCCAACCCAATACCCGGCCTGGTCCGCGCTGAGCGTGCAGGCAGCACACCCACCCAGTCTTCACACGCCCAAATCCCTCAGCAGCAGCGCATGTAGCCTCAGGCTCGATTACTCCCTGCAGCGAGTCGACAGCCAGATCCTCTCCCTGCTGCACGATCTGGCCCAGCAAGCCGACGTGGTTGGGCAAGCCCGTGCCATGGCTCAGGGAGAACCGATCAACAGCACCGAGGGACGCGCCGTGCTTCATATGGCCCTGCGTGGCGATGAAGCACATCAGCACCCCTGGGGTGAGACACTCACGGCAGCAGTGGCGCATCAGCGCGAGCGCTTCCTTCGCTTTGCTGACGCGGTACGCTCGGGCGAAGTGCTCAGTCCAAGCGGGCTTGCCTTCAATCACGTGGTTAACATCGGGATTGGGGGCTCGGACCTGGGCCCTCGCATGGCCTGCGAGGCGCTTGGGCCTGGCGCCGAGTCAACACTGCCGGTGACCTTCGTCTCCAACCCAGACCCCTGGTGCATTGCACAGGCGCTGGCTCCGCTGGACCCCAGCCGCACCCTTTTCATCATTCAATCCAAGACCTTCACCACGCAAGAGACCCTGACACTCTTTGCTACCGCCCTGGAATGGGTGCGAGCAGGTGGCACACCAGAATCAGAGGCGATGCAATGCTTCGTCGCTGTCACGGCATCGGAGTCACTGGCCCTCGCTCAAGGCTTTTCGCCCGAGCGTTGCTTTCTGTTCTGGGACTGGGTGGGCGGCCGCACATCGGTCTGGGCAGCAATCGGTCTGCCGCTTGCGCTCCATATCGGCTCCAATGGATTCCGCGCATTCTTACAAGGCGCAGCGGAGATGGACGCACACTTTCTCAATACGCCCAGCGCAGAGAATCTGCCCCACCTGCTCGCGCTACTGGGCATTTGGAATCGCAATTTCTTGCAAGCGAGCAGTCATGCAGTGGTCTGCTATGACTATCGACTCCGACTCTTTACCCCCTTCCTGCAACAGCTTGAAATGGAGTCCAACGGCAAGCGTGTTCAGCGTGATGGTCAGCCCAGCGCAGTCGCGACAGCGCCAGTGGTATGGGGCGGCCTGGGAATCGATGGGCAGCACGCATACTTTCAGCTGCTGCACCAGGGCACGGACGCGATTCCAGTCGACTTTATTGGGGTTCAGAACGATGACCCTCCCTTTCCCAGAGCATCGGTCCACCGCCATGTGGTGAACATCAACCTGCGTGCTCAGCAGGAGGCGCTCGCACTTGGACGCCCAGAGCTGCAGACGCGTGATGCACTGGCATCACAGGGACTACAGCCAGACGATGTAAACCGTCTCACCCCACATCGCAGCTACCCGGGGGAGCGCCCCTCCAGCCTGATTAGCCTGGAGAACGGGCTTTCGGCTCAGGCGCTTGGCGCACTGATCGCACTCTATGAGCACAAGGTGTTCACGCAAGCCGCTATTTGGAACATCTGCGCCTACGACCAGTGGGGGGTTGAACTCGGCAAAGTCATTGCCAAGCGCTGGGGTTAACCCTAGCATGGCAGGCATGAGCCTCATTCGCGACCAGATCCGCTACCTCGGAAGACTTCTTGGCGACACCCTCAGAGAGCAAGAGGGAGAGTCCACATACACACTCGTTGAGCGCATCCGCCAGCTCAGCGTCGCAACCCGTGGCCGCGGGGAACCAGCAGCGGCAAAGGCGCTCGACCGAGCACTCAAGCGCCTGACCCCCGAACAAACCGTAACGGTCATCCGCGCATTTAGTTACTTCTCCCACCTGGCCAATATTGTCGAGGACCTCGCCCGGCTGCGAGAGGCGGAGGGCGCACAAGATCTCAGCGATGATCAGCAGCCCGCGGGTTCTCTTGGCCATGCCATGTATGTGTTGGGCCAAGCAGGTGTCGACACCAATCAGGTTCACGCATTGCTCAAGCGTGCCCATGTCTCCCCGGTGCTCACAGCCCATCCAACCGAGGTGCAGCGCAAGAGTGTGCTTGACGCCGAGCGCGATATTGCCGCGCTGCTTCAGGAGCGGACGGCCCTCGAGCAATCCGGTCGACCCTCTGCACTCAAAGAGAATGACCGCAAACTGCGCGCGCGCATCACCCAGCTCTGGCAAACCCGCATGCTCAGGACCTCGAAACTGCAGGTCCGCGACGAGATTGAGAACGCGCTCTCCTTCTACAAAACCACATTCATCCCTGAAATTCCCCGTCTCTATGCCGAGCTCGAGTCTCGGCTTGGTGTACGCAGCGTGCCCCGGTTCCTGCAAATGGGAAACTGGATTGGAGGCGACAGGGATGGCAACCCGAACGTCTCTGCTGAAACGCTTGACTTCTCCGTCAAACGTCACGCCGAGACCATTCTTCGCCACTACCTTACCGAGGTGCACACCCTCGGTGCAGAGCTCTCTGTCTCACGACTGCTGCGCGGAGCCACACCTGCGCTGGAGGCCCTTGCGCTTCGAGCCCAAGACCTCAGTGCACATCGCAGCGACGAACCCTACCGACAAGCGCTCATCGGTGTTTATGCGCGACTTGCGGCCACCCTATATGCGCTGACAGGCACAGAGGCGCTCCGACATGCAGTCGCCCCCTCGGTTCCCTATGTCGATGTCTCTGAATTTGTCGATGACCTGCGCACAATCGAGGCCGCGCTGCTTCGTCATAAAGGCCGCCGCCTTGCAGAAGATCGGCTCGAACCCCTGATCCGAGCAGCTGAGACGTTCGGCTTTCACCTTGCGACGGTTGACCTGCGTCAGAGCTCCGATATGCATGAGGCCACGCTCGCCGAATTGCTGCGCAAGGCCGAGATCTGTGAGGACTACAGCGCTCACTCCGAATCCGAGAAATGTGACCTCTTAGTGAGGTTACTCAACGACCCCCGTCCCTTGCGCGTCATTGGAGCGCAATACAGCGACTTGGTGCACTCGGAGCTGGCCATCTTCGAGCGGGCGGCTCAGCTGCGTGAGGCCTTTGGCCCCTCACTGATGCGCCACGGCATCATCAGCCATACCGAGAGCGTGAGTGACCTCTTGGAGGCGATGCTGCTGCAAAAGGAGAGCGGCCTCATGCAGGGCACGCTTGCACGTGGGCGGCTCGGTCTGATCGTAGTGCCTCTTTTTGAGACCATCGACGACCTCGAACGTGCAGAGCCCATCATGCGTGCGTTCTACCAACTCCCCGGCATTGAGGCCCTCATCAAACGCAGTGGTGGCGTGCAAGACATCATGCTCGGCTACTCGGACAGCAACAAAGATGGCGGTGTTTTCTGTAGCGCATGGTCTCTCTATGAGGCATCGGAGCAGCTGGTTTCTTTCTTCAGCTCCCGTAAAGGACTCTCTTTGCGACTCTTTCACGGCCGAGGCGGAACCGTCGGGCGCGGTGGCGGCCCAAGTTTTCAGGCCATTCGCGCGCAGGCCCCCGGATCCGTCAATGGCCAAATTCGACTGACCGAGCAGGGCGAAGTCATCAGCAGCAAGTATGCAGACCCCACCATTGGGCGACGCAATCTTGAGACCCTCGTCGCCGCCATGCTGGAGGCCAGTCTGCTGCCCACACCGGAAGCGCTGCCCGAGGCATTTCGGCGGACAGCTCAGCGCATGAGTGAAGAAAGCCGGCGCGCATACCGAGCCGTGGTTTACGAGACGGAAGGTTTTGCGGACTACTTTTTTGCGGCAACGCCAATCTCGGAAATCGCAGAACTCAATATCGGATCTCGTCCCGCATCTCGCCCCGGGCAGGGTGGCAAGCCCAAGCGCATTGAGAGCCTGAGAGCCATTCCCTGGGGATTCTCGTGGGGCCAGAGTCGAATCAACCTGCCAGGTTGGTTTGGGTTGGGAAGTGCAGTCGAGTCAATTCTGTCGGAATCGCCAAAGGCCAACCGAGCACTCTTGCTCGACATGGTTGCGCGCTGGCCCTTCTTTGCTGCTGTTGTATCAAACGTCGATATGGTGCTGGCAAAAGCCGACCTGAGCGTGGCTCGCCATTATGCGAGCCTTGTCCCTGACCGTGCACTCGCCAGGCGGATCCTCAGCCTCATCGAAGACGAGTGGGCCAAGACCGTGAAGGCAATCGATCTGCTCACGGGCAGCAAGTCAAGGCTCGCGACAAATCCAGTGCTTGCTGAATCCATTCGTCATCGCTTTCCTTACCTCGATCCTCTGAACCACCTGCAAGTCGAACTCATTCGGCGATGGCGAGAGGGGCAACACGACGAGCGCATTCAACGGGGCATTCACATCTCGATCAACGGTGTCGCTGCGGGGCTTCGCAATACGGGCTAACGACGCGCTAACGGACCCTAAATGGGCTACCCCCGAAGAGCCGTCGATCAATGAGCGGATAGGCCAGGCACCCCAGGCCGCAGACCAGGAAGGCAATGGCCCAGGCCTGCGGTTGCTCTCCCCCGCCAGAAAAGTCCAACGCAAGGCCAAAGAGTGCGGGACCAACAGCACCCGCGCCAAAGCCAAGCAAGGAGTAAAACCCGAAGGCGGCACCCTTCACATGAGCGGGCACGGATGCAACCAAACCCGCCGTAAGGCTTGCCGAGTCCGCCATGATGAGAATGGAATGAAGCCCAACCACCAGGGTGACCATCCACCAGGGCAGCCCCACCATGAGGCTCATGATGACGCCAACTAAGCTGCCTGAGGCCATGATCAGGACAATCCATGCACGTCGTCCAATGCGCATGGCTACCTCATTGCCCAAGATAGACGAGGGTACAGACACCAGGTTCACAAGCGCAGCAAGTGTGGCGGCGGACCATAGCGGCACCTCCGCTTGGAGCGCAATTGCGAAACTCAAGAAAGCAACCGTCCATGAGCGTGCAGCAAAGAGCTCGAGGCAATGCACGGCATAGCCCACGGTATAGCCCGCGACAGATCGATCCTTCATCGCCTCGCGCCAGGCCGCCACAGGAAAAATCACCTGCAGCCAGCCGAGAGATCCTTTCGGGGCCGCCAGCGTGGGCTTGAGCGGGTCTCGTCGTGTCGCCCAGAGCACCAAGGCGACTGCTGCAATCGGCCCGATGGACGCAAGGCCGAATGCCCACCGCCACCCGAGGACCTCACTGGCCCATCCTGAGAGCAGCAAAGACCCCCCCACGCCGATGCCAAAGAAGGCCGTGTAAAACGAGACAAATCTCGCCTGGGTCCGCCCGCTGAGGCGCTCCGAGAGGATGCGAAGACCTGGCATGTAGGTGGCCGACACACCTGCCCCCAACAAAAGCTGAAACAGGAATGCCGAGGTTGGCCCATTGGCGAATGCCGCAAAGCCAAGACTCCCGCAAGCCGTAATCAGCCCCCCCGCAACATAGACCTGCCGAGCGTCTCGGCGGTCTGTCATTGCATTCCACATCGACACACATGCCATGTAACCAAGGAAGAATCCGCTCGCGATAAAGCCTGCGACCGTATTGGAGAGCGACCATAAGGCCTTGAGCTCCAGCAGCGTGACGGCATAGCTGGAGAATCCAAGCATGGACAGAATGTGAGCGAAGAGTATGCTGGCGGGAGTAAGCACCCGCTCATCATGGCACACCAATCCGCATCTTCCCTGCTCTCACGCCTCCAACAGGGGTTCAGGCCCAAACTGGTCGAGCATCTTGCGGGCTACTCACGCAAGACATTTTTGGCTGATCTCTCCGCGGGCGTCACGGTGGGGTTTGTTGCCCTTCCCTTGGCGATGACCTTTGCCATCGCCTCCGGCCTTCCGCCGCAGTCGGGACTCTTCACCGCCATCATCGCGGGCTTTCTCATCTCTGCCCTTGGCGGCTCCTCGGTGCAGATCGGTGGCCCAGCGGGGGCCTTCATTGTGGTGGTCTACGCCATCGTTGAGCGGTACGGCGTCCCGAACCTCCTCATTGCAACGGCCTGTGCAGGGGTACTCATGGTGGCCATGGGAGCCTTTAGGCTCGGCGGGCTGATTCGTCTCATTCCGGTCTCGATTGTGAGTGGCTTCACCAGCGGGATTGCGGTGCTCATTGCCTTGTCCCAAATCAAGGAGTTCCTGGGCCTCAAAGGGCCGGCACTGCCAGCCGAGTTCTTTGCCAAATGCGAGGCGCTCTGGCATACACTGCCCAGCACCCATCTCGAGACTGCCCTCCTGGGCCTTGCCTGTCTGGTGCTCATCCTGATCTGGCCTGCAAGTAACCAAGCACCCCAGGGGCCTCTGAGCCGCGCGTTCTCCAGAATGCCAGGCAGTCTCATAGCGATCATTGCCGCAACCTTAGCGGTCAGCCTCATGGGCCTGCCCATCGAGACGGTTGGTGATCGCTTTGGATCCATTCCCACGGGCATTCCAAGCCCAGAGCTACCCGAACTCAATTGGTCCACAGTTCAATTCTTGCTCCCGCCCATTCTGACCATTGCCCTTCTGGGGGCCATTGAGTCTCTGCTATGTGCACGGGTTGCAGACGGCCTTCATAAAGAGCGCCACGACCCCAATCAAGAGTTAATGGCCCAGGGCATTGCCAATATGGCCAGTCCGCTATTCGGTGGGTTCTGTGCAACCGGGACCATCGCGCGCACCGTAACCAATATTCGGTCGGGTGCGAAGACACCCATTGCAGGGATTATTCACGCCCTGACATTGCTGGTAATTGTGCTGGGGGCAGCGCCCCTTGCGGAGCAGATCCCGCTGGTTGCACTGGCCGCCGTAGCCCTTGTGGTGGCATACAACATGGGGGACTGGCAGTCGTTCCGCGACCTCAAAATCTACAGCATGCCGTACCGCATCACCCTTCTCACGACGTTTGCTCTGACGGTCATTATCGACATCACCGTCGCAGTCGAAGTGGGACTCTTGCTAGCGGCGGTTTTCTTCATTCGACGCATGTCCCAGCTCACGCGACTCGAGACCGTCTCTGAACCAGAGCTCAATGCCGAGGGGCTCCACAACGATCAGGTGGAAGTGCTTCGCCTCTCTGGCGTGCTCTTCTTTGGCGCTGTCAGCAAACTCGAGCCTTTTCTCGATCCTAAGCGTCGTTTCCCGCCCCTGGTTGTCCTAGACCTCAGCGCGCTGTTGGCGATAGACAGCACCGGCATTGACGCCATCAAAACGCTTGATGAGACCCTTGACGCGCGCGGTATTGAGCTTCGGCTCACCCACATTCAGCCAGTCGTGCTCTCAACCATGACGCGCTGGGGGCTCATCGACCACTTTGGGCCCAAGCGTGTGTTCCCCACGCTGCGCGGGGCCATGAATCTGGTCTAGTCGAGGCAATTCACTGCTGCACCCTGGCATGCGAGCAGCGGACTGCGGGATGGGCCAGGTCAGCCAGGCGCCTCGTGCGCGCAAGGCCTCGCGGGCCGTGGCGTCTGCCTCCACGACCCACCATCCCGGCCAAGGGCGTCCGCGCATGGCCACGCCCAGATCCATCACCGCACGGTCGATCAGAGAAGGGCCCCAGACTAGGGTAGAAACGGGCTCGGCCCGCTGTCCATGCACCCAGCTCCAGAGCAAGGTTAGCACCAGTGCGAGCCCCGCCAGAAGACTAAGCGCGCGGCGATGGGGCGGGGACCAACGGGTGGGCAAGGCGTTCAAGAATCGGCAGATGGACCAGCGCTGCAAACACGGCCAAGGCGACACTACCCCACCAGACGGTGAGGTAGCTGCCTGTTTGCGCGTAGAAGAGCCCTCCCAGCCAGACGCCGAAAAAGGCGCCCACCTGATGAGAGAGAAAGACAAAGCCAAAGAGCGTGGAGAGAAAGCGATTGCCAAACATCACACCGACCAATTGAATGGTTGGCGGCACCGTTGAAAGCCAGAGCAATCCCATACTCGCGCCAAACAACAATGCGGTGACTGGGGTCATCGGCAGGAGCAAGAAGGCGGCGGTTACCACTGCCCGCAAGGCGTAAATCCAGCTCAGCAGCACGCGCCGCGAATAACGGCCTGCGAGCACCCCACTGGCGTAGCCTCCGATCACATTAAAGAGCCCGATGAGCGCAATGGACCAGCTTGCCACTGTTGCGGAGAGCCCAAAATCATTGAGTGTGGGGGGTAGGTGTACGGTAATGAAAGCAAGCTGGAACCCACAGACAAAGAACCCACTGATGAGCAGCCAATAGCTCTGATGCCGAAAGGCCTGTGAGAGCGCCTGCTGCAGGCAGGAAGCAGTACTCACCAGCGCCATCGCGGTTGCAGACGCCTGGGCACGTGAGCCAGATCTCGGCCTGAGCCCCAGCGCCATGAGCGGAGTGAAGGCCATCGCCGTCGCCATGATGAGGACCGCAGATCCCCAGCCATAGGCCTCAATGAAACCCTGCCCCATCGGCACCACGAGAAACTGCCCAAGGCTTGCAGTGGCCGTGCAGAGCCCCATGGCCCACGCTCTGCGCTCAGGAGGCATCAACTGGCCGAAGGCAGCCAATACCGTGTTGTGTCCGGCTCCGCTCATGCCAAGGCCAATCAACAGACCAGCCGTCACAGAAAACGAGAGCGGATCGGATGCAACCGTCATAGAGACAAGACCCAGGGTAAACAAGACCCCGCCGCCCGCAATGACACGCCAGGGGCCGAATCGGTCAGCCAGCGCACCGGCAATCGGCTGGCCAACGCCCCAGGCAAGGTTCTGAATTGCAAGGCCAAGTGCAAAGGCCTCGCGGCCAAAGCCGAACCCGTCAGGACCGGATATTGGATCAACAAACAATCCAAAGCTTGACCGAATGCCAAAGGCCAGGAGGCCAATCAGGCATCCGGCCACTAAGACCCACTTCATTTAAGTTCGCTTATGGACCAAGAAGGCTGCGAGAGCCGGTGCCAAGAGGATAGCGCCTAGGAGGTTCACCAAGAACATAAAGCCCAACAAAATGCCCATATCAGACTGAAACTGCAGCGAGGAGCCCATCCAAGTCAGCACGGAGAGCGTCATCGTGACAGCCGTGAATGTGCTGGCTGCGCCGCGCTCACGCAATGCGGTAAGCAAACTCTGCTGCAGATCATGGCCTTCATCGAGGGCGTGTCGAATGCGCTCGAAAAGGTAGATGCCGTAATCGACGCCCACTCCGACCCCCAGCGCCACGACCGGTAGTGTATTGACCTTCACGCCGATATCGAGCAGGGTCATGACCGCATTGCAAAGCACGGTAACGAGTGCGAGCGGCAGAATAATGCAGAGCGTGATGCGCCAAGATCGGAAGGCCAAGAGGCATAGCACCGCAACCGAACTAAACAGCGCCGCATTGACCCACGGATCAGCGGCGGCCACCACCTCATTGGTTGCAGCCATCACAGCCAGATTCCCAAGCCCCAGCTCGAAACGAACGCCTGACTCGTTTGCCTCCTGGGCAAAGCGCTCGACATCCTCAACGAGCGCCGAGATGGTAGAGGCCTGATGGTCGGTGGTGTAGAGCGAGACCGGCATGACACCACAACCTGGGTTCATCAGCGCATTACCCAGGCGCGTCGCTGCCCCGACTCCTTGGGCAATCTGCGCAGAATCTTGGGGCACGGCATTCCACTTCACATGCCCTTCGGCATAGGCCTGAGACACCTGTCCCACGAAACCAGCAAGCCCAGAGACAGACACCACCGAGGGGTTCTGCCGCATCTGCAACTCAAACTCAGCAACCCGATCCATCACCTCGGGTCGCACACAGGGCGAATCCGCGCCTTGGGCGATCGCCAGCACGCGAAGCACATCAACCCCGATCTCGAATCGCTCCGTGATGAATGCGGTGTCTTGGTTATATCTGGAGTCCGGCCGCAGCTCTGGCACACCCTGGCCCAGATCACCAATCTGCAGGTCTTTCGCCACCCATCCGCCCAGAACCAGAGCGCCCATCGAGATGCCGATCACGGCCAGGGCCATGGGCACACGCACCAATTGGGCAAGCCGCTTCCAGAGCGCCTCAAGCAGAACCTGCTCTCGACGCGCGGGTGGCACGCCTGCCCGCAGCGCAAGGAAGGCAGGGAGCAGCAATTTGTTCGAGAGAATCATCACCGTTACACCCAGCGTGGCGGTAATGGCCAGTTCACGCACAATCTCAATATCGACCAGCGCAATCACCACGAAGCCCAAGGCATTTGCTAACAAGGCAACCGCCCCGGGAATGAGCAACTGACAGAAGGCGCTGACCGAGGCAGCGGGCGCATCAAGCCCCGCCAGCCTTTGTGTCCGCCAGGCCTCCGTCATCTGCACAGCGTGAGAGACCGCGATCGAGAAAATCAGGAATGGAACCAGAATGGAGAGCGGGTCGAGGCCAAGCCCAAGTAGAGGCATGAGTCCAAGCAGCCAGATCACCGGCACGATTGCGCAACCCAGCGCGTAGAGTGTCAGTGAAACCGATCGGTTGTAGAGCAACAGAAGTACGCAGGTCAGCAGGAACGCCACCCCGAAATACACCAGCACGCCCGCGGCTCCGTCGGCGATATCGCCCGTGGCCTTGGCAAAGCCAATAATATGCACGCTGTGCGCATCGCTCTCATGGCGGCTACGAATGTCCTCGAGGGCTTTTGCAACCACCTGAAGATTGAGCCGCTCTCCAGTCTGGGGGTCGCGTTCCTGAAGACTCGCAGCGACAAGTGCAGCACGTCCGTCGCGCGCCACGATTCGACCAACCCAATCCGACTTGGCCACATTGGAGCGGACCTGATCGATCTGCTCGGGTCGACCTTGGAAGTCAGCGGAGACAATATTGCCGCCCCGGAACCCCTCTTCCACAACCTCTGTAAACCGGACATTGGGCGTAAACAGAGAGGTCACTGAACTGCGTTCCACCCCTTGGATGAAGAACACCTCCTCCGTCACCTTGCGCAGCAGGTTCAGACTCTCCTCAGTGTAGATATCACCCGTGCGCGGTGCGACCGCCACGAGAATGCGGTTCGCTCCCCCGAAGGTTGCTTCGTGCGCTGTGAAGACCTTCATGTAAGGGTGATCGAGCGGGATCATCTTGCTAAAGGCTGCGTCGGCCCGTAAGCCGGTGGCCGCACTCCAGCCGAGGAAAATGGTGAGAACAGTGAAGCCGATCAGCCAGAGCCGGCTGCGCTTCACGAGGCCATGTGCGAACTGTTCAATTCGGGTCATGCCAGTGGTCTCCATTGCGCGTCAAAGCCTTTGAGACCTTGCGTACCAGAGAGCCAAATCTGCTCACCCGCGTCCTGGGCAATACCGGAGAGACTCCCCTCCCAGACGGTCTGCAGCGTGAAACTGCGCGCGTCATCTCGGCTTACGGCGACAACGCCCTGTCCGCCCACCAAGACGACAGCGCCATTTCGCAGCTGCGTTGCGGAAACCCAGGCATGCGAGGCCTGCGCACCCTGCGAAGCGACCCAGGCGGATTGCCCAGCAGCCCGCCGAAAGACTTGGCCGCGCATGCCATAGGCCAGGAGCGAGCCGGCTGCCGTTTGAAGTCCACCAAACCAAGAGCCATCGTAAGGCGAGCGAGAGGCCTTCCAGTCACGGCCATTGAAGGACTCGGCCATGCTCCCCGACTCTCCCAAGAGCAGGAAACCGCCCTCCAAGACCTCGGTGAATCCATACAGGTGCCGATCAAACTCGGGCTCCAAAGGTGAGATCCGCTGCCAGGTATTGCCTGCATCGTCTGAATAAACCAAAAGCCCGAACCCGCCCAGAAGCCAGATGCCTCCCCGCCGTCCGAGAGCAACACCGAGCCATGGATCACGATTGAGGTTGATGGTCTCAAGCGCAGGCCCCATCGACTCCCAGGTCACGCCTGCATCTTTGGAGCGGAAAGCAACGCCTCCGTGACCCACCGCGATGGCAAGCCCATCGTCGCGCAACCCTGCAGCGGTCAAACTCTCACGGGTATTCAGCCGCTGGAGTTCCCACGCGGCAGCAGAACCGGCACGACGGGCCACCACGCCTCTCTCACCAACCGCCAACAGGGCGCCTGCCTGACTGCTTGTGAGACCAAGGAAGCGCACGCGATCCGCACGCAAGGGATAGCCCCGCGCAAAAAGCAAACCCGGCCACACCAGGGCCGGGCTCAGAGACAGCGCCGACAGAACCTGCCGGCGCGAGACAGGGGCTATCGCGTGCCCCGACGCCGCAAGGCGTCGGTCTGGAAATCGGACCAGCTCGCTTTCACACCAAACTGAATGGGCTTGGTGACCTCATTATCCAGATGCGAGATCAGCACGCTGCCGTTGTTCAGGTCATGCCACATCTGGATGCTGTACCAAGGCACGCCCACGTCATAGCACTGGATAAACCCATGAAGCCCGACCCGCCAGATCTCCCCGCGCGTGTCGTAGCAGTCCTCCTGCAACACGACCCAACTGTCCTCATCGAGCAGAAACACGCGCTTGCCATAGATGTGCTTGCTGTCCTTCTTGAGCGTGGCCTCCACAACCCACACACGATGTTTCTCATAGCGCATGAGATCGGACTTGGCCGTGCCCTTGCCGATCACATCTGCATA
>JBJOHF010000005.1:0-16092 GCA_046047855.1 Pseudomonadota bacterium | reverse complement strand
GCCCATCGGCAAACTATGCGCTCGATCAGCTGCACATCCTGGGCGCAGCCTTGGCCTCACGCCGGCGCCGATTCAAGTTTGCTGCCATAGGCGATGCCACAGCGGAAGGCTTCTCGCGCGTTCTGGTGCATGCAGGCATTGCACCAGCAGACCTTAAAGACGTTTTGACTGCGGGCCCCTCTGGAGACGTTGACAAGCTTGCGCCCATGATCAACCAAAAGGCCCGCATGGGGGAGTTGGTCATTTTGCTTGAAGGCGCCGATAACCGCCCCGAGCTTGCGCAGAAGCTGATGTCGGGTGGCCTGAGAGCCTTGCGTATGCCCATTTACACGAGGGCTGCCGAACGCATGCCCGCCTTGCCCAAGAGTGAACTGCCTTGGTGGGTGTTGATTACCACTTCCACCATGGCCAAGCCTGCAGCCACAGGGCTCGCTTTGCAGAACATTGAAATGGATCAGGTCTACTGGATCGGGCATCACCCTGCCATTGGTCAGGCCGTGCGTGCGGCGGTCCCCAATGCCAGATGGGTGATGGTGGATCGACTCACCCCCTCGACCATCCTGGAGCGCATTTCAAAAGCTGAATAGCCACACCACAGGCCACCCCATGTCCCGAGACGAAGACCTTTCAGAACTCAACCTCAGTCCCGCGCCCCGTGCGGTGCAGAGCACGGGCCTTGCATCGCGGCGTTGGGCGCTGGTCATGCTGGTGTTCGGGGTGGTGGTTGGGGTCGTGCTTGGGCAGCTCGCCGCACTCTTTCGCCCCGACCTCATGGCCTGGATGACCGAACCTGTCAGCACCCCTGTCATCTCCACTCCAACACAATCCTCAGGCCCTGAAGCAGGTGAGGCTGGGCAGGCGTATGGCTCTGGCCTATCGAACCCGAGTGCCGCGCTTGCGTCGCGTGGGATCAGTGCCAGTGATATGCGGGTGATCTCACGCATTCAGGACTTGAGCGAACAGATTGAGGCGCTGCCCACCCAGTTCGCACCCCCCACGATTCACGGGGTATCGGGCCCTCAGCACCCCGCCAGCTGGATCGAGTCTGTTGGCCAGACGCTCTCTGGCTTCTTTCTGATTCGCAAGCTCTCCGATAGCGAGCGTTTTCAGCTCGATGCAACGGGATACGAGCTTGCCAAGCGTCAGATTGAGCAACGGCTTTTGGCTGCGCGACTCTCGGTTCAGATGGGCGAGCACGGGCTTGCGCGTAGCGACATGTCCCAGGCCACGTTGCTGATGGCCAGAACGCTCGATCCGCGTGACACCGAAGTGCTGCGTGCCGTTGCCGAGGCGCAGGCCATCACCGACCTCCTCGGGCAACAGCCATGATTCGTCTGCTGAGCCTGGCCCTGGCGCTGGCGGTTTTGATCGCCGTCGTCATGGCCATTCAGTCCTATGGGGGCGCAGTCTCGATCTGGTGGTCTGACTGGCGGATTGATATGGCTCTCTCAACGGCCATTTTCGCGGCAATCGTTGTGGCCGCAGTGCTCTACGCATTGTTCTGGCTTCTGGCCGCGCTCGGTGGGCTGCCCGGTTGGTGGGAACGCATGCGACAGAGGCGCCGAGAGCGCAATCGGGTTGCTGCGATGGCAGACCTTGTGCTCGATTTCGAAGAGGGCCGATTTGCCCGTGTGACCAAGTCCGCACAGACCTACATTGATCAGTTCCAGGACATGCCCGACGCGCGTCAACCAGTCGAGCGCATGGTGGCCTCCCTCGCAGCGCGAGCGGCCCACGCCCTGCGCGATCCTGCGTTGCGCGACCAGTGGATGGCCCGTCTGCGTGCAGCGCCAGGAGAAAAGCCTGCGCACCCCCAAATCCAAGCACTGGTGCGGGCCGAGTTCGCCCTTGATGATCACCAGGGTGAAGAGGCCCTCAATGTGCTCGAGCCGCTTGTGGCGGGCGATCGCAAGCATGTGCATGCCATGCGCCTGCTTCTGAAGGCGTATCAGCAGACGGGTCGCTGGTCTGATGTGCTTCGTGTGGTTCGCCTTTTGGAGAACCGAAAGGCGTTAGCGCCGATGCATGCACGGGCCATTCGGGAGCGTGCGCTCGATGCGCTCTTGCTCGATGCAGGGACAGACGCCTCTCGGGTTCGCTCGGCTCTGGGATTGCTTTCATCAGAAGAGACCGCCGTTCCGAGCACCGCGAAGCGGGTTGCATGGGCGTGGCTGCGGGTGGGCGAACCCCGTCAGGCGCGAAAGCTCATTGAATCCGTGCTTGCTCGAGAATGGGATGACGCGCTGCTTGAGCCTTATGCAGATTGCGAAGATGACATTGCAGCGCAGCTCGTGCAGGTCGATCGCTGGTCTGCAAGCCGCACCGAGCGTTTTGAGCTCGCCTGGGCCAAGGGCCGGCTGTGTTTCAAGCTCGGTCGCACAAACGATGCCATGCAGGCGCTTAACCGCGCGCTGTCCATTCGTCCCTCGGTACGGGTGGCGCTGCTGCTGGCGGAAATGGCGGAACAGAGTGGACAGCTTGATGAGGCGAGGCGCTACCGTCAGATCGCCTCGCAGGCGGCCGAGGCGGGCCGCCTGCTTCCAACCGCCTAGAGCAGTGGCACGATCAGCAGGGCCACAATGTTGATGATCTTGATCAGCGGGTTCACAGCGGGGCCGGCCGTGTCCTTATAAGGGTCGCCGACGGTGTCGCCGGTAACGGCGGCCTTATGGGCATCCGATCCCTTGCCACCGTGGTGACCGTCCTCAATGTACTTCTTGGCGTTATCCCATGCACCACCGCCCGTGCACATCGAAATGGCCACGAAGAGGCCCGTCACAATCGTGCCCATCAGCAAGCCGCCCAGTGCGACTGGCCCAAGAATGAGCCCGACTGCAATCGGCACAATCACAGGCAGCAGCGAGGGAATGATCATCTCTTTGATGGCGGCAGCGGTGAGCATATCGACCGCCTTGTGGTACTCGGGCTTGGCGGTCCCTTCCATGATTCCCGGAATTTCTTTGAACTGACGCCTCACTTCGGTCACGACGGCGCCTGCGCAGCGGCCAACGGCCTCCATCGCCATGGCGCCGAAGAGGAAGGGGATGAGGCCGCCAATAAAGAGTCCAACAATCACCATGTGATCAGAAAGGTCGAACCGTATGGCCTGGCCCGCACCCTCGAGCGCATGGGTGTAGTCGGCAAAGAGCACCAGTGCAGCGAGACCTGCAGAGCCAATGGCATAGCCCTTGGTCACTGCCTTCGTGGTGTTGCCTACGGCATCGAGGGGGTCCGTTACCGCGCGCACTTCGGGAGGCAGTTCCGCCATCTCCGCAATGCCGCCCGCATTGTCTGTGATGGGGCCGTAGGCATCGAGTGCCACGATGATGCCCGCCATAGAAAGCATGGCTGTAGCGGCGACAGCAATACCGTAGAGACCCGCCAGCGCATAGGAGGCCAGAATGGCCAGTACGACAGCAATAACTGGCCAGGCGGTTGACTTCATGGATACCGCAATACCCGCAATGATGTTTGTGGCGTGGCCGGTTTCAGAGGCTTGGGCCACATGCCGCACGGGCGCGTACTCTGTGGCGGTGTAGTACTCGGTAATGATCACCATGGCGCCTGTCAGCACAATACCCACCACACAGGAGAGCCATAGGTTCATGACGCTATGCCCAGCCGCTGCAATGTCGGCACCCAGTAGCCAGTCCGTGACGAAATAGAACGCCACCACGCTCAGCAGCGCCGCAACGATCAGTCCCTTGTAGAGGGCATTCATGATCTTGCCGCTGCCGGAGTACTTCACGAAGAAGCAGCCCACGATGCTTGCAAGAATCGAGACTCCACCCAGTGCCAGGGGATAAATGGCCGCAGCGTCTGCCATGCTGCTCAGCGTGAGCGCTCCAAGCAGCATGGTGGCAATGATGGTCACTGCATAGGTCTCGAAGAGGTCTGCTGCCATGCCTGCACAGTCGCCCACGTTGTCGCCCACATTGTCTGCAATCACTGCGGGGTTGCGTGGGTCGTCCTCCGGAATGCCGGCCTCTACCTTTCCGACCAGGTCGGCGCCCACGTCAGCGCCTTTGGTGAAGATGCCGCCGCCGAGTCGGGCAAAGATAGAGATGAGGGAGGCACCGAAGGCAAAGCCAACCAGCGGCTGGAGGGAGTGGTGAATGTCGGCACCTTGCCCGCGCATGATGGCGTAGAAGCCCGTCACGCCAATGAGGCCCAAGCCCACGACAAACAACCCGGTAATCGCGCCGCCCTTGAATGCAATGTCCAGTGCGGGGTTGATTCCACTGCGCGCAGCCTCGGCTGTTCGCACGTTTGCACGGACATTGATGTTCATCCCAATAAAACCAGCAGCGCCTGAAAGCACGGCCCCAAGTGCGAAGCCCAGCGCTGTTGCCATACCCAGTCCGGGGATGGCAGCGATGAGGATGAAAATGATGATGCCTACGATGGCAATCGTTCTGTACTGTCGCGCGAGATACGCGGATGCGCCTGCTTGAATCGCGGCTGCAATTTCTCGCATGCGTTCATTGCCATCTGGTTGGCTGAGAATCCAGCGGCTCGACACCAGCGCGTAGACCACCGCGATGATGCCGCACACAAGTGCAAGGATCATTCCGTCTGACATAGCCCTCTCCGGTTCATTGTTATTGGTGAACTCAGTCTGGGCGCATTCAGGCGAGAGGACCGATTGGGGGAATCCCTTACAATTCCCGGGATATTCAAAATCTCAGGGAGAAACCCGTATGTCACTCACCATCGTCCCCGCTGGCGACAAGCTGCCCGAAGCATTCAATGTCATCGTGGAGATTCCTGCCCACAGTGACCCCATCAAGTACGAGGTCGATAAAGACACCGGAGCGCTCTTTGTCGATCGTTTCATGATGACCTCCATGCACTACCCCTGTAACTACGGATACGTGCCGGAGACCATCTCCGACGACGGCGATCCGGTCGATGTGCTGGTAGTCACCCCATTCCCCGTGGCCATGGGCGCTGTGGTTCCGTGCCGCGCGATTGGCGTGCTCAAGATGACCGACGAGGCGGGTGGCGACGCAAAAGTGCTGGCAGTTCCTGTTGATAAGGTCCTTCCCATCTACAAGCACCTCACCAAGCCCGAGGACATGGCGCCCGAGCTCCTCCTCCAGATTCAGCATTTCTTTGAGCACTACAAAGACCTCGAGAAGGGCAAGTGGGTCAAGGTACAGGGCTGGGAAGGCCCTGAGTCGGCCAAGCAAGAAGTGCTCTCGGGTTACGAGCGTTACAAGGCCGAGTCTCTGAAGGGCGAGTGATCGTCCAGTTCCGATAAATACTGTTGAATGCCCTGGCCCTCGCGGGCCAGGAAATGCTCGACAGCAACCCTGAATCGCTCGTCTGCCACCCAGTGGGACGAGCGTGTCTCAACGGGTTCAAAACCCCTCCACAACTTATGCTCGCCCTGTGCGCCGCCCTCTATTCGGCGCAGGCCGCGGGCTATGGCCCATTCAATGGGCGTGTAGTAGGCCACTTCAAAGTGAAGGCAGGGCAGGTGGGCCACTGCGCCCCAGTATCGACCATAGGCGACCTGGCCTTGCTCGCCAAGCATGATGAGTGCACAGGCAATTGGCTCTGGTGCATCTGGCTCTGAGATGCTCGCAGTCGCAATGACCAGGGCAAAGTGTTGTGGCATGTGCGCCCGAACGGAATCAAAGAACCCTTGTGAGAGGTAAGGTGGGTTGCCGTGCTCCAGGTAGGTCTGGCAGTAACAGCGATAGAAAAAGGCCCAGTGCTCTGCGCTAATCTCCGAGCCCGTATACACCTCGCACCGTACCCCAGCCTCGCGCACCTTCCTGCGCTCTGCACGGATTTTTTTGCGACGGGGTTGGGTCAGGGAGTCGAGGAAGTCTTCGAAGTCGCGGTAGCCTCGGTTTTGCCAGTGAAACTGGACACCAAGCCGGGTGAGCCATCCCTCTGCTTCCAGAGTGGCATGGTCTTGCGGGAGTCCGAAGAGCAGATGGGCTGAGCTTAGACCCTGGTCTTGAACCCAGTCTGTCAGCCCCCGCGCAAGGGCCTGGCGGGCCATAGGGTCTCGAGCCAAGAGCCGTGGGCCCGGCACTGGTGAGAACGGACTGGCCACCAGCGCCTTGGGGTAATAGGCCATGCCAGCAGACTGTGCCGCCCTTGCCCATGCCCAGTCGAACACGTACTCCCCATAGCTGTGGGACTTCAAGTAGAGCGGTGCGCCAGCGACCGCAACCCCAGCCTCGTCTCTCACCAGAAAGGGGCGAGCCTGCCATCCTGAGTCCACGGCTGCAGAGCCGGAGGACTCCATGGCTTTGAGCCATTCGATTGCGACAAACGGATACTCTGGGGCGTCAGGCTGGAGCCCTCGCCATTCCTCTGGCGCAAGTTCAGTAAAGCCTTGGAGGACCTGCGTGCGATAATTCATGTATGACTCTCAAGATGGTTGCAGCCCAAATCAATGCCTGTGTAGGCGATTTGAACGGGAATGCACAGAAAATTCTGGCCGCCGCACAGCAGGCACACGCGGCGGGTGCGCATGTCATGGTCACGCCCGAGCTCTCGCTCACTGGCTACCCACCCGAAGACCTCCTGTTGCGGCCGTCGTTTCTGCGTCGATCAAAGGCCGTACTCGAGCAGTTGGCGGCTGATTTGTCTTCATTGGTTGGACTGTCGGTTCTGGTGGGGCATCCAAAGCTGCTCGACGATGGCCAGATCTGTAATGCGGCCTCACTCCTGCAGTCTGGCCGGGTGGTTGCTCAGTACGGCAAGCTTGAGCTTCCCAATTATGCTGTCTTTGATGAGCAACGGTATTTCGTCCCTGACGGGGCGCCTGTTGTTTTTGATGTGCAAGGTGTGCGAATTGGCGTGGTGATCTGCGAGGACGTCTGGTTCCCGAGGGCAGCGGCCATGTCGAAGGCAGAGGGCGCCCAGGTGCTGTTGGTCATGAATGCCTCGCCTTTTCATCTGAACAAGTTCACGGAGCGACTGCAGGTCATGCGAGACCATGTCAGTCGGCATGGCATTCCTGCTGTGTTTTGCAACCTGGTGGGTGGGCAAGATGAGCTCATCTTCGATGGCGATAGCTTCGCGCTGGATGCCCAGGGGAACCTCATGGCGCGGGCAGCCTCCTTCTCGGAAGATCTCTTAATCCTGGAATGCGATGAGGCAGGGGCCCTTATGGCGGGGCGCTCATCGACACCGCTCTCTGAGCCCGAGCAGGCCTATCAGGCACTGGTATTGGGCACGCGAGACTATGTGCACAAGAACGGGTTTAAGGGTGCGCTGGTTGGTCTCTCTGGGGGTATTGATTCCGCGCTCACGCTCGCCATCGCAGTCGATGCCTTGGGTGCAGATCAGGTCACTGCCGTCATGATGCCCTCGCCCTATACGGCTGCCATCAGCGTCGAAGATGCCCAGGCCTGTGCGGGTGCGCTGGGTGTCACGCTGCATGAGCTTCCCATTAGTCCCGCGTATAGTGCCTTCGAGACCACGCTCGCTCCCGTCTTCGCAGGTCGAGCGCCCGATCTCACAGAAGAAAATCTGCAGTCCCGGATTCGCGGCGTGCTCCTGATGGCACTCTCCAACAAGACAGGACGTCTGCTGCTCACCACCGGCAATAAGTCTGAGATGGCCGTTGGCTATTGCACCCTCTATGGCGACATGGCGGGCGGTTATGCGGTGATCAAAGACCTGCTCAAGGGCTGGGTCTACACCCTCAGTCGGTACAGAAATGCCCGCGCCGTGTCGATGGGGCAGCCTATTCCCATTCCCGAGCGCATTCTCTCGCGCCCGCCCAGTGCCGAGCTCAGGCCCGACCAGACCGATCAAGATAGCCTGCCGCCATACGAGGTGCTCGACGATATCCTCATGCGGTTCGTCGAGTTGGGCCAATCCTCCTCCGAAATTCTCACGGCGGGTCATTCTCAGGAGGTGCTCGAGCAGGTGCTTCGTCTGCTGAGGCTCTCAGAATACAAGCGACGCCAGGCCGCTCCCGGAGCGCGCATTACCCCGCGCGCATTCGGTCGAGACTGGCGTTTCCCGCTCACCAATCGGTTCCATGAAAAGGAGTTTTTCTTATGAAGCTCGTCACTGCAATTGTGAAGCCCTTCAAGCTGGATGAAGTGCGCGAGGCCCTGGCTGCCTTGGGTCTCTCTGGGTTGACCGTTACGGACGTCAAGGGTTTTGGTCGTCAGAAAGGCCATACCGAGGTCTATCGTGGTGCGGAGTACGTGGTCGACTTTCTGCCGAAAATCAAGATTGAGGCCTTGGTCGCCGATGACATGGCCGACCGTGCGGTGGAGGCCATTGTGGACGCTGCTCGTACGGGTCGTATTGGGGACGGCAAGATCTTTGTCACCACCGTCGAACAGGTGGTGCGCATTCGCACGGGCGAAACCGGAGAGGCGGCGCTCTAGTCCGCCTGCGTTCTTAAAGGCTCGATCGCAAGAGCACCATGAGTGCTCCCGAGCCGCCCTCGTGCGCGGCGGCTTGGCAGAATGCAAGCACCTCTTCTTTTTGCATCAGCCATGAACGTACCTTGTTCTTGAGCACGGGCTCTCGGCCAGCCGAGCCCAGCCCCTTGCCGTGAACGATGCGAAGACAGCGCAGGTCTCGCTTGTGGCAGTCCTTAATAAATGCGGCAAGCGTTTCGCGGGCCTCGTCTGTGCGAAGCCCATGCAGATCAAGCTCGGCGCGCAGGGACCAGTGCCCTTTTCGCAGCTTGCGAAGGGTGTCCGTGGAAATGCCATTACGCGCAAAGGAGAGCCCTTCATCACTGTCGAGCAGGGTGTCAGGCGTGAAATCGGAGAGCCTGCTCAGTTCAAGTGCCTCGGCCTCGTCTGCAAGACGCTGCCGTGGAACCGGTAGGGGCTTTGGCCGATTCAGCAGGCTCGGGTGACGGTTGTGCTCCACGCGCACCGATCCCCGAGTGGCCTCTAAAAAGAGCGCCAGCGCATCGGGATCCGCTTGGTCAGGTGGCGGAGTGGAGCGCTTCAAGGTAACGCTGCGCATCGAGTGCGGCCATACAGCCCGTGCCTGCACTGGTAATGGCCTGTCGGTAAATATGGTCCTGCACATCGCCTGCAGCAAACACGCCGGGAATATTCGTTGCTGTGGCGTTTCCGTCCAGCCCACTGCGGGTGCGAATGTAGCCATTGCTCATGTCGAGCTGTCCCTCAAAGATCTGGGTGTTTGGCGAATGCCCAATGGCCACAAAGAGGCCGTGCACGGTGAGCTCTTTGGTGGCTGAACCCGCGTGTGCTTTCAGTCGAAGGCCGGTCACGCCCGAGTCATCGCCAAGCACCTCGTCGACAACCTGATTGAGTTCGAGTCGCACCTTGCCCTCCTGGACCTTCGCCATGAGGCGGTCCACGAGAATGGGCTCCGCCTTGAAGCGGTCTCTGCGGTGAATAACCGTGACCGTCTTGGCAATATTGCTCAGGTAAAGCGCCTCTTCGACGGCGGTGTTTCCGCCCCCCACAACCGCGACGTCTTGGTTACGGTAGAAAAAGCCATCGCAGGTTGCGCAGGCGGAGACGCCTTTGCCCATAAAGGCCTGCTCTGAGGGCAGTCCGAGGTACATGGCTGAGGCGCCGGTGGAGATGATGAGCGCATCGCAGGTATAGGTGCACGCGTCTCCAACCAGCCGAATGGGCTTCTCAGTGAGTGCAGTGGTGTGGATGTGATCGAAAATGAGTTGCGTCTGAAAATGCTCGGCGTGCGCCTGAAAGCGCTGCATCAGATCGGGGCCTTGGACCCCGTGCGGGTCTGCTGGCCAGTTTTCGACGTCGGTCGTGGTCATCAGTTGCCCGCCTTGCTGCAGACCTGTAATGAGCACGGGCTTGAGGTTCGCGCGTGCAGCGTAGATTGCAGCGGTGTAGCCGGCAGGCCCAGAGCCAAGGATGATGAGGGAATGATGTACGGACATGAGGCGCCTCGAAGGAGGATGTTGAGCAGGAAGCGCTGCGCGCGCTCTCGAATTAAACGACAATTATAAAATGCCGGTCTTGTCTGATTCCCCTAAGCGTCGGCCCTCCGCCACGCGAAAAAAGCCTTCCGCTGCAACGTCCTCGCTTGCGCCTGCTGTTCAGGCCCTGCTCGCTGATGTGTACTGGATTGTCTGGCTCGCGGCCAGCCTGTTGGTCATTCTCTCTCTGTTGAGCTTTTCGCCAGCCGATTCGGGCTGGTTTCAGAGCACCACTGCCGCGGAGCCTCGGAATTGGTTTGGTCGACTCGGGGCCACCCTGGCGGATGTGCTGCTCTTTTTTATGGGCGGATCCGCGCTCTGGCTGGGTGTGCTGGGCCTCTTCATGACCGCAAGGGCCCTGCGCGCAGCCCAGGGTAGACGCCAGCGTGACTCGGGTGGGCCCACTGCCCAGAATGAGGTTCGCCCCATTCGTCTGCGAACCGCTCAGTGGGTTGGTTTTGCTGTGATGCTTGCCTTCAGTGCAGCGCTCGAGGCGCAACGCGGGATGGTCTGGGGCATGCTCGAAGCCTTTCCCGGTGGGGCGCTGGGCAGCTTCGTCGGTGGGGCTCTCGAGTGGGTATTCGGATCGATGGGCCTCACGGTGATCGCACTCTTGAGCTTTTTTGCAGGCTTTTCAATGTTTTTTGGGTTTACCTGGATCCAGGCATTCGAACGGGTGGGTCGGGGCGCTGAGGGACTGGTGGCCTGGGCCCGCTCGCAGATTGAGGCACGGCGCGATCGCCAGTTGGGCGAGAGCACAGCCGAGGCCCGCGCGACACGGCTCCAACGAAAGGCAGATGAGCGTAAAGAGCGGCCTGAGCCGCTGGAGGTCATTCCTGCGGTAGAGGTCAAGCCCTCTCCGAAGGCCCAGGTGCCTGCCCCAGCGATTCGTCAGCCCGTGTTGTTCGAGGAACTCAAGCCATCCGAGGCGGGATTGCCGGGTCTTGCGCTGCTGGACCCCATCCCGGAGGCATCCGAGGCGGTATCCCCCGAAACACTCACTTATACGTCTGGACTGATTGAGTCTCGCTTGGCCGATTTTGGGGTTCAAGTGAAGGTGGTCAGTGCTCAGCCTGGCCCCGTCATTACCCGATACGAAATTGAACCCGCGCTGGGTGTAAAGGGTTCACAAATCGTGAACCTCGCCAAGGACCTTGCGCGCGCACTCTCGCTGGTGTCGGTCCGCGTTGTAGAGACCATTCCGGGTAAGAACCTCATGGGCCTTGAACTGCCCAACCCACGGCGCCAGACGGTTCGCCTCTCCGAGATTCTCAGTTCGAAGGCCTTTCAAGACAGTGGGGCCGCCTTGCCGCTCGCTTTGGGTAAGGACATCGCGGGCGCGCCCACCGTAGTCGATCTGGCCAAAATGCCCCACCTCCTCGTGGCGGGCACGACAGGCTCGGGTAAGTCGGTGGGTGTGAATGCCATGCTGCTGTCTTTGCTGTATCACGCGCCTGCTGATCGGGTTCGCCTGATTCTGATCGACCCGAAAATGCTCGAACTCGCGGTCTATGAGGGCATTCCGCATCTGCTCACGCCCGTGGTAACCGACATGAAGCTGGCAGCCAATGCTTTGCATTGGTGTGTGGGCGAAATGGAGCGGCGGTATCGGCTCATGAGCAAGCTCAACACCCGCAATCTGTCGGGGTTTAATAGCAAGGTTGAGGATGCGCTTCGGCGCGGACAGCCCATTCTGAATCCCCTCGACCATCCCGAGCAGATCGAAGCGGGTCTGGCTGAGCCGCTGGCTCCGCTGCCCCATATTGTGGTGGTCATTGATGAGCTGGCCGACCTCATGATGGTGGTCGGAAAGAAGGTGGAGGAACTCATCGCCCGGCTCGCACAAAAGGCCAGGGCTGCGGGCATTCATCTCATTCTGGCGACGCAACGGCCATCGGTCGATGTGATCACGGGCCTGATCAAGGCCAACATTCCTTCCCGTATCTCGTTTCAAGTCTCAAGCCGAATTGACTCTCGCACTATCCTTGATCAGATGGGTGCTGAGGCCCTTTTGGGTATGGGGGACATGCTCTTTATGGCCTCCGGCTCGGGGCTGCCTCAGCGGGTCCATGGAGCCTTTGTCGCCGATGAAGAGGTGGTTCGGGTTGTTGATCACCTTCGTGAACAGGGGGGCGCCCAGTACAACGACAGCATCCTCGAGGGCGCGACGGAGTCTGGCGGCAGCTTCACCGCTGGCATTGACATGCATGGCGAAAAGTCGGAGGTTCAAGGCGAGGCCGACGGTCTCTACGATGAGGCGGTTGCCATTGTGCTCAAGCACCGTCGGGCCTCGATTTCTTTGGTCCAGCGTCACCTGCGGATTGGCTACAACCGCGCAGCACGTCTGCTCGAGGCCATGGAGCAGGCTGGCGTGGTGTCCCCCATGCAGACCAATGGCAATCGCGACATTCTGGTGCCCAATCAGGGGAGCGGCGATTGAATCCGCATGACCTCAAGCGACGGCAGTTCATAGCCAGGCTCATGGGTGGCGCAGCGCTGTCTCTGGGCGCTTGGAACGCTGCGCAGGCCACGGGCGATGTGGTCTTGGTCGAAGCCGGTCCACAGGCGGCGCTCGTCGATTATCTCGCCGGCACATTCACCCTGGCTGCCCAGTTCGAGCATCTGCAGAGTGGGCGGGGCGGTCGTGTGCAGACCTTCAAGGGTGAAATGCTCCTCAAGCGGCCTGGTCGTTTTCGGTGGGAAATACAGAGCCCGTACGCCCAGCTTCAGATCATTCGAGACAAGACCTTTCTGCTCTATGACCCGGACCTCGCACAACTCACTAAGCGTCCCCTGGAGTCAGCACTCGATGCCACACCCGCTGGCCTGCTGCTCTCTGCCGGTCCTGAGGCTGCTCAAACCCTTGCGCGTCAGTTCGACATGCGCGCCTTGCCCAGCCAGTCTGGCCTGCAGCGGGTCCTGCTTACCGGCAAGGGTTCAGCAACGAGTCTTGAAGTGGGTCTCAACGACAAGGGCGAAATCACCCAGTTCGAGCTCACCGATGGTCTGGGTCGCCGCAGCCTGGTGCGGCTCAAGTCGATCCGCCGAAACCAGCCGATAGCCGATAGCCGGTTTGAGTTCACGCCCCCAGCGGGAACCGAGGTGGTTCAGCCTTGATTCCGCTCGCTGAGCGGCTGCGCCCTCAGTCGCTCGCTGATGTGCTGGGGCAAGATCATCTGCTTGGCCCCAGTGGCCCTATTCGCAGGGCGGTTGACCAGCGTGCGCTGCCCTCCATGATTCTCTGGGGGCCCCCTGGGGTCGGTAAGACAACGTTGGCTCTTCTTTTGGCCCAGGCCGTTGGGGCCGAACTCCTGAGCATCTCAGCTGTGCTTGGCGGGGTGAAAGAGATTCGTGATGCCGTGGCCCAGGCGCAGATCTGGCGCGGGCAAGGGCGGTCATCGGTGGTGTTCGTGGACGAAGTGCATCGGTTCAACAAGGCGCAGCAAGATGCCTTCCTGCCGCATGTTGAGGCGGGCTTGTTCACCTTCATTGGCGCAACCACTGAGAACCCTGGATTTGAGGTGAACCGCGCATTACTCTCACGTGCACAGGTGTTTCGATTAAATCCACTCGAGCCACAGTCCCTGCGGGTCTTAATGGAGCGGGCGCTGGCACTTGAGTCCGGGCATGGTCTCACCTTTGATGAGCCGTCATGCACGCTGCTCTTTCAGACATCGGACGGAGATGGCCGTCGGCTGCTCAATCTGGTGTCTATGGTGATTTCTGCGGTCCCTGAGCGCCCATTTCTCGTGACACCCGAATGGCTTGGCGACCAGTTGCCTAGCCTGGTGCGCCAGTTTGATAAAGGCGGCGACGCCTTCTATGACCAGATTTCGGCCCTGCATAAGTCGGTGCGCGGGTCAGATCCAGATGCCGCCCTCTACTGGCTCGCACGCATGCTCGATGGGGGTGCAGATCCGCTCTACCTGGCACGCAGATTGATTCGCATGGCAGTTGAAGATGTTGGTCTTGCAGACCCACGAGCGCTCGAGATCTGCAGCGCCGCGGCACAGGCCTACGAGCGGCTGGGTAGCCCCGAGGGGGAGCTTGCCTTGGCAGAGGCCACGGTTTTCTTGGCGGTCGCCGCCAAGAGCAATGCGGTTTACATGGCCTGGAAGCAGGCGCAGGGCTTTGTGAAAGAGGGGGGCAGCCTGCCCGTGCCCGAGCACCTGCGCAATGCGCCCACCAATAAGGCCTACCGATACAGCCATGACGAGCCAGATGCGTTCTCGGCGGGCCAGCGCTACTTCCCGCTCGCGCTTCATCCGTCGCCGCAGTTCTACCAGCCCGTCGATCGCGGGCTTGAAAGTAAAATCGCGGTCAAGCTCAACGAACTGCGCAGACGCAACCAATCTCACCAAGGCTCCCATGATTGACCTTCAACTGCTTCGCAAAGACCCCCAGCTGGTCGCCGATCGACTTGCGGCACGCCGCTACGTGCTTGATGTCGAGACCTTTAATGCCCTTGAGGCCCGACGCAAGTCCGTGCAGGTGCGTACTGAACAGATTCAAGCCAGCCGCAACACGCTCTCCAAACAGATTGGTCAGGCCAAGGCCAAAGGCGAGGATGCCTCTGATCTGATGGCTCAGGCTGCTGACCTGCCCAATCAGCTCAGTGCCGCAGAGGCCGAGCTCTCGGCCATTCAATCTGAGATGGAGATCTGGCTCTCATCCATACCAAACCTGCCGCATGAGTCGGTTCCAGTGGGCAGTGATGAACACGGCAATGTCGAGGTGCGTCGATGGGGTCAGCCTGCCGCGTTCGACTTTAGCCCCAAAGACCATGTCGATCTTGGCGCCCCGTTTGGGCTCGATTTTGAAATGGGAGTGAAGCTTACTGGGTCGCGGTTTACAGTCATGAAGGGACCGATTGCGCGGCTGCATCGTGCGCTGGCCCAGTACATGCTGGATGTTCAAACTGGCACGCACGGCTACACCGAGTGCTACACGCCCTACATTGTGAATGCCGATTCCCTCTACGGTACCGGTCAGTTGCCCAAGTTTGAGGCTGATTTGTTTGCGGCGAAGAAGGGCGGTCAAGAGGGCGAGGGCGAGTCGCTCTACCTCATTCCCACCTCTGAGGTCTCGCTCACCAATCTCGTGCGAGGCGAGATTCTCGAGGAGGCTCAGCTGCCGATGCGCCTGACTGCGCACACGCCCTGTTTTAGAAGTGAGGCGGGCTCCTACGGCCGCGACACCCGCGGCATGATTCGCCAGCATCAGTTCGACAAGGTTGAGATGGTTCAGGTGGTCAAGCCCGAGGCGTCTTACGAGGCCCTTGAGCAGATGGTGGGTCACGCAGAGGCCATCCTGCAGGGACTCGGGCTACCGTATAGGGTCATGCTGCTGTGCACGGGTGATATGGGCTTTGGTGCGGCCAAAACATTCGACCTAGAAGTCTGGCTCCCCGCTCAGCACACCTATCGAGAAATCTCGAGTGTGAGTAACTGCGAGGCCTTTCAGGCGCGTCGCATGCAGGCGCGCTTTAAGCGGGTGGAGGGCGGAAAGTCTAAGAACGAGTTTGTCCACACCCTCAACGGCTCTGGTTTGGCGGTTGGGCGGACTCTGGTGGCTGTTTTGGAGAACTATCAGCAGGCCGATGGCACGGTGGTGGTGCCTGAGGTGCTTCGGCCCTATATGGGTGGACTGAACAAACTGGGGTGAACGCATTCGGGCAGGAGTTTCCCCCCACTGACGAGGCGTGGCAGACGCGGCTCGCCGCCCTCCAACCAGCCGAGTACGCAAGAACGCGCAACCATCTGCGTGGGGCCGTTTCTTACCTCTCGCCCTACCTCACCCATGGTTTCTTGAGCCTGCAACAGGCAGTCGAGGGGGTGCGGGCTCAGCACCCGCTGCGCCCCGACGACAAACTCCATTTAGAGTTTGCATGGCGAGCGTTTTTTCATCATGTCTATGCGCACCTCGGCGAACGCATTTTTGAGGATATTCGCCCAGGGGTGCCTGGTGTTCGATATGCGGCGGAGCTACCCCAGGATATTCGGGAGGGTCGAACAGGATTGCCTGTGATTGATCAGGCGGTAGGCACGCTCTACGCCACAGGTTACTTGCACAACCATGCGCGCAGGTGGCTGGCCAGTTATGTGGTGCATCTGCGCCATGTGCACTGGAGGGCAGGAGCCGACTGGATGTACGGCCATTTACTAGACGGA
>JBJOHF010000004.1:0-20770 GCA_046047855.1 Pseudomonadota bacterium | reverse complement strand
TCGAACATGCCCCCTTTGAAGCCCTCCGAGTAGGTGAAGTAGGCCTTCTGATTGGGGTTGAGCTTGTAGCCCAGACCCGCTTTGGGGGTGAACTTGCTGTCGGTGCGATCGAGCACATCCTTGCCCAGGTTCGTATCGACTCGGAAGAGCGCTGCATTGGGGTTGCCCAGCGTGGGAGAACCCAAGCCAAAGTAGTTCGCACGGAAGACTTCAGCCTGACGCGTGTCCCGCGTATAACGCCCACCGAAGGAGATGTCGACTTCCTTGGTCATTTGATAAGAGGCATCCGCGAAAGCTGCCCAAGCCTTGGTATCAATGTCGCCGCGGGTGTAAACAGAGAAGCCACCGAAGCTCGGCAGGATGACATCGAACTCGTTAAAGGCATTTGCACTCAGGTAGTAGACCCCAGCCACCACCTGCCAGGTCTTGGTGGTGTAGTTCAGCTGAAATTCTTGGCTGGTCTGGTTGTCGCCGTAAATGGCCGGCACATCGAGATCAACAGCATTAAGCGAGTCAAAATCGATGGGTGCAAAGGACTTGCTTCCCCGTCGTGCCGTAATGGACTTGAGCACCGTGGTGTCGTTGAGCTCATATTCCATGGTCACCGACTGGCCCCAGTTGGTGACTTTCTGGGACTGGCCATTCACCGCGTAGAGGTTGGCGCGGGTGTTGTAGACGTCCGACAGAATCGGGGCGCCAGAGACCTTGCCTACCGTCAGGCGATGGCCTTGCTTGGCATTGGACTTGTCGATGGTCTTATCAGCCGCGAAACGCACCGAGAACTTGCTGTTGGGAATAAGCTCCGCACTCACGCGGGCAGCCATAACGTCTTTGTCGTAGTTGGGTTTGCCGTTTACAACGTTCTCGCCGTAGCCATCGCGGTCAAAGCTTGCGAGCGTGGCTCCAAAGCGCAGGGCATCAGAGGCCGCTGCGCTTCCCGTCAAGCTAAAGTCCCGCTGCCCATACTGGCCCAAGGTGACGTTGGCTCTCAGTTCGGGCTTCACGCCCAGCCGACGCGTGACGTACTTCACAGCGCCGCCGATGGTGTTGCGGCCATAGAGTGTGCCCTGGGGACCCCGCAGCACCTCAACACGCTGCACGTCATAGATGTCCATGACGGCACCCTGAGGACGGGCAAGATAGACATCGTCCAGATAAACCCCCACCCCGGGCTCATAGCCCGCAACGGGGTCTTGCTGGCCCACGCCGCGAATGAACGCGGTCAATGTGGTGTTGGTGCCACGCGATGCCTTGAGTGTGGTGTTGGGCACGAGGTCTGCAATGCCAAGAATGTCGTCGACGCCCGCTTTGTCGAGGGCTTCGCCCGAGAATGCGCTGACGGCACCCGGGACGTCTTGAATGAGCTCCTCACGGCGACGAGCGGTGACGGTAATAGTGTCGGTGCTCGCTGAGGCCTGCGTTTGCTGAGCCTGAACACTGACAGGAATGGCGATGGTGGAGGCTGCGCCGAGGGCGCTCAGGACTGCCAGCGTGAGCTTAGATTTTTTAAACATGCTGTCTCCGTGGTGATGGTGTGAAGTTGTTTGAATATGAATGTCTCGTGAGCATAGTCAACGGGCCGAAGATCGCCGCCTCGGGTTAACCATGATGTGTTGGTCATGTGCGACACTCGCAGTCAATCAACGAGACGGGGAGGCCCTCAAGGATGCTAGTCACGCTGGTCGGTTTTGCCTTTGTATTCGGTCTATTGCTCAGTCGCATCGGTCTGCCACCCATGGTGGGCTTTTTGGCAGCCGGTTTTGCGTTCAACCTCGCAGGATTCGATGCACCCGAGGGCCTCGATTTCATTGCCAACCTGGGCGTCACGCTGTTGCTCTTCTCAATTGGCCTCAAGCTCGACCTCAAGGGGCTGGCCAAGGCCGAGATCTGGGGCAGCTCGGTCCTGCATGTCGTAGCCTCCACCGCACTCTTTGCAGCAACCCTGTGGCTAGGCCAGACATGGTTCGATACGCCTCTGCTCGCTCTATCTCCCCTTGCCATCCTGGTACTTGCCTTTGCCCTGTCGTTTTCAAGCACCGTATTCGCAGTCAAAGTGCTGGAAGAAAAAGGCGACATGACCGTGCTCTACGGCAAGATCGCTATCGGCATTCTGGTGATGCAAGACATTTTTGCGGTGGTGTTCTTGGCCGTAAGCGAAGGCAAGTACCCAACGCTATGGGCGCTCTTGGTGCTGCTGTTGCCCTTCATTCGACCCGCTCTGTTTAAGCTGCTGGATGCCGCGGGCCATGGCGAGTTACTCATTCTCTGTGGGCTCTTCTTTGCCCTGGCGCTGGGCTATGAGGCCTTCACCCTTGTGGGATTAAAGGGCGATCTGGGCGCGCTGGTGATGGGTGTCATGGTGGCGAGCCACCCCAAGGCCTCCGAACTCTCAAAGTCGCTCTTTAGTTTCAAAGAACTCATGCTGGTGGGCTTCTTTCTATCGGTCGGGCTTCAGGGATTACCCACCGCCGAAATTTTTGCAGCGGCGGCCCTGCTCTGTCTGCTACTGCCCATCAAGACGCTGCTCTACTACTGGATTGTGGTGCGATTTGGGCTGCGAGCGCGCACCTCGATGTTCAGTGCGCTTGCGCTTGCCAACTACTCGGAGTTTGGGCTGATCGTGGCTGCGCTGGGTGTGTCACAGGGATGGCTCCCCGTTGACTGGCTCTTGGTGATTGCAATAGCGGTGAGCCTGAGCTTTGCGATTGCTGCACCCTTTAGCCAGGGAGCCGAGCCCACCTACCAGCGATTCAAAAAATTCTGGGACCGCTATCAGCGCGACACCCTTCATCCAGAGGACGGATTCATCGACATTGGTGAGGCACGCGCACTGGTCATTGGGATGGGCCGGGTTGGGCTGGGCGCTTATGAGGCCCTTAGCGAGGCCTTTGATGGACAGATTGTCGGCATTGAACATGACGCAAAGCGGGTGCAAGGACACCATCAGGCAGGGCGGTCCGTATTGCTAGGAGATGCAACCGACACCGATTTCTGGACCAAGCTGCAGGCCTCCTCGAACCTCGAATTGATTGTGTTGGCCATGCCCGCGCATCACAGTAACGTCTATGCCGCTCAGCGCATTCGAAAGGCGAACCTGGCCTGTCATGTGGTGGCCGTAGCCCACTTCTCCAATGAGGTAGAGGAGCTGGCATTGCTCGAAGTGCCCGCGTTCAATATGTACAGTGAGGCTGGTTCTGGACTCGCACGGCACGCGTTGGACTCTATGCGGCCGAATACCTTTTAGTCCTCAAAAACCGCCGTCACGTCAAAGAGCCTCGCCACATGGCCTTCTGCGGCTATGTATTGGTCCTGCTCGCGCAGGCTAAAGGCATTCTTGGCCGGGACCTTCCAACAGGAACCCGTGGTCTCCCCAGGCTTGAGCACCTTGTCGCTGACATACCGGGCCTCGTCGTTGATTTTTGTGGAGTATCCCAGCTTGGTGATATCCACCTGAATGCTGGTCGAGCGAATGGTGCGCTCGGAGCCATTGGTGATGCGAATAAAGAGCGGGTGATCTGGCTGACAGAGCGCCGTCGAGAGGCTTACCTCGACCTGAACCTTGGCCAGGTGGCGGTCTTGAAAATACCAGTCCTTTGCAAGAACCAACCCCACCAAAAGCCCAAGCAAAAGCACGATGGCGACCATAGCCGTCACCAGCCACTGAAACAGCCGCTTGATCACAATCAGAATCGCTTCTGCGTATTCCTGGGGAGTCATCAACAAGACCTCAACCTTATGGCCGGCAATGGGTGACTGTGGTGAGCATCCACACACAGTCGGCTTCGCCTAGCATAGCGTGGGATGTGCCCTGCAGCGCTTGCGTCGCCTGTACAGGGTCGTCAAACCACGCCTCAAGAATGACATCGTATGCATAGCCCGGCGGTGGCGCCTCGCACACGCGGTTGCGCACCACGGCTCGGGCCTCTGGAAACGAGAGGGATGCGGATGCGCCGAATCCCCGAAGAAAACCCACCACCACGCACTTGCCGAGAGGGTTCGCCCGAATCGCACCTGCCCCCTCATCGACAGACGTCTCCGCGCATATCAAGGTGAAATCGCGCACATAAGTGGAGAAAACGCGCGGCTCATCGGGCCGCATGACTGCGAGCGTCTCCGGATCTGACCAAATGTCATGGGCGGCAGCCAAGCTCTTGACCGTCAGGAGATTGACGCCATCGTACTCGGTGCTAAAGCCTTGAAAAGGGGGGGGCACCAAGACACGCGAACACTGCCGCACCGAGACAACCTTGTCGCGCACATTCGTGCATTTAGCGCCGAGTGCGGAATGCTCACGCCAGGCCTGCGGAAAGTCCTCGGGCGCCAGCGCCGGATTGCGCTTGGCGAGGTAGATCATCTTGATGGTCATAAGAGAGATGGTAGGCCGTGCAGGACTTGAACCTGCGACCAAGGGATTATGAGTCCCCTGCTCTAACCAACTGAGCTAACGGCCCACGCCCCTGAATTGTAGAGCTTTATGGCATGCTGCTCGCCATGCAAACGCCCGGTGGTTTTCATCCTGCTGCCCTTACGCTGTTTAACACCCCAGTGGTCACTCCCCTGCTTCGCCTTTTTTCCTGGGCCTGCATGCGCGCGCTGGGCTGGAGGATTGTGGGGTCACTGCCGGAGGGCAGCCCCAAGGCTGTGCTCATCGCGGCCCCACACACCAGCAACTGGGACCTGCCCTACAGCCTCATGACCTGCTTCGTGTTGGGTATCCGGCCCTACTGGCTCGGTAAGGCCAGCCTCTTTAAATTTCCGTTCGGCGGGATGATGCGTTGGCTCGGCGGCATTGGTGTTGACCGCAGTCGATCTCACAACCTGGTGGCGTCCGCAGTGGAGGGCTTTTCCCAGCACCAGGGGCCCCTGTTGCTCATGATTCCTCCTGAGGGGACGCGCAGCAAGGTGCGAGAGTGGAAGACGGGCTTTTATTTTATTGCCCAAGGTGCAGGCGTACCGGTTGTGCTGGCCTATATGGACCACGGCAAGAAGGAGGCCGGTCTTGGGCCCGTCTTGGCGACCACGGGCGATGTCACGATTGATATGGCGACGGTGAAGGCGTTCTACGCGCCGATTCGTGGCCTCAAGGCTGACCAGTTCGACGCAGGCTAGCCTAAGGACCCTTCGCCTTTATGGCCCAATCACCGCTTCAATTCTTTTTTAAGCTCCTCTGGGAGCATTTCCGCTGGCGCACCCTCGGTCTCGCCCTCTTGGCAGGCTCCGGTATTGGGCTCATGGGCTTTGAGCCCGTGCTCATGAAGCAGCTTGTGGACGGGCTTCGACTCGGAGAAATGCCCACCGAGCAGAGCTGGCAGATCTTCTGGCTGATTGTCGTGGTCTGGTTCGCATCCTCTGGATGCAATCGCCTGCGGGAATGGCTTGATCTGCATACGGCTCCCGACCTGCGGATGAAGGCCCAGGAGATGGTCTACGAGTGGCTCGACCAACACTCTCCCCGTTACTTCCAAGACCACATGGCGGGCAGCCTGAGTCAGAAGGTCAAACAGGCGGGAAGCTCCACGCTGATTCTGCTCGATGTGGTTTTCAATGGGTTCGTGCGTCTGTTGGTGGCCATTCTGATCTCGGCGCTCATTCTGTCTTCGGCTCCGGGCTATTTTTTCTGGGGCTTTCTGGGCTGGCTGACCGCCTTCTTTCTTGCGAGCGCCTGGTTCGCCAAGCGCTGTGTCCCATTGTTTGAAGCCTTCGGGGAGCAGGTCTCCTCCTCCACGGGCATTCTTGTGGATATCAACAGCCATATGGAGCTGGTCCGAAGCCACGCCAAGGCCAAGGCCGAGCGCCTGCGTGTTCGGCGGGCGCTCATCGATGAACGTGCGGCCTCACGCAGGACGCGACGGTTTCTGATTCTCATGATGGTCGTGCTCTACTCGGCACTGCTGGCCTTTCAGTCAGCCTTTATTGGGTTTGCGCTCAACGCCCACCTACTCGGCGAAATGTCTCTGGGTGATGTGATCATGATCGTGACCTTGGGTGCGCTGCTGGTGAACAACATCTGGAACCTGTTTGAGCAGCTGCTGCAGTTCTTCGAGCAGGTGGGTACGCTGGGCTCAGCGCTGCGCATGATTGCCAAGCCGCATGAGATTGTTGAAGCGCCGAATGCCCCAGCTCTGGTGGTCAAGCGTGGCGAGATTCGATTCGAGCATGTCACCTATCGTTTTCAGAATGGCGAGGCCTTGTTCGAGGACCTGAGCCTGACCATTGAGGCGGGCGAACGCGTTGGGCTGGTGGGCGCCTCGGGGGCAGGAAAGAGCACCCTCACCAAGCTGATTCGGCGCCACTATGACCTGACCAGCGGCCGCATTCTGATTGATGGTCAAGACGTCGCCAAGGTCACACTCGACTCGCTGAACGCCGCTATTGCGGACGTACCCCAAGACCCAGCCCTCTTTCACCGCACCTTGCGCGAGAACATTGTCTATGCCCAGCCTGAGGTTCGTGAAGACCGTATTCAAGCCGCCGTGCGGGCTGCGCGCTGCGATGAGTTCATCAGCAAGCGGCCGGAGGGGCTCGATGTGCTGGTGGGTGAACGCGGCGTGCGGCTCTCGGGTGGAGAACGCCAGCGTGTTGCCCTGGCGCGTGCCTTCATTAAAGACGCGCCCATCTTGATTCTCGATGAGGCCACCTCAGCGCTCGATAGCGAGACTGAGCATCTTATCCAGGAGGCCCTCTTAGAACTCTGTGCAGGGCGCACGGTGGTGGCTATTGCCCATCGGCTCTCCACCCTCACGCAGATGGATCGGATTCTGGTGATGGACCAGGGACGGATTGTGGAGTCAGGCAGCCATCAGAGCCTGCTGGCCCAGAACGGCGCCTATGCGCGGCTCTGGGCACGGCAGACGATGCTGCATTAAAGCGTATCGAGAAAGCTCTTGAGCTTGTCGCTTCGGCTGGGGTGACGCAGCTTGCGTAGGGCCTTCGCTTCGATTTGGCGAATGCGCTCGCGCGTGACATCAAACTGCTTGCCCACCTCTTCGAGGGTGTGGTCGGTGGCCATTTCCACGCCAAACCGCATGCGCAACACTTTGGCCTCGCGGGGTGTGAGCGAGTCGAGCACCTCTTTGACCACATCACGCATGCTGTCTTGCAGCGCCGCCTCGTGGGGCTGAAGGGTGTTGGTGTCTTCGATGAAATCGCCCAGGTGGGAATCGTCGTCATCGCCAATGGGCGTCTCCATGGAGATGGGCTCTTTGGCAATCTTGAGGATCTTGCGAATCTTGTCTTCAGGCATTTCCATCTTGACGGCGAGCTCGGCAGGGTCGGGCTCTTTCCCGGTCTCTTGCAGGAGTTGGCGAGAGATCCGGTTCATCTTGTTGATGGTCTCGATCATGTGCACCGGGATACGAATGGTGCGGGCCTGATCGGCGATTGAGCGGGTGATAGCCTGACGAATCCACCAGGTGGCATAGGTTGAAAACTTGTATCCGCGGCGATATTCGAACTTGTCGACCGCCTTCATGAGGCCAATGTTGCCCTCTTGAATAAGATCGAGGAACTGCAGACCTCGGTTGGTGTACTTCTTGGCAATCGAAATCACCAGACGAAGATTGGCCTCGGTCATTTCACGCTTGGCCTCACGGGCGCGCTTCTCGCCCTGTGTCATTTGGCGATTGATCTCACGCAAGTCTTCAAGGGGCAGTACTGCCTTGGCCTGAATATCGGCTAACCGCTGCTGAAGCTCTTGAAGTGCGGGCATGTTGCGCTCGAGCAGCTCGGGCGTGGGGCATGCAGCAATTGCGGACTTGCTCGAGAAGAACGCCAAGTTGACCTCGTTGCCGCGGAAGTGCTTGATGAACCACTCTTGGCTAAATCCCATCTTCTCCACTGCCAACCGGCGAATGGAGCGCTCGATGCGACGAATGTCTTCCACCTGGTTGCGCAGCGTATCTGCGAGGCGCTCGACCATCTTTGCGGTAAACCGGATGCCCATCAGCTCGGTGCTGATCGACTCCTGGGCCTTCTGATAGGCCTGGCTCTGATACCCGTCGGCCTGGAAGGCACGACGCATGCGATCGAACTGCTTCTCAATGGTGTCGAACTTCTCGAGTGCAGCCTGGCGACGCTCTTCGAGCCGCGCTTTCGTGGCCGTGTCCTCAGCGGTGTCGTCGTCTTCCTCGATGGCGATTTCCGCATCTGAGGGCGCGAGCAGATCTTCTTCGGGCGCATCGGGATCGACAATGCCGTCGACCACCTCTTCAACCCGCATGGTGTTTTCGCGAATCTTGACCGCGTGATCGATGATCTCGTGAATGGTGGTGGGGCAGGCGGAGATGGCCAGCACCATCTCTCGCAAACCCGCTTCAATTCGTTTGGCGATTGCAATTTCGCCCTCGCGGGTGAGCAGCTCTACTGAGCCCATTTCTCGCATGTACATGCGCACGGGGTCGGTGGTGCGACCGAACTCGGAATCAACGACCGTAGACAGGGCCGCCTCTGCCTCTTCCTCGGCGTCATCGCTATCGGAGGCTGCGGCTGGGCTTGCAAGCAGGAGTGTCTCGGTGTCGGGGGTGGATTCGTAGACCGAAATGTTCCATTCCTGGAAGGTGGCCACGATGGACTCCATTTGATCGGAGTCGATCTGAACGTCGGGCAGGTGGTCATTAATCTCGGCGTGGGTGAGGTAGCCCCGCTCCTTGCCCAGAAGAATGAGGGTTTTCAATCTTGCGCGGCGTGCCTCTGCCTCTTCGGCAGAGAGAGGCCCAGACGGCATGAACTCAAGCAATTTCTTGTCACGCGAGCGGCGCCCCCCCTTTCGCGGGGTGGCAACAGGCTCGAGCATGACGCTGGCATCAACATCTTCACCGGACTCGTCATCGGCCTCGGGGATGGACTCATCCGAATCGTTGGTTGTCGCCTTCGCGGGCCGACCCGGCTTGCCCTTTTTGGCCGGAGGCGCTTTTTTTTCTGCTGCCGGCTTCGCCGCCTTCTCTACTGGGGGCTTTGCTGCAGGCTTAGCAGCTGGCTTGGCGGCTGCCTTAGCGGCTGGTTTGGCGGCTGGTTTAGCGGTCGGCTTGGCTGCAGGCTTCTCGACAGCCTTGGTGGCGGGCTTGGCAGCGGCCTTAGTGGCTGCCTGAGCGGCTACCTCAGCGGCGGGCTTGGCGGCAGATTTGGGGGCCGCCTTTGCAGGAGCCTTCGCGGCTGGTTTGGCAGCAGGTTTAGGGGCCGCCTTTGCAGGAGCCTTTGCAGGAGCCTTTGCAGGAGCCTTGGCAGCAGGTTTGGTGGCTGTCTTTGCAGCGGGCTTGGTGGCAGGTTTAGTGGCTACCTTTGCAGCGGGCTTAGCAGCTGTCTTTATGGCGGCCTTTGCAGCGGGCTTCGCTGCGGGCTTGGTCGCCCCCTTCGTATCTTGCCGCAGCTTGGCAATGGCCTTGGCCAGCGCGGCGTCGGCGGTGGCCTTAGTTGCCACCTTAGTTGCTACCTTCGTTGCTGACTTGGTTGCCGTCTTAGACGAACTTGCTTTAGCGGCTTTTGCGGCAGCCGACTTGCTTGGGGGGGTTTTAGCCATGAGGTTTTCTTCGATCGTTGCGACGAACCTTCAATTTTAACGCATTACTTGGCTGTAGAGAGCATTTCTTTAATCTGTGCAATCTCCATGCGGACGGACCTCAACTGGGTCCGATCCTGCTCTGCGCTGCGGGTCGCCAACTCGGCCGCCTGTGCCTCGAGACTGCGAAGCCGCAGGCTGCTGAGCACGCGATGCCATTCCTCCTGCTGCGCTTGCGGATCAGACTCCATCAACGCATCTGCGGCAAGGTCCGGTGCCCAGCATCTGAGAAAGAGGGCCGCGTCCTCCGGTGCGCGATCACCCATCGCCTGAACCCGCTCATAGAGGCCTGCGGGTAAAACCCCCTGTCGTGACAATCCGGCCACCCAACGCACAAGCCGGCGATGGCCCTCGGGAAGCTGATCGAGCAGCTCTACACCCAGCTCGAGGGCCCAAGAAGGACGGCGGACGACCAGTCGGCAAAGCCGATCGGCAAGACTGGGGAGGCTTCGAATGCCGCGAGGCGCGGGGGTTGGGGAAGCGGGTCTTGACGATGGCATGCGACTGAGCCGAACGCCGAGACCATCCGCACTGGTCTGAAAACGGACCATGGCCTCTTGCGCAATTTGTCGGCGCAACTCCCCATCGGGCATAAGCGCCAAGAGGCGTTTGGCCTCCGTGGTCGCGGCTGCACGACCCTCGGGCAGCTGAAGGTTCTGACCAGCCGCCGCACGCTCCAACAAAAATCCAGAGAGGGTTGTGGCAGCGCGGACAAAGTCGCGCAGGCTATCTGGGCCGTGGGCACGCACATAACTGTCTGGGTCATGCTCGGGCGGCAAGAAGGCGAACTGCAGGGACACCCGCTCCTGCAGCACAGGCAAGCTCACTTCAAGGGCTTTTGCGGCAGCACGGCGCCCGGCTGCATCGCCATCAAACATGAACACCAGGCGGCTGCTTCTGCGCATGAGCAGACGAAGGTGGTCCGGCGTGGTGGCGGTCCCCAAAGTGGCCACCACATGGCCAATGCCATGCTGATGGAGTGCCACAACATCCATGTAGCCCTCCACGACCCAGCAGGTCTGCGCCGCGCGAATCGCTTGTTTGGCCTCGAAGAGACCATAGAGGTTATGCCCCTTGGAGAAGATGGGCGTTTCCGGGGAATTGAGGTATTTGGGCTCGTCCGATCCGAGTGTGCGCGCACCGAATCCAATCACCTCCCCACGTTCATCTCGAATGGGGAACATGAGCCGGTCGCGAAAGCGGTCGTAGCGCTTTGCGCGCTCGTCGTCATCGCCCTGAATGATCAAGCCTGCATCGACAAGATCCTGATGCCCGTAGTCCGCAAATACGCCCTGAAGTGGCTGCCACCCCGCAGGGGAGTAGCCCAATTGGAATTGGGCCGCAATCTCACCTGTGAGCCCGCGGCGCTTGAGGTATTCAACAGCCTCGGCAGACTCTTTAAGCCGACGCTTGTAGAACTGCGCCGCCTCTGCAAGCCTTGCAATCAGACGCGCACGCTGATCGCGAGAATCTGCGCGATTCTGCTCGGACCGTCCGTCCTCGCGTTCTTGTGGAACCTCGAGCCCGACCCGCCCAGCCAAATCTTCGACCGCCTGCGGAAAGGACAGCCCTAGGTGCTCCATGAGAAATCCAATGGCGGTGCCGTGCGCACCGCAGCCAAAGCAGTGATAGAACTGCTTGGCCGGGCTCACAGAGAACGATGGGGACTTTTCGGTGTGGAACGGACAGAGGCCGCTGTAATTGGCGCCCGCCTTCTTGAGCTGAACGTAGGCGCCCACCACATCGACCACGTCGACGCGCTGGAGCAGCGAGTCGATGAAGGCCTGGGGGATCATGGCCTTATTGTGAGAGCTTTTGCTTCAGGAGGCGAGAGACAACCGCACCATCAGCACGGCCGGCGATGTGCGGCTTGAGCGCTGCCATCGCCTTACCCATAAGGCCTGGGCCTGGGGGGGTGCCCTGCGCTGTCAACGAGGCGAGCTCGGCCTCGATCAGCGCCATGATCTCTGCCTCGGAGAGCGGCTGGGGGAGGTAGAGCAGCAGAATGTCAATTTCGGACTGTTCTTGGTCGACGAGGTCTTGCCGGCCACCGGCTTGGAACTGCGCAACGGAATCTCGCCGCTGCTTGACCATTTTGTCGAGAATAGCGAGCACCTGCGCATCGTCGAGCGTGATGCGCTCGTCGACTTCGCGTTGCTTGATGGCAGCCGTGACAAGCCGGAGCGTGGTAAGCCGCAGGCTGTCCTTGGCCTTCATAGCCTGCTTGATGTCTTCGAGCAGGCGATCTTTGAGGGACATGAAGGCGATAATCCCGCTTGCGCGGGATTTGCAGGAATGGGGTTAGTACTTGCGAGCAGGAAGCATCTGGCTGCGCACGCGCTTGTAATGGCGCTTCACAGCGGCTGCCTTTTTGCGCTTGCGCTCAGCCGTGGGTTTTTCATAAAACTCACGTGCGCGCAGGTCATTGAGCAGACCAATTTTTTCAATGTTGCGCTTAAAGCGCCGCATGGCGGCTTCAAACGGCTCGTTTTCTTTGACTCTGACGACGGGCATAACGACCTTGCAGGAATTCGGACAATCCGTAAGTATTCCGGACGATTGTCTTTTTCGCAAGTCCCTCATGCATATCCTCGGTATTGAAACCTCCTGTGACGAGACTGGCCTCGCCCTGATTGAAGTCGCACCCGCGACTCGCCCAGGTGGGCTTCCCGCTGTGCAGGTCGTGTCTGAAGCCCTCCACACCCAAATGGCCATGCATGCGGCCTATGGTGGCGTGGTTCCCGAACTGGCCTCAAGAGATCATCTGCTGCGCATCAACCCACTGCTCGACAGAATTCTTAACGAGAGTGGTCGCACACTTTCCGATATTGATGTCATTGCCTACACCCAAGGACCCGGACTCGCTGGAGCCCTTTTGGTCGGTGCAAGCCTCGCGCATGGACTGGGCGCCGGGCTCGGCCGACCCGTCATCGGCGTGCACCACCTCGAGGGGCACCTCGTCTCCCCCCTGCTCTCGCCCGACCTCGGTGACGACTGCTTTCCATTCCTAGCCCTGCTGGTCTCGGGCGGTCATACCCAGATCATGGCCGTAGAAGCCCTGGGCAGCTACCGTTTGCTCGGTGAGACCATTGACGATGCAGCGGGAGAAGCCTTCGATAAATCTGCGCAGATCTTGGGACTCGGCTACCCCGGCGGCCCTCAGATCGCGCAGTGGGCCGCGCGCGGCAGCACAGGCCGATTCTCACTGCCACGCCCCCTCAAGCACCGTGCCACACTGGACTTCAGCTTTGCAGGCCTTAAGACCGCCGTGCTCACCCAAGCAAAGAAATGTCCCCAGCCCCTGTCTGACCAAGACCGAGCCGACTTGGCCGCCGAGACGCAGGCCGCGATTGTTGAAGTCTTGGTGAGCAAATGCACAGCTGCCATGGAAGATACGGGTATCTCACGCTTGGTGGTTGCAGGCGGCGTGAGCGCCAATGTAAGCCTTCGCCAGCAGCTTGAGACTGCGGCCCGCCAACGCGGTGGTCAGGCAATCTTCCCGCCACCCGCACTCTGCACCGACAACGGCGTCATGATTGCCTGGGTGGCTGCGCTTCGGATTCTGAACGGACTGGAGTCTGCGCATCCGGCGGGGGCGTTTGGGGTTCGGCCCCGTTGGCCGCTCTCAGAGATGAGCGCTCCTCGCGACCCGCTCTCAAATCCTTGATGTTCTGCTTATGGCGATACAACAGCAGCGCTGCCATCGTCATCACCACCAACTGAGCGACAAGCCCCCCTTGGGGACCCAACAGCCACCACCAGATTGGTGCGAGGAGCGCGGCAGTCAGTGCCGACAGAGAGGAGATTTTGCTGACCTTGAATACCGTGAGCCATGTCGCTAGACAAGCCAGCCCGACGGGAAGCGAGAAGGCCGCCAACACGCCCAGCGCTGTCGCCACCCCTTTGCCACCCTGGAATCGATGCCAGAGTGGGTAGAGATGACCCAAAAATGCAGCGAGACCTGTGAGCGAGAGCGCAACCCAGTCCTCACCCACCAAATAGCGTCCCAAGGCGACCGCAGCCACCCCTTTGGCGGCATCCCCGAGCAAGGTGAGTGCAGCTGCGAGGCGATCGCCCGTGCGCAACATATTGGTCGCACCAGGGTTTTTAGAGCCATAGCTGCGCGGATCCGCCAGCCCTCGAAACCGACTCACCACAATGGCAAAAGATACCGAGCCGATTGCGTAAGCCGCCACCATGAGCCAGAGCGTGACCAGCCACGCGTCTTCTGCAGAAAATGCCGTCAACATGGCGCGATTATGCCCAACTAGGCCCTCGGATGGTGCTGAGCATAGAGCACTGCAAGTCGCTCTCGTGCGACATGGGTATAGACCTGAGTGGTTGAAATATCCGAGTGCCCAAGCAGCAGCTGAACAGCGCGCAGGTCGGCCCCATGATTGAGCAAATGCGTGGCAAACGCGTGGCGCAGGCTATGCGGTGAGAGGCGAAGCGCAATGCCAGCCTGCTCTGCATAACGCTGAATGAGCTGCCAGAAATACTGCCGCGTCATTTCACGGCCGCGCTCCGTGACGAAAACCGCTGTGGAGAGGCGCGGACCAAGAATCAGGGGCCTTGCCTCACGCAGATAACGTGAAAGCCAGTGACCTGCTTCTGCCCCAAATGGAACCAGACGCTCTTTGCCCCCCTTACCCGTTAGTCGCAACAAGCCCTCGTTCAGACTCAACGCGGTCATGCTGAGCTCCGTGAGCTCGCTCACACGCAGGCCCGTGCCATACATCAGCTCAAGCATGGTGCGGTCCCTGAGGCCACGTGGGTGGTCCACATTCGGCGCCGCAAGCAGCGCCTCGACCTGCAACTCGCTGGGCGCCTTAGGGAAGCGATTCGGCTGCTTGGCCGCGCGCACCCGGCGCAGCGGGTCATCCGCACGCTGGCCCCGTTGCAACTGCCAGCGAAAGAACCGCCTCAACACAGAGACCAGCCGGTTGAAGCTCGCAGGCCGAAGCTGAGCCTGTCGCTCGAGTAGGAACGACTGGACAGCGGGCTCATCCATAGCGCCCAAACGGCGGGTCTTCACCAGGCTTAGCAGGTCGCGTCGATAGGCCGCCTGGGTATTCGGTGAAAGCCCTTGCTCGAGCCAGAGGCTATCGACAAACTGGTCAATGGATTGAACATCCGGTTCGAGAGGAAGTCCGAGCGCGGTAGGATGCTCAGAAGAATGTGTCATTCAATGATTGTTGACCAGACCCGCCTCCACTTCAATGCGCTCGATGAGACCGGCCTCTCCCAGGTGGGTTCGGCTTTGGCTCGCGACATCCAAGCCACTGGCCTCAGGCTCATTACCCTCAGCGGCAGCCTCGGTGCAGGCAAGACCACGCTGGTGCGCAGCCTGTTGCGTGGCTTAGGCGTTGAGGGCCGGATCAAGAGCCCGAGCTTCTCTGTTATTGAGCCCTACGACACCCAGATTGGCCCAGCCCACCACTGTGACTTTTATCGTCTGAAGTCCCCGCAGGACTGGCGCGACCTCGGCCTGCGCGATCTACTCGACGGGCAGCAATTGGTGCTCATTGAGTGGCCAGAGATGGCCGCGGGACTTCCCCTGGCCGATATCCACCTCGCCCTAGACTTCACCGCAGCAGACCACCCAGAGGGTCCGCGCGCCTTGACGATCCGTTCACGCAAGCCACTGCCCGAGACCCAGTCTCATGCATCAGCGCCCCCACCACCTGCGCTGGCGTCGGGCGGGCGGCGCGACCTCCTCTTGGCCGCGGGTGCCTCCCTGTTGCTGGGCCTTCACGCAACCGACACACAAGCCATTGAGGTGCTTGCCGTGCGACTCTGGCCCGCACGGGACTACACCCGCGTCGCCATTGAGCATGACACGCCAGGCATCGCCTTTCGCACAAGCCTTCTAAGCCAGCCAGACCGCCTGGTGGTGGATATTGACGGCATGCAGCTCAGCCCTGCGCTCAAGGACTTGGTCGCACGCATTGCACCCAATGACCCCTATATCGCCACGGTGCGCGTCGGTCAGTTTCAGCCCACGGTCGTGCGTCTGGTCTTTGACCTCAAGCAGCCCGTCAAGCCGCAGGTCTTTACGCTGATGCCCGTCGCCCAGTACGCGCATCGCCTGGTATTCGATTTTTATCCCGCCCAGGAGAAAGACCCACTCCTCGCGTTTTTGCAGTCAACCGAGCGAGATCCCATTGCAGATTTCGCGAACACCCCCGGCCAGGAGCCTGCAGTCCAGCGTTTGGTCACGATTGCCCTGGACCCGGGTCATGGAGGGGAGGACCCGGGCGCAATTGGAAAGAGCGGCGCACGGGAAAAGGACATCGTGCTGGCGATTGCGCGACGGGTGAAGCGACGCATTGACCAGCAGCCAAACATCAAGGCCTTTCTCACCAGGGATGGCGATTACTTTGTGCCCTTGGGGCGGCGGGTCCAGAAAGCGAGAGCCGTGCGGGCAGACCTCTTCGTCAGCATTCACGCAGACGCCTGGGTCTCTCCTCACGCCAAAGGATCATCGGTGTATGTGCTGTCCGAGCGCGGTGCAAGCAGCGCTGCAGCCCGATGGATGGCCAAACAGGAGAACCGATCAGATGAGATTGGGGGGCTCTCGATTGAGAGCAAGGATCGATTGGTCACGCAGACCCTGCTCGACATGTCGACCACTGCGCAGATCAAGGACTCTCTCAAGCTCGCGAAGGCCGTGCTCTCCGAGATTGGCACCATCAACACCCTTCACAAGCGACAGGTCGAACAGGCGGGCTTTGCAGTCCTTAAGGCGCCCGATATTCCCTCGATTCTCATTGAGACCGCCTTCATCAGTAACCCCGAGGAGGAGCGACGACTCAAGGACGATCGCTACCAGGATCAGATCGCTCAGGCGATCGTCGATGGATTGCTCACCTACCTCGATAACAATCCTCCACTCGCGCAGCGCGGAAAACGCTCCTGAGCACGACACGCTAAGCTGCGTCTATGCCCGCCATTGCGCTCCTTCCCGATGCCCTCATCAGCCAGATTGCTGCTGGCGAGGTGATTGAGCGCCCCGCCTCCGTGGTGAAAGAGTTGGTCGAGAACGCCATTGATGCGCGTGCGCAGTCGATCCAAGTCACGCTTGAAGAGGGCGGCATTCGGCGCATACAAGTCAAGGACGACGGCTGCGGCATTGAGGCCGATGAGCTGCCGCTCGCTGTGCTGCGCCATGCAACCAGCAAGATTCGAACACTTGATGACCTCAGTGCAGTCACCAGCCACGGCTTTCGAGGAGAGGCGCTTGCCGCTATCGCCTCCGTCGCTGAGCTCTCGATTGTGAGCCGCACGGCTCAATCGAACCATGCCAGCTGCATGACCAATCAGAGTGGCCGATGGCAGCAAGAGCCCGCCGCTGGCGGAGTCGGCACCACGATGGATGTCATTGGGCTCTTTCACCATGTGCCCGCGCGACGGCGCTTTCTCAAGAGTCCAGCCACCGAATATGCCCATGCCAAGGAGGCGCTGGTTCGCGAGGCGCTTCATCGGCCTGAACTGGCCTTTCAACTCAGCCACCAGGGCCGAGTCACGCTGCGCCTTGCGCCAAGCCCCGCGGCTGAACGCGTCGCGGCACTCCTAGAGGTGCCGCTTGAGCAGCTTCGCATTGCAGAGAGTCATGCCGGTCCTCTCTCGCTGCAGGTCTATCTGCAGGCGCCAACGGAGGCGGGCGGCAGAACCGACCAGCAGTACATCAGCCTCAATGGACGCCCTATTCGCGACCGCAGCCTCTCGCATGCCGTCAAAAGCGCCTATGCCGATGTGCTGCACGGGGACCGCCAGCCGAAGTGGGCATTAAAGCTCAGCCTTGACCCCAGCCTGGTGGATGTGAACGTCCATCCGGCCAAGCATGAGGTGCGCTTTCAAGACCCTCAGGCGGTCTATCGCGCGGTTCGAGAGGCGTGCCAGCGAGCGCTTGGAGGGGCCACGCCGGTTGCCCCAAAACCCGCGGCCTGGGTCACGCCCCGTGTGAGTGAGACCGGGCCACTGCCCTGGCCCACGGTCGGCCAGGTGCAGGCCCTCGACCTGCCGGCGGCACAAACTGCGTGGACACCGGTCACGGCCGAGGAGCCCTCGCGTGAGCAGCCTGCCCTCACAGAGCCCCTTGGGCAGGCGCTGGCACAACTCCATGGGATCTACATCCTGGCGCAGAACCAGCATGGCCTTGTCCTGGTAGACATGCATGCCGCCCATGAACGCATCGTCTATGAGCGCATGAAGGCCTCTCGCCAGTGCGCCATGCAGTCGCTACTCAGCCCAGTGAGCGTGCAGGTGGAGCCCCAAGAATGGGAGGCGAGTCAGCAACACGAGGCCACGCTCACAAGATTGGGCTTTTGGCTCACACGCCTCGGGCCTGAGACCTTGGCCATCCGTGGTGTACCGATGGACCTGTCGCAGTCCGATCCCAGCGCCTTGGTGAGAGACACCCTCCGTGAGCTCGCGGCCCATGGCGTCGCAACACAGACGGAAGAGGCACTCAATCAGGTGCTTGCGACCATGGCCTGCCACGCAGCGGTGCGTGCCAATCGCACCCTGAGTCTGCTGGAGATGAACGCACTGCTCAGAGACATGGAGCAGACGGAGCGTTCGGGACAATGCAATCACGGTCGGCCCACCTGGGTTCAGGTCGACCTGGCCTCGCTCGATCGGCTTTTCCTGCGAGGCCAGTAATGCCAACGGTGGCTGCCCACCCGGTGCTCTGCCTCATAGGGCCGACAGCCAGCGGAAAATCCGGTCTCGCCATGGCGTATGCCCTGGCCCGTCAGGCTTCCCCGTCCCGCGTCCCCATCGAGATCATCAGCCTGGATTCGGCTCAGATCTATCGCGGACTCAATCTGGGCACGGCAAAGCCCTCTTTGGAAGAACGCCAAGCGGTTGTGCACCACCTGATTGATCTGCTCGAACCGGAGGAACCCTACTCGGTAGCCCGCTGCCATGCGGACGTCACACGTGCGATTGATCTCATCAGAGCGCGAGGCGCGCAGCCTCTCATTGTTGGCGGCACGATGCTCTACTTCAAAGCCCTCACCGAGGGGCTCGACCTGCTGCCTCAGACGCCAGAATCCGTTCGAGCTACGCTGGCCGCCGAGGCCCAGGCACATGGATGGCCCGGACTTCACGCAGAGCTCATGAGGGTCGACGCCGCAACGGCTCAGCGCCTCGCGGTGAACGATGCACAGCGCATCAGCCGAGCGCTTGAGGTCTATCGTCATACCCAAAAGCCGCTCTCAGCATGGATTCGGGAGAGTCAAGAGGCTCCTGAAAATCGACTGACCGCCCTGACCATGCGCACCATCGCACTGCTACCCGAGAATCGCCAGTGGCTTCACGCGCGTATTGAGATTCGCTTCAAGGAGATGGTGGAGCGAGGGCTTCTGGAAGAGGTGCGCAGCCTGATGCTGCGGCCGGGGCTCACACCCGAGCACCCAAGCATGCGCAGCGTGGGCTACCGTCAGGCCTGGCTACACCTCAGTGGTGCGCTGAGCCAAGAGGCCTTCATACAGAAAGGCATTGAGGCCACCCGACAGCTTGCCAAGCGACAGATCACCTGGCTGCGCAGCTTTGCGTCGTCAGGGGCCGTGCAAGTCCTGGCTGCCGAGTCGGCAAGCCTCGATCAACTGATGACCGTTTGGTCCTCACCGGACTGACGGGTGCGCACCTGCCCAATCTGAAACACGCGCTCACCCTGCGCGGTTAGGTGGGCGGCTACCGACTCGGCCTGTTCTGCTGCAACCACAACCACCATGCCAATGCCACAGTTAAAGACGCGATGCATTTCGGCGGTCTCAATGCCGCCTTGTGCCTGGATCCACTGCATCACCGGGGGCATGGGCCACGCACCAGAGCGGAGCTCCGCGGTGAGGTCCTCGGGTAGAACGCGGGGCACATTCCCTACGAGGCCACCGCCCGTGATGTGAGCAAGGGCATGAATGGCGTCTCGATGTGCAGAGAGGGCTGAGAGCACGGGCTTTACGTATAAGCGGGTGGGTGCCATGACCAGGTCGGCCAAGGACACGAGCTGTGTGTCACCCTCGTGAGCGGGCAGCAACACAGAGGCGAGCGTGCTCGGGCTGATGTCGCCAAGGGCACGGGTGAGGACTGCGCGCACCAGTGAATAGCCATTGCTGTGAAAGCCACTCGAGGCCAGACCGAGGATGTGATCGCCAGCCTGCACCCGAGCACCGGTGATGAGGTGCTCACGTTCGGCCACGCCGACTGCAAAGCCTGCGAGGTCATACTCACCGTCGGGGTACATGCTGGGCATCTCGGCTGTCTCGCCGCCAATCAGTGCGCAGCCCGACTGCTCACAGCCAGTGGCAATGCCCGCAACCACGTCGGCTGCCTGATCCACAGAGAGGTGGCCGCAGGCGAAGTAATCGAGGAAGAAGAGTGGCTCAGCCCCTTGAACTAGAATGTCGTTCACGCTCATGGCCACCAGATCGATGCCCACGGTGCGGTGCTGATTTAAGGCGAAGGCCAGCTTGAGCTTGGTCCCAACGCCATCGGTGCCGGACACGAGGATCGGTTCGCGATAACCCGTGGGAATGCGGCAGAGGGCTCCGAACCCGCCAATGCCCCCAAGCACTTCTGGGCGCATGGTGCGCTTGGCTAGGGGCTTGATTCGATCAACCAACGCATCGCCAGCGTCAATGTCGACACCAGCATCTCGGTAAGACAGGCCTGTAGGTGAAGAGTGCATGCAATAGTTTAGCGTGAGCGAACAACAACTGATTCTGGGACTCATTGAAGAGTCTCCCCCTGCGCTGGAGCAGGTTGTGGTGGGCGAAAACGCCGAGGCCTGGGCTTGGCTCCAGCGGCTGGGCCATGGTGAGCGGCCGCCCGAGGGCAGGCTTCTGCTCTGGGGAGGGCCCGCTAGCGGGAAAACTGCCGCCATTCAGGCGCTTAGTCGCCGCCTTCGTGAACAGTCGCGGCATCACCATCTCATCACCCTGAACGCCGCAGAGCAGTCCCAACAGGATTTAACTCCAGCCCAACATAGCGCTCTCGCGGCCCTTGACGAGCCTCTGCTCATCGACAACCTGGAGTTCGCCAGCCCAGTGTTGCAACAGGCGCTCTTTGCGCGGCTCGTTGGGGTGCCTTCATCCGCGCTGCTGGTGGCCAGCGCTGGGCAGTCCCTCCAGTCACTTGGCGGGCTAGGCTTTCGTGAAGACCTGCGCACCCGTCTGGCCCAGGGCTTGGTCTACCCATTGGCCCCATTGGGCG
>JBJOHF010000003.1:0-7725 GCA_046047855.1 Pseudomonadota bacterium | reverse complement strand
CACCCTTGGCAAACCGATTGGGCATATGGCAGCTGAAGTGGGCACTCGAGGACCACGCATTTCGCCTGAGTGATCCCGATCGGTATAGGCAGATTGCCGGCTGGCTCGATGAGCGGCGTTCCGAGCGCGAAACCTTTATCACTCGGACGCAGGCGACGCTAGAAGACCTGATGCGAGAGGCCAATATCCTCGCCCAGGTGAGTGGTCGGCCTAAGCACCTCTACAGCATCTTCAACAAAATGCGCAATAAAGGCCTCTCCTTTGATGCGCTGCGCGACCTCAGAGCCTTTCGGATTCTCGTGCATGAGCAGCGCGCGTGCTACGAGGCCCTTGCAGTTGTCCATGCTGCGTTCACGCCCATGGATGACGAGTTCGACGACTACATTGGTCGCCCCAAGCCCAATGGATATCAGTCCTTGCACACCGTCGTCCTCGATGCAGATGGGCGCCCTTTTGAGATTCAGATTCGCACGCACGAAATGCACCTGCGGGCTGAGTACGGGGTTGCCGCGCACTGGAAGTACAAAGAGGCTGGAGGGGCACAACAGCCCGCTACGAGGGGCTACGATGCCCAGATTCAGTGGCTTCGCCAGATGTTGGCCTGGGGGGAGAGCGTTGGTCAGGTCAAACTATCCGGCGATCGCATCTATGTGCTCACGCCGCGAGCCAAGATCATCGAGCTCCCGGTTGACGCGACACCCCTTGATTTTGCCTACGCACTGCATACCGAGCTTGGTCATCGCTGCAAGGGGGCCAAGGTCGATGGACAGATCGTCCCCCTTCAGACTGCGCTCAAGACGGGTCAGACCGTTGAACTGCTGACAAACAAGCAGGGCAGTCCCAGTCGGGATTGGATGCTCGCGGAGTCTGGCTACCTGGTGTCAAGTCGAGCGCGTGCAAAGGTCCGCGCGTGGTTTCATGCCCAGGAAGGGGAGGGCGCAGAGCGAGCAGAGAAACAGGAATCACGGGAGCCTGCCCCTGTGGCGGATACAGCCGAGCCGGAACTGCGGTGGCGCCGACGTGGTCCTGAGCCGGCCAAAAGCCGCGTCTTGGTGTTGGGGGTTGATCGACTCCTCACTTCGATGGCCAAGTGCTGTCGACCACTGCCGCCAGATGAAATTGTGGGATTTGTCACCCGAGGCAAGGGCGTCTCTATCCATCGCGCGGGCTGCCCTGCCGCACAACGACTCATGGAGGCAAACCCCGATCGCATGATTGAGACCAGTTGGGGAGATCCGAACACCTCGGAGGGGCGTTATGAGGCAGCGATTCGCATTGAGGCAGAGTCGAGCGACAGCCTACTCAAGGAGGTCACCGACGGTCTGGTGCGTGAGAAGGTGCCCATCCTTCGGCTGGCGAGCCAGAGGCGATCGGCGGGGCTCTCCATTCGGCTCGAGGTCCAGCTCGCTGACCGTACAACCCTTCAGCGCGTACTTGCGCTGCTTCGGGGCCTCTCAGGTGTTCGCAGTGCAGTGAGAGAATGATGGGTATGAACCCAAGCCTTTCGCTTCGCGCGCTCAACATTCAGCCCTTCTATGTCATGGAGATCCTCTCACGGGCTGCCCGCCGTGATCCGAGCCGCGGGAGCCTGGTGAACCTTGTTGTTGGAGAGCCTGACTTTCCGACGCCGGCCCCCATTGTGGAGGCCGCGCAGCGCGCTCTTGTTGACAATCGTATTCATTACACCTCGGCGCTGGGCATGCCAGAGCTGCGGTCTTGCATTGCCAGCGACTATCGCGATCGAGATCAAATCTCGATCACACCTGAGCAGGTGGTGGTGACTGCCGGAGCGTCTGCGGGGCTGTTGTTGGCTTTGGCTGCAGTGATCGATCCAGGTGATGAGGTGCTCATCCCCGACCCCGGATACCCCTGCAATCGCGCCTTCGTGGAGGCGCTCGGTGGCATTCCGAGACTGATCCACCTTGACGCGGTCCATGGCTTTCAGCCCACCGCAGAGCAGGTGAGGGCTGCCTGGGGCCCCAAGACGAAGGCACTGCTCTTGGCCTCGCCTGCCAATCCAACCGGTACGCTCATCTCCGACGCACAGGCCGCAGGTGTATTAGATGCGGTGAGATCGCTGGGCGGATGGCTGCTCGTCGACGAGATTTACCTTCGCCTGGTGTTCAGCGCTCCTGCGCGGTCGCTGCTTCATCTCTCGCATGGACCGGATGACTGCCTCATCTCCATCAATAGTTTTTCCAAGACCTATGCGATGACTGGTTGGCGCTTGGGCTGGGTTGTCGCACCATTGAAATTGGTTCCTGCGCTCGAGCGTCTGTCCCAGAATCTGTTCATTTCACCCCCCGTGCTTTCACAGAAGGCGGCCCTGGCCGCATTTACGCCCCAGACGCGTCAGGTCGTCGATGGCTATCGGGAGGCCTATGCGGCGCATGCTGCCTATCTGGTTCCGGCCCTTGAAGCCATTGGGCTTCGTGTGCCCGCAACGCCTCAGGGGGCGTTCTATGTCTACTGCGACATTTCCGCCCACGGGCGGGACAGCGCGCAGCTTTGCGAAACCGTCTGTGACGAACTCGGTGTGCTGATGGCCCCTGGTCGCGACTTCACCGTGCAGGCCCCCGAACAGATGATTCGGGTGTCGTTTCCCAAGCCCATTCCCACGCTGCGTGAGGGTGTCAGCCGCCTTGAGAATTACTTCTTCGGGCGAAAGGCCTGACAGACAGACGGGTCGGTGAATAGGCTCGGCCCGCCAATCAGCTCTAGGCCGTAAGGAACTGCCGCAAAAATGCCGGGCACCTGGATTTTGCCCTCGGCATCTCGAAGGCCCTCCAAGGTCTCCTGAATGGCACGTGGTCGTCCGGGTAGATTGATAATGAGCGACCGACCCCGAATGACTGCGACCTGCCTCGACAAAATGGCCGTCGGGACAAACTGGAGCGAGATCTGTCGCATCTGCTCGCCAAAACCAGGCAGCGTCTTGTCTGCCACGGCAAGGGTGGCCTCGGGTGTTACATCCCGCGGAGAGGGGCCGGTGCCGCCTGTCGTCAGGACAAGATCGCAGCCCTCCTGATCAACCAGGGCGCGCAATGTGTCAGAGACCTGGTCTTGCTCATCGGGGATTAAGCGCTCTAGGCAGGTCCAAGGACTTGTAATGGCGCGCGTGAGCCACTGTTTGAGAGAGGGGAGACCTTCGTCGGGGTACACCCCGGCGCTGGCACGATCGCTGATGGAAACGAGCCCAATGCGCGTGCTCGTGAGGTCTGTGGGATTGTCGGTGTGGTTCATGGCAATATTCTGCCGCATGAGCTCCCAATCGAAATCCTCCTTTTTTTATGAGCCCGCACAGCTAGAGGCGGCCGCCCAAACCCTGCTTCAGATGGCGCGTGAGCAGGGTGCGACCGATGCCGCTGTCGAGGTCTCGGAGCACAGTGGTCTATCTGTCACTGCCCGTCTGGGCCAGCTCGAGACCATCGAGCGCACCCGAGACCGGGCGGCCTCTATCACGGTCTATAAGGGCCATCGGAAGGGGCACGCCACCAGCGCAGACCTGCGCGAGGATGCACTTCTCGAGACCGTTCGTCGGGCAGCAGACCTTGCGGCATTTACCGCTGAAGATCCATTCTCGGGCTTGCCCGACGCCCAGGACATCGAAACCCGACCGCGCAGCATGGACCTTTTTAGGCCTTGGGCCATTGAGGCCGATGATGCTGCGCAACTCGCGCTGGAGTGTGAGGCCGCAGCACGTGCGGTGAGCCCATTGATTCGCAACAGTGATGGCGCCTCTGTCTCAGCGAATCATGGCCAGTTTGTGATGGCGAATACCCGCGGGTTTATGGGCGGGTTTCCGTCCAGCCGTCATTGGCTCAGTGTGGCACCGATTGCTCAGCAAGGCGATGCCATGCAAAGAGACGATTGGTACAGCACCAGTCGGGATCCTGCCGCACTGGGAGACCCTCGAAAGATTGGCGCATACGCAGCCCATCGCGCGCTCTCACGTCTTGGGGCGCGCCGCATTCCCACCATGAGCTGCCCAGTCATTTTTGAAGCGCCATTGGCAATTGGTCTGGTGGGGGCGCTGGTACAGGCCTTGAGTGGGGCGGCACTCTATCGCCGAGCGAGTTTCCTGCTGGACTCCATGGGCGAACAGATTTTTCCCGAGTCGATCATGCTCGACGAGGATCCATTTATTCCGCTGGGCGCGGGCAGCAGTCCATTTGATGATGAGGGCGTTCAGGTACGCGCCCGTCGTGTCATTGATGCAGGACGTGTCTCAGGCTACTTTCTCTCGAGCTACTCGGCTCGCAAGCTTGGGATGCGAACCACCGGGAACGCAGGGGGCTCCCATAATTTGCGCTTCACGAGCCGAAAGACACGCCCCTCGGACAACCTAGATTCTCTGATCAAGCAGATGGGTCGGGGGTTGTTGGTGACTGAGGTCATGGGCCAAGGTGTGAACGGCCTGACCGGAGACTACTCTCGTGGTGTCTTTGGGTACTGGGTTGAAGGCGGGCAGATTCAACATCCTGTCGAGGAAGTCACCATTGCCGGCAATCTGAAAGAGATGTTTAAAGGCCTTGTGGCCGTGGGCTCAGACGAGGTGATTCGGGGCAACAAAACATGTGGCTCCGTTCTAATCGACGCTATGACCGTCGCGGGCGCCTAGCCCCCGACGCGCGTGGCGCGACTGGCTTTGGTTACAGCACTCGTCTTTCGAATCTTGCGCAAGACCTCTGCTAGGTGTTGACGATCCTTCACCTCAATGGCGATATGCATGGACGGAAAGCCTGTGCCTTGTCGCTCAATGCGCAGGTCGAGGATATTGCCATTGGCGGTCGATATGGCGGCAGCCACCAATGCAAGCACGCCCGGCGAGTCGGTGACGTCCACGACGAGGTGTGACTCAAACGTCCGGTGCATGGGCTCGCCCCAGAGGATGTCGGCCCAACGCTGAGGCTCTTTCGCCCGCTGGCGCTTGGCGGTCGCGCAGCTGGCCCGATGCACCATAAGGCCAGTGCCCCCACGCATATGCCCGCAGGCGTTATCGCCCGCAATGGGGTAGCAGCAGTGGGCGTATTGAACGGCTGTCCCTTCGGAACCGTTTAGCGTAATGCCCGTTTCTTGGTGTGTGAGGTGTTCGGCCGCTAGCCTGAGGGCACGTTCTGCGAATGGGCTGAGCTTGCGCTCTCGACGGGTCGCTGGCGCTTCACTGTTGTTGGAAATAAGACGCCGTGCGACGACATTGGCGAGGCTATGGCCCAGTCCAATAGATGCATACAAGCTCTCGCGATCGTTGGCTGGCATTTCATGCCAGACCATGTCCCATTGCAGTATTGGGTCGTCGAGCCCTTTGGCGCCGAGTCCTTTCACCGCATGTTCGAGCAGGCGTCTTCCAAAGCTGATGGCCCGCTCTTGGGTTGTGGTTTTGAGGACGTGGCGAATCTCGGCTCTTGCCTTCGCGGTCTTGACGAAACCCAACCAACCGGGGTGTGGAATGGAATCGGCTCGCGTCTCAATTTTCACAACGTCACCATTGCGCAACTCGACATCGAGCGGCTTGGACTGGCCGTTGATCAACGCACCGACGCATCGGTTTCCGACATCGGTATGGACGGTATATGCAAAGTCGACGGGCGTGGACCCTCTGGGGAGCTCCTTGATGGCGCCCTTGGGCGTAAAGACATAGACCACGTCCGGAAAGAGGTCGATCTTGAGGTGGTCTAGGAACTCACGCGGTTCCGTGGTCTGTACGGCCAGCAGGGACTGCATCCACTCGTGCGCCTTTTGCTGCAGGGGGCTGACCTCCTCCGCCTGCTCCTTGTAGAGCCAATGGGCTGCTACTCCCGCTTCGGCGACCTGGTGCATGCCTCGGGTCCGGATTTGAAACTCCAGCGGCGTGCCGTATGGACCAATCACGACGGTGTGAAGGGACTGATACCCATTCGACTTGGGCAAGGCAATGTAGTCCTTGAACTTGCCAGGGGAGGGCTTGTAGAGCGCGTGAAGGGCGCCGAGTGCCAGGTAGCACTGGGGAATGCTGTCGACTGTTACACGAAATCCGTAGATGTCGAGTACCTCAGCAAATGAGAGTCGCTTTTCTCGCATCTTTTGGTAAATCGAGTAGAGGCTTTTCTCCCGACCCGTGACCTCAGCCTGCAGTCCGAACTTAGGGAGGTGTTCAATGATCTGAGCGGTCAGGCGGTTGACCACCTCCTTGCGATTGCCACGGGCTGTGAGTAGGGCCTCTTGCAGGACGCGGTGTCGCACCGGATAGAGCCCTGCAAAGCAGAGATCCTCGAACTCTCGGTAGGCCTCATTGAGCCCGAGCCGATGGGCGATGGGGGCATAGATCTCAAGGGTCTCGTGGGCGACGCGGGCTTGCTTTGCGCGACCCACCCCATCAAGCGTGCGCATGTTGTGTAGCCGATCAGCGAGCTTGATCAGAATGACCCGCACGTCATCGGCCATGGCCATGAACATCTTGCGAAAGTTCTCGGCCTGCGCCTCCTCTCGCGACTGAAACTCAAGTTGGTCGAGCTTGGTGAGGCCTCTGACCAGCGCCGAGACAGTAGGGCCGAAGGCTTCTGCAATGGCCTCATGCGTTACGCCGCAGTCTTCTACCGTGTCATGCAGCAGGGCCGCGCGCAGCGCATCAATGTCGAGTCGCCAGTGTGCGCAGACACCAGCAACGGCTAAGGGGTGGGTGATGTAGGGCTCGCCACTCTGGCGAAACTGGCCAGCGTGCGAGCGCTCCCCAAATGCGTAGGCCTCGCACAGCAAGGCCCGATCATGTGAGTCGAGGTAGGGACTTGCGCTAAGAAGCGCCTCGATCGACTTGGGCAAAGTGCTTAGATGGGCACCTTGCGCAGCATTTCCCGACCCACGAGGCCCGCCGCAACCTCACGCAGGGCGGTGACCGTGGGCTTATCCTTCGACTCGAGCTTGGGTGTTGCACCCTGCGCGAGTTGACGCGCGCGATAGGCGGCAGAGAGAACCAGTTCGAAGCGGTTGGGGATCTGTGAGAGACAGTCTTCTACGGTGATACGAGCCATGAAAGGGTCCTTTAATCAGGGGGTTGCGTGGGTTTGAACCAGCGCCTTGAGCGCCTTCAAAGCAACGCTAAAGTCTTGATTCATAATAACATGATCGAACTCGCCCGCATGCTCCATTTCGGACTGGGCGGCCCTTACGCGGGCCTCAATGACCTCTGGGGTGTCTTGGCCGCGCGCCTCAAGCCTGCGCTGAAGTTCTTCGAGGGATGGGGGCAGAATGAAGATGCTGCAGACCTGGTCGGGAAATTGAGTCCGCACCTGTGCAGCGCCTTGCCAGTCAATCTCAAGCAGAATCTGTTCGCCGCGTGCCAGGCCCTCTGCAATGGTGGCTTTCGCGGTGCCGTAGAGGTTGCCATGCACCTGGGCCCATTCAATGAAGTCACCCGCCTGGGCGCGAGCGGTGAAGTCTTCTCTGCTGGTAAAGAAGTACTCCCGACCATGGACTTCTCCCGGCCTCGGCGGGCGCGTGGTCGTTGAAATGCTCAATCGAATTGCAGTGCTTGGATCATCGAGCAGTGCCTTAACAAGGCTCGTCTTTCCGGCACCGGAGGGTGCGGAGATGATAAAGAGCGTTCCGTGCTGTGTGGGCGTTGTCATTGGCTATTGAAGGTTCTGAACCTGCTCGCGGATTTGTTCAATGCAGACCTTGAGGTCCATGGCGGTCTGGCTCAATGCCAGGCTGGCTGCTTTCGAGCCAAGGGTATTGGCCTCCCGGTTT
>JBJOHF010000002.1:0-4779 GCA_046047855.1 Pseudomonadota bacterium | reverse complement strand
AGCGCAGAGCATCCGCTTTTCATTCTCTACACCTCGGGCTCGACGGGTAAGCCCAAGGGCGTTCAGCACTCCAGTGGTGGCTACCTGCTCCACGCCATTCTGACCATGAAGTACACCTTCGACATTCAGCATCACGATGTCTTCTGGTGTACGGCAGATATTGGCTGGGTTACGGGCCACACCTATATTGCATACGGGCCGCTTGCCTGCGGCGCGACGCAGATTGTCTTCGAAGGCGTTCCCACCTACCCCAATGCGGGCCGCTTCTGGGACATGATTCAGAAGCACCAGGTCAGCGTGTTCTACACAGCACCCACTGCGATTCGCTCCTTGATCAAGGCCGCAGAGACAACTCCTGAGTGCCACCCGAACAAGTATGACCTCAGCTCCCTTCGCCTGTTGGGCTCGGTGGGTGAGCCCATCAACCCAGAGGCCTGGATGTGGTACCACAACAATGTTGGTGGCGGTCGTTGCCCGATTGTGGACACCTTCTGGCAGACTGAAACGGGCGGACATGTGATTACGCCAATGCCTGGGGCAACGCCACTGGTGCCAGGTTCGTGCACCCTGCCGTTCCCGGGTGTTCAGGTGGCCATTGTCGATGAGACGGGGCACGATCTGCCCAACGGGCAGGGCGGCATTCTGGTCATCAAACGGCCTTGGCCCTCCATGATTCGGACCATTTGGGGTGACCCCGAGCGTTTTAAAAAGTCGTACTACCCGGAGGAGCTTGGCGGCACGCTTTATCTGGCCGGCGATGGTGCGATTCGAGATAAGGACACCGGCTACTTCACCATCATGGGACGTATTGATGATGTGCTGAACGTCTCGGGCCATCGCATGGGCACAATGGAAATTGAGTCTGCACTTGTGGCGAATCCACTCGTTGCTGAGGCAGCAGTGGTGGGGCGTCCCGACGATCTCACGGGCGAGGCCATTGTGGCCTTCGTGGTGCTCAAGCAGGCGCGACCCAGTGGAGACGATGCCAAGAAATTGGCGAATGATCTGCGCAATTGGGTGGGTAAGGAGATTGGCCCCATTGCCAAGCCCAAAGAGATTCGGTTCGGTGACAACCTGCCCAAGACGCGCTCCGGAAAGATTATGCGTCGGCTGCTTCGTACGCTGGCCAAGGGTGAGGAAATTACGCAGGACGTCTCTACGCTCGAGAACCCGGCCATTCTGGAGCAGCTCAAGCAGCCCACCTAAGCGGTTGCCTAAAACTGTTAGAATCGCGGGCTTGCATGTGCAGGCCCGTTTTTTTGGGTCAGGTGCAGCACAGCGGAGAGATGGATGAGTGGTTTAAGTCGCACGCCTGGAAAGCGTGTGTAGGTTCATAGCCTACCGCGGGTTCGAATCCCGCTCTCTCCGCCACTTACAGTTGATTTATCCAACCGTATGCCTACATATTGCAGAGTGGTTAAGAAGAGCGTCTTTATGCTCCTGCTCCTTGTTTTCTCGGGGCAGGCCTATTCCAGCGATTATGCTAGCTGGATCAAGCCGGAAAACCTGTCTTACGCATGGTTGAACGCAAGGGTTTATCATCCAGATGCATTCAGTCATGAACCAGTAAGCTATCTACAGACGCCTCGCCCATACCCCATCCTCATCTACCTCCATGGTTGTGCTGGCCTGAATGACGATGCAACTGAGTGGGCTAGGACAATAAAGGCACTTGGATTTATTGTGGTTCAGCCGGACAGCTTTGCTATCCCTGGCCGCATATCAAATTGTGATGGCGTGGCTCAGCGAGGCCAGCTCTTGAAGGGTTTCGATAGTTTTGCACAGCGTAATGCCGAACTTCGATTGGTGAGAGATGAGTTGCTCAAAATCCATTGGATCGATAAGACGAGGCTATATTTGATGGGCCACAGCGAGGGAGGTATGACGGTTAGTCGCACTGGAGTGGGGGGATTTCGTGCAGTAATCGCTTCCGGGTTTTGGTGCCACAAACGCCTTGAAATTAAGCATGGAAGCGCCCCTTTCTTGATACTTAACTGGGAGGACGACCCGTGGTATCGAGGACGCCATGAGAATCGAAATCCGAGTACGTGTCAGGACCACGTCGACGCAAGACCCAATAGCAAGCAAGTCATTATTCCTGGCCAAGGTCACGCCACTTCGGACTCCTTTCACGCCAAAGAGGCTGTCGTTCAGTTCCTTAGCTCAGCACGATTGCGTTGATGCGTTAGGACTTCAATCGGCACTGTATCGCTGGCCTGATCTTCAAAAACATCACGTACGCGAGCTCAAGCACGCTCGGCACGCCCGGTACATGACGCAAAACCGATAGCCAGCGCCAGCCGGGAATATGCCTCCAGAGCTCAAGGAATGCGCGCGCACCCGAAATCGGGTCGCCCGGTATGGGCTGAACATGAAACCGAGCCATCAGCACGGACTGCGGTAGTGGCAGCAGAGGCGCCTGCTCGGGTGAGGAGACGTCGCACCATGCGACTCTCTGAGCAGAATCGAGCCGCTGGTAGAGCGCAATCTCTTTGCTGCAGAGGGGGCAGGATCCGTCATAGAAAACGCGAACGGCCGCACCGCTGGATGCCTCGTGTGCTTTCTCCAGGGCCATTAGGGGTGAGCCTCACTCTGTGAGACGTGGAGGTGTCCTGTCTTTACGAAGATGGTGCAGCCCTCGCGGCTGAATGGCTGATGCAGACTCATGTGCGGGCTACGAATCCAGCTGCCGGCTGGGTAGGTTCCGTGTTCGTCTTCGAAGGTGCCTTGCACCACAAAGATCTCCTCCCCGCCGAAGTGGCGATGAGGATTGAAGTAGGTTTGGGGTGCCCAACGAACGAGGGTGGACCCACTTCCTTGCCGCATGAGCGGCATGACATGGAGCCCCTCAACGAGCCCTTGGAGCCAGGGGGTCGTATTGGTGTCCACTCGTTCGCGCTCGACCTGCTCGGCGCCAAGGTGACGCAGCTTCACAAAGAGTGTGCATCCATGCTCACTGAATGGAGCATGAGAGGACCCCGGCGGATTCATGATGTATGTCCCAGCCGGATGGTCGCCATGCTCATCACTGAGCGTGCCCTCGAGCACCAGAATCTCCTCGCCGAAATCGTGCGCGTGGGCAGGGAAGTGTGTCCCCGGGTCATAGCGCACAATCGATGTTGCACGAGCGACCTCTCCACCCCTGCGCTCGAGCATGCGTCTGCTTACCCCTGGCGTTGGGCTGCTCACCCACTCGAGGTTGTGGTGGTTTATGACGACGCGCTCAGCAAAATCTGCGTTTAACTCCATGCGTACCTCTATGACAGTCTGCAAGGGAGCTCGACTGCAATCGTCTCTCGAATCACGCTGGCGGCATTGAAGCGGTGAATATCTGGACGCGCAGCCAATTGCCCGAGCACAAGCGCGGCAATTTGGTTGATCTCAACGTCCGTTCTCATGCAGACCCGCGCATCTTTCGCCAAGGTCAGTCCATCGATAACACCCATGACATAACTCTGGCCTGAGAACACCTCCTCGGGCAGCGGGGACGAGAGCTTTGAGAAGAGCTCACCCGCGGTCATGAACCGCACTGTTGGTGCAGCCAACGCGGCTCCAGCAGATAAGCAGAGGAGCACTGTTGCAATCGCGAGGCCGAGATTGGGGTTTCGTTTCATTGGCCTTTCATCATATCCCTTAGGATGGAGGCGTTGACTACTCGAATGCCAAGGGATTGCACATGCTCAAAGGCTTAATCATTTTGATGCTCTACCAGGGGGCGGGCGAGATCGTGGCGCGTGCGCTTTCCTCCCCAGTTCCCGGTCCTGTGATTGGCCTGATTTTGCTGCTTGTCAGTCTGTTGTGGCGCCAGAAAACCGACCCAGACCTACAAGTGGTTGCAAGCAGCCTGACTGCCCACCTGGGACTTCTCTTTGTTCCAGCAGCCGTCGGGGTGGTGAGCTTTCTCCCCTTGCTCAAAGGGCATATGCTCTCGATCGGCATCGTCCTACTGGTCAGTGTGCTCCTTGCGATGGCGACAACCGCACTCGTGCTTAAGCGGCGGTCGGTCACGACGCCAGCCGAGTAATCGATGGATCTCCGTGAAATATGGGTTTACCTCAGTGGTAGCCCGCTTTTTAGCCTGATCCTGACCTTGGTGGCGTATCAAGTGGGCGTGTTCGCTCATCAGAGAATGGGCCGTTCGCCATTGGTCAACCCTGTGGCCATAGCGGTCTTATTAACGGCTGGTGTTCTGCTGGCGATCGACATGCCATACGCCCAATACTTTGAGGGCGCGCAGTTTATTCACTTTCTGTTGGGCACGGCTACTGTGGCCCTGGCGGTGCCCATTGCCCAAGGCTGGCATCTACTCAAAGGGCGCTTTGCAGAACTGGGTCTTGCCTTGATTATGGGGGGCGTCATCTCGGCTGTATCCAGCGTTGGACTTGCGAGTCTGTTTGGCCTGCCCTTAGAACTTGTCACACCCATGCTGGCCAAGTCCGTAACGGCACCCATTGCCATGGGCATCTCAGAATCTATGGGGATCTCTCCCACGCTCACTGCAGTCTACGCAGTATCAACAGGCGTGATTGGCGCAATCACAGCCACCCACTTACTCAATGCCCTCGGCATGAAAGACTGGACAGCGCGTGGCTTTGCAGTGGGCGTGGCCGCGCATGGCATTGGCACCTCGCGGGCGTTTGCAGTGCATCCAGACGCCGGGGCCTTCTCGAGTGTTGGCATGGGATTACACGGTGTGCTGGGCGCTCTTTTTCTGCCCCTTGTCGGTCCATGGGTTGTGAAATTCTTGGCGACATGATCGCGACGGGGGCTTCTCGGTGA
>JBJOHF010000001.1:0-5755 GCA_046047855.1 Pseudomonadota bacterium | reverse complement strand
AAACCCGTGCAAAAGAGCAGCAGGTAGCTCACCTGGTAAAACATCCGCTCCGAGACACGTTTGTGCAGCCAGACACCCAACCAGATACCGAGCGGTGCAAGGGGTGCAAAGAGCAGTGCAGCGCCAAGATTCGACACGTTGAGCTGCCCCAAAAAGTAGTACGGCACCAGCTTGGCGTAATTCACCACCAAGAAATAGAGAGATGCGCTTGCAACCAGAACGGTTTTGTCGGGCTTTAGCGTCATCACGTAGACGGCGAAAGGCGGTCCACCGGCATGCGCCAATGTACTGGTCACCCCAGACACCACACCCCAGAAATACCCTGCCCGCACTCCCATTTGACCCGGGGCGCGTTGCAGCCATGCGGCGATTCGGGTAGCCACTTGGAACCAGTTATTCAATACAAAGACCACTGCAATACTGCCAATGATGAGCCTGAGCTCTTGCACGGAAAGTGATTGAAAGAGGAGCGCACCCAGCACAATGCCTACCAGCGCGCCAATCAAGACCGGTCGAATCAGACTCAGCGACCAGCGCCCCCAATAGGCCTTAGTGCCAAATATATCCATGGCGCAGAGAATCGGAAGCATGACTCCTGCGGCAACCGCAGGTGAGACCCAAATGGCCATGATCGGCACCGCCAGACCTCCAGCGGCACCGCCAAACCCGCCTTTTATGATTCCGGTCAACAGAATGGCAACTGCAGCCGCTGGATAAAAGCCTATGGGGAAATCAAGGTTTAACATGCTGACGCCGACTATCTCACGGTTACCGCCGCAACAGGAGAATTGACATGCCAATGGACGAAATCGACTACAAGATCTTTGGAAGTGAAATGCAGTACGTCGAGGTCGAGCTTGACCCTGGAGAGGCTGCTATTGGAGAAGCGGGCAGCATGATGTTTATGGAGTCCGGCATTGAGATGGAGACACTTTTTGGAGACGGCTCTGATCAGCAGGGCGGCATTTTTGGCAAACTCCTCGGCGCCGGCAAACGCCTGCTCACGGGCGAGTCACTCTTCACGACCGCCTATGTCAATCAGGCCCAGGTTAAGCGACGCGTGGCCTTCGGCGCGCCCTACCCCGGAAAGATCATCCCTGTTGATCTGAGCGAACACGGCGGACAGCTTATCTGCCAAAAGGACAGCTTCCTGTGCGCCGCTAAGGGCGTCTCACTCTCGCTTCACTTCCAACGCAAAATGGCCGTCGGCTTCTTCGGGGGCGAGGGCTTCATCATGCAAAAGCTCGAGGGAGATGGGCACGCCTTCATGCACGCCGGGGGAACCGTGACGAGACGCACGCTTGCCGCCGGCGAGTCCCTGATGGTCGATACGGGCTGCCTGGTTGCGCACGCGCCGTCTGTCGGCTTCGATGTCCAATATGTAGGAAAGATCAAAACTGCACTGTTCGGTGGAGAAGGCCTGTTCTTCGCACGCCTGCAGGGCCCGGGCGATATCTGGCTGCAGAGCCTTCCGTTCTCTCGCCTCGCCTCCCGCGTGTTTGCTGCCGCACCGCAGAACGGCGGATCTCAAGGGGAGGGCTCCATCCTATCCGGCGTGGGCGGCGGATTGCTCGGCGGCATTCTTCATGGCGACAGAAACTAAAAACAACACATCAAGGGAGAGTAGGCATGCAGATTAGAGGACGCGTGGCAGTCATTACGGGGGGAGGAAATGGCATTGGAGAGGCCATCGCCAAGGATCTCGCTCAGCGTGGCGCACGGATTGTGGTGGTCGACCAATCACTGGAGCAGGCTACCCGCGTTGCCAGCGACATTGAATCGGCAGGCGGTGAGGCCCTTGCACAGCAGGCAAATGTCACTCAAGAGGACGACACAGCGCGATTTGTGAAGGCCACACTCGATCACTTTGGCGAACTCAATATTGCCGTTGCTTGTGCGGGGATCATCCGCGATGGACTCGCCATCAGTCCGGACAAGGAGACGGGGCAGGTCACTCGCAAGCTTGGTCTCGACAAGTGGCAGCAAGTGATCGACGTCAATTTAACCGGCAGTTTTCTCACGATGCGAGATTGCGCTGAGGCTATGGCCAATGGAGGCTGGCCTGGTCTATTGGTTGGGATTTCATCCGTCAACAAGGTGGGGCAAGTGGGCCAGATCAACTACGCCTCAACCAAGGCCGCCATTGCCCTCATGCCCAAAATTCTGGTGGGCGAGTTCATGCTAAAAGGCATACGAAACATTCGTGCCGTCTCTATAGCACCTGGCTACACAGCCACTGCCCTGCTCAAAGGTATGAACCAAGACGCCCTGGAATCCATTCTGAAGGACGTCCATCTGGGTCGATTGGTCGAGCCCACGGAGATTGCTTCCCTCATTGCGCATTGTGCCGAAAATGAAGCGATCAACGCGACAACGCTAGAGATCACTGGCGGCCTCTGCTACCCACACGCCATCGCCAAGTGAGGCAGCAATGGCCTGACAAGCCATTGCAATAAACTCAGTCTAGGATTCCCCCCCAAAAAAGAGGGGGAGAATCAGGTGTTTAACGATAGCGAGATCATCGATGCGCGAGGAAAGCTTCTCGCATTAGACCGCTCACAGGCGGTCATTCAGTTTGACTTAACAGGGCATGTTGTGGAGGCGAACGAGAACTTTCTGCGCCTCTTCGAGTACGAGCGCGACCAGATTATGGGCTGCCATCACTCTCTTTTTTGTGATAAGGAATACGTTGCCTCCGAGGAGTATGCAGAGCTCTGGCAGAACCTCGCCTCTGGCAAGAGTGATGCTGGCCAATACAAACGCATCGCACGCTCAGGTCGGCCGGTCTGGATTCAATCCTCATACAACCCCATCCTTGACCTGCAAGGCCGACCGCTCAAGGTTATTAAATTCGCAACGGACATATCAGAGCAAAAATTGGCAGAGCAGGCGCTTGCAGAAGCCAAGCAGCGTGCTGATGCAGCACTTCGTAGCAAGGAGCAATTCCTTTCGACAATGAGTCATGAGCTGCGCACTCCTATGAATGTGATCATTGGGCTCGGGCAGCTTCTGTTGGATGACCCTCATCTCAGCCGAGACCACCGAGAGCAGATCGATGACATGGTTAAGGCAGGTGGACACCTCCTATCGCTGATTAACGATGTCCTAGACCTCACCCAGGTGGAGTCTGGCCTCACATCACTCAAGTCTGTTCATGTGCGCCTCGACGAGGTGATTCAGGACTCTATTTCCATGATCAAGGTCTTGGCAAGGTCACGACAGATACAGGTCCTTCCATTTACACCGAGCGCAAGCGTTATTCGTGCGGATCCTTTTCGACTGAAGCAGGTCCTCGTCAATCTGCTTTCAAACGCAGTGAAATACAACAAGGCGAATGGCTCGGTTCGAGTGATCGTCAGCGAATCCGGCTCCTCTATGCGTGTTGCAATTGAAGACACGGGCCTGGGCATTCCGAAAGACAAGATGGATCAGCTCTTTCAGCCGTTCAATCGACTTGGTGCGGAACAGACCCAAGTAGAGGGAACGGGCATTGGGCTCAGCATCTGCAAGCGCATGGTCGAGGCCATGAACGGCACGATCTGTGCAGAGAGCGCAGAGGGCGCAGGCAGCTGCTTCTGGATTGAGCTGCCGGCCGTAGGACCCGACATTGCGCACACGCGAGACTCCGTCGATCAACCGCTCGGCGAGGTCATGGTCAAACAAGCAGCACCCCATGCGCGGCCGCACATCTTGGTCGCTGAGGACCATGTCGTCAATCAAAAGCTGATCCGACGTCAGCTTGAACTCATTGGCTACACCTGCTCTGTGGTGAGCAATGGGGCCGAGGCTCTTGAAGCATTGTCCGCGCATGAATACGCGATGCTTCTCTCTGACATCAACATGCCCGTCATGGACGGATACACCCTCGCGAGCACACTGAGGGACAGGGGTTACACCCCCGAGAGACTCCCGATTGTCTTTCTGACGGCTGATGTGTTCAATGCTGGCAATGACAAATGGAAGACCTGCGGAGGAAATGCTTACCTCACCAAGCCCACACAGGTGGACGCTCTCGCCGAGTGCCTGCGCCAGATCCTTGCGCCCCGCTAAAACGGCTCTGGTGCTCACGGGGGGCGGTGCGCGGGCCGCTTACCAAGCAGGTGTTCTGCGAATGATTGCAAAAATTCAAGCCGCGCATGGGCATTCCGCGAACCCGTTTCCAATTGTCTGTGGCACCTCCGCAGGCGCTCTTAATGCGGCTGCAATTGCATGTGGGGCAGACCAATTCGGTGCTGCTACCCGTGCCCTTAAGCAAGTCTGGATGGATCTGCATGTGGAGAAGGTATATCGCGCGTCGATATCCGACATGATCGAGGGCGGATTTCGATGGCTTTCTCTTATGGGGATTGGATGGCTCATTGCGCGTGGAAAATTTGCCCCCAAGAGCGTGCTCGATAACACGCCACTTGGCGAGCTTCTGCGCATGCACATACCACTGAGAAGGCTGCCGGATCTGCTCGAGACAGATGCGCTCGATGCGCTGGCCATAACGGCGTCAAGCTACAGCAGCGGCGAGCACGTCACCTTCTATCAGGCCAAGCAGTCTGTGTCGGCCTGGCGGCGCAACCAGCGAATCGCTATTCCGACCACCATTCACTATGACCATCTGCTCGCAAGCGCTGCAATACCTCTGATTTTCGCGCCCGTACCCCTCTCACTGAACGGCCCCAGAGCATACTTCGGCGATGGGTCTGTTCGGCAGACCTCACCGCTCTCCCCCGCAATTCATATGGGAGCCGACCAACTCTTCGTTATAGGCGCTGCCAAGCCTCCGGAGCCGAGCCAACTGGGGCGGGAGGATGCACCAGCGCCCAGTCTTTCAGAGGTCATTGGGCACAGCCTCTCAAGCATCTTCATTGATGCACTCCCTGCAGATATTGAGCGACTGGAGCGTGTCAACCAGACCTTGAGCCGCTTGCCAGCCGCGTCTACACAGGTCAATGGGCTGCGGCCCATTCAGATCATGACCATATTCCCCAGTTCGCGCATTGACCACCTGGCACAGGCCCATGTGCAGTCACTTCCACCTAGCGTACAGCGGCTACTTCGACTCCTCGGTGATCAACGAACACGACCTACCCGAGCAAGCCGTGGTGGAGCTCTGCTGAGCTACTTGCTATTTGAGTCCACTTTTACGCGCAGTCTGATTGCGATGGGAGAGAAGGACGCCTGGAACCAGCGTCATGAGATTGCAGGCTTTCTTGGGTTCTCAAACTCCAATGAAGATCATGGCTAAACCACAGGCAGCAACACCCCAGAGCAAAGCCGCGCGCAGACGATCTGACCAACGGTCTCGAACCTCCTGACCTGCAACAACCTGTTCGGCCAAGGCATATCCAGTCAACATGGGTCTGAGAAGATTCTGCTTGCGCCGAACACGATAGAAGCCTATGGCGACCAGGTGCAGCCCGACCAACACCAGCAACAGAGGCTCCGTCGTCAGGTGAATCCATCCGGCCCACTCTACCCAGGCGTCAGACACGACTGAAACCAGAGGCCCGTCATATGCAATCTCATCAGATGTGGCCAGACCCGCCAGCGCCTGAAGCGTGAATACCCCAAGCAGGGCCATGACCGAGAGGGCACCCAAGGGGTTGTGGCCGAGTCGAGGCTCAGCCTGACCGCGAAGGTACTTCACCAACCGCTGGGGACTCGGAACAAACCGAGCGAACCGAGCCGTCTCTGAACCCCAAAAACCCCAAACCAGGCGAAACAAGAGCAGAGAGAGTACGAACCCTCCGATGCGCCCATGCCA